>JBAWFF010000250.1:0-3624 GCA_049591635.1 Acetobacteraceae bacterium
AGGCAATCGGCAAGCTCAAGCGGTTCAAACGCGTCGCCATGCGGTGCGAGAAGACCGATATCAGCTACTCGGCCGTCATCAGTTTTGCGTGCGGTCTGATGCTGGTTAAATCCGTCCACACGACCTAAGAGAAATCCTCGGACATACTTGTCCGGGTCCTTGGCATATTTCGGATGCAATATGTATCGCGCTCTCCCACCTTCCGCATAAGTTCCATTGTCGAACTGACGGCAATTCCTTCGGTACGGTCTCGTTATCGGCATTGCGGACTTGCCTTCACAGTTGGCCGCCCTGCCCGCCACTTCCCTCAGGTATTCATCGCGTCGAAGAAGTCATTGTTCGTCTTGCTGTATTTCAGCTTATCCAGCAGGAACTCCATCGCATCCACCGTCCCCATCGGGTTCAGGATGCGCCGCAGCACCCACATCTTCGACAAGGTCGCCTTGTCGACCAGCAACTCTTCCTTCCGCGTGCCCGACTTGGTGATGTCGATCGCCGGGAAGCTGCGCTTGTCGGAGATCTTGCGGTCGAGGATGATCTCGGAATTGCCGGTGCCCTTGAACTCCTCGAAGATCACCTCGTCCATCCGGCTGCCGGTGTCGATCAGGGCGGTGGCGATGATCGTCAGGCTGCCGCCCTCCTCGATGTTGCGCGCCGCGCCGAAGAAGCGCTTGGGCCGTTGCAGGGCGTTGGCGTCGACGCCGCCGGTCAGCACCTTGCCCGACGACGGAACCACGGTGTTGTAGGCGCGTGCCAAACGGGTGATCGAATCGAGCAGGATCACCACGTCGCGCTTGTGCTCGACCAGGCGCTTGGCCTTCTCCAGCACCATCTCGGTCACCGCGACATGGCGCGTCGCCGGTTCGTCGAAGGTGGAACTGACGACCTCGCCCTTCACGCTGCGGGCCATGTCGGTTACTTCCTCGGGCCGCTCGTCGATCAGCAGCACGATCAGGAAGACGTCGGGATGGTTGCTCGAGATGGCGGTGGCGATGTTTTGCAGCATCACCGTCTTGCCGGTGCGCGGGGGCGCCACGATCAGCGCGCGCTGGCCCTTGCCGATCGGCGCGATCAGGTCGATCACCCGGGGGGTGAAGTCCTTCCCCGGTGCCTTGGCGACCGACTGGAAGTTCTCGACCTCCATCCGCAGCCGCTCGTCGGGGTATAATGGCGTGAGGTTGTCGAAGTTGATCCGGTGGCGCACCGCGTCCGGCGGCTCGAAGTTGATCGTGTTGACCTTCAGCAGCGCGAAGTAGCGCTCGCCATCCTTCGGCGCGCGGATCTGGCCCTCGACCGTGTCGCCGGTCCGCAGACCGAAGCGGCGAACCTGGGTCGGGCTCACATAGATGTCGTCCGGGCCGGGCAGGTAGTTCGCCTCCGGGCTGCGGAGGAACCCGAAGCCGTCGGACAGGATTTCGAGCGTGCCTTCGCCGTGGATCGCCTGGTCGTTCTCGGCCAGGTTCTTCAGGATCGCGAACATCATGTCCTGCTTGCGCAGGCTCGATGCGTTCTCGATCTGGAGGTCCTCGGCGAAGCTGAGCAGGTCCGCGGGGGACTTTGCCTTGAGTTCGGCAAGATGCATCTGGAGCCTCGGCGGTCTTCGTGGAGGGGTCACGACCGGGAGAGTAGGGGCGCGCCGCGCCGACCGATCGTATGGAGGAGGAGAGGGAGGGAACCCCGAAGCTACACAGGCGTGGGGCGCCGTCAAGCCCGGACATGGCCCATGCGCCTCGCGGCGTCAAGTCCCGATCAGAAGGGCCGCACGATCACCATGATGACGATCAGCATCACCAGCAGGGTCGGGATTTCGTTGGCGATCCGGTAGAAACGCGCCGGGCGGCGGTTGCGGTCATGCAGGAAGTCGCGCCGCCAGCGGGCGAACTCGCCGTGCAAGGCCGACATCGCGATGACGGCGGCGAGTTTCACGTGCCACCACCCCCAGGACCAGTCGATGACCCCCGGCGTCAGCACCAGAAGGATGCCGAAGGTCCAGGTCGCGATCATCGCCGGGTTGACGATCTGCTTGAGGAGGCGCCGCTCCATCACCTTGAACCGCTCGCTCTCCGCCGAGCCCACGCGCAGGTCGCAATGGTATACGTAGAGGCGCGGCAGGTAGAACATCCCGGCCATCCAGGCGATCAGCGAGATGACGTGGAACGCCTTGGTCCAGGGGTAGGCGTGGGCGAGGATGGGGATGGTCAAAGGCGCGCTCGCAACAGGCCCGGCAAATCGGCCAGGGAGTGGAACAGGACCGCGCCCTCGGCTGCGAGCAATGCTCCGTCGCCATTTGGGCAGAAGCCGAGGCACTCCATCCCGGCGGCCTTCGCGGCGCGCGCACCGTGCGCCGAGTCCTCAATCACCAAACACGCCGCCGGCTCTATTCCCGCCGAACGCGCGGCTCGAAGGAAGACATCGGGGGCCGGTTTGCCGCGCCCACCCTCGGCGATCGCGTCCTCGGAGCTGTGCAGACGTCCGGCGACAAGTCCAGCTAGACCCGTGCAGCCGAACTTCGCCGCCATCTCCTGATGCGAGGAGTTGGACGCGACCCGCCAATCCAGACCGAGGCTGGCGACCGCCCGGATGGCTGCCTTGGCGCCCGGAACGACCACCGCCTCGGTTTCCATCGTCCGCGCGACGTCGGTGGCGAGATCGGCGATCCATGATGCCGGCAACGCGCGTCCAAGCCGCGCTTCGACAACCGGCTGCATGTCGTGAAACGACATGCCGACGAATCGCTGCTCGCAAATCTCGGCGGTCATGGGCCAGCCGAGACGGGTCAGCGCCTCGGCCACGACCCGGTTGCAAACCGGCTCGCTGTCGATCAGCACCCCGTCGCAATCGAAGATCACGAGGCGCAAGGTGGTCACTTCACGGTCCTTAGTGACGGCCCGAGGGGGGCGCTGGCTCTAAGCTCCGCCGTCATTCCCGCGCAAGAGCGTGTGAAGCTTTTCGCGTGGAGGCCATGAGATGGGGTCGCGGGGATTTTTGTTTCGGCCCGGCCGGGTCTCGGGTCGCCCGGATTGAGCGAGCCGGCGGGACTGGCGCGGCACGTCGGGTGATCGGGCTGCATCAGGCAGCTACGGTCCGCAAGCGGTGGGCGGCGATCAGGTTGTGGGCGAGGGCGTGCCACAGCGCCACCGCCTGCACCTTCCGCAGGCCGCGCACCAGCATGGCGCCGAACCCGTGGTTCTTGCGTTCGGCGTTGATCCTCTCGATCAACATGCGCCGCTTGTAGATCGCCTCGCCGTCCTCGGTCGCCATCCGCGCTCGCCATGCCCGGACGGCGTCGGGTTCGCGGGCGCGCTGCTTCGCCCGCCTGGCCAAGGTTACGGGCTTCACGTCCTCTCGCTCGGCGGGCGGCGGGGCGAACACCATCACCGACCCCTTGGGGTGTTCGGCCAGCGCCGCGATGTCGGCGGCGGTCGCGTCGTTCGTATCGACCAACAGCCGCTTCGGTGGAACCCCGTAGCGCCGAGCGATGTCGTCCACAATTGGTACGGCGAGGCCGGCATCGTTGCGCCGGTCGGTCATCTCGATCGCGACGATGATCCCCGCCCGGGCGTCGGCGGCGATCCGCGCGTTGTAGCCGGCGCGCACCGCGCCATCCGCGAACCGCATCCGCCG
>JBAWFF010000251.1:0-13997 GCA_049591635.1 Acetobacteraceae bacterium
CGCACCGATTGCCCGCCTTCATGAAGGCGGGCAATCGAGCAGCGGTCCTCAAGATCGAGGTGCGAGTAATTTCCGGCCATTGCAACACCTTAGCCTGGTGTTGCACTTCGTTTGTGAACTCAGGGCACCCAGGCGGGCCGCACTGTGCTGGAACGGCTGGGTTCCCGCTTTCGCGGGAATGACGAGTTTGGGACAAGGGAGTTCCTTCAGGCGACTTTCGCAGCGCAATCCATCCGCGGGAATGACAAGGAAGGAGCCGGAGCGTCGGCTGTTGGGGTAAATGGCCCCGCTGAAGCTCCTCGGACAACCTGCCGGACCACGATAAACGGCCGAAACCTCTTGCCATACGACACCGAACAGGTCTCATGTCGCGCCATACTGACTTTCCTTCCGCGGCGGAGGTCACCATGTGCAAACGCGTCGTTATGCCGGCTGCCTTGGCGGCCGGATTGCTTGCATTCACCGGAATAGCTCAAGCCGCGACGCTCAAGGTCATGGCCGACAGCCCTCTCGGACCCGCCTTGAGCAAGGTCGCCGATCTCTATCGCCAGGAAACCCAAACGCAGGTCGAGTTGGTGTTGGCGCCCTCACCCGTCGTGAAGCAGAAAATTGACGCGGGCGAAGCGGGCGACGTCGTTGTCGTGCAACCGGATTTCGTCGAGGAATTGATGAAGTCGGGCAAAGTAAGCGCCGGAGATCGACCGACGATCGGTCGGGTCGGCATCGGACTCGGGGCGCGCGCCGACAGTCCGGCACGGGATATTTCAACGCCCGAGAAGCTCAAGGAATTTCTGCTTGGCGTCGACACTCTGTCCTTCAACAAGGTTCAATCAGGAAATTACTTTGCGAAGGTGCTTGAACGCCTGGGCATCGCCGAAACCCTCAAGCCGAGGATCGTGCGCACGTCGCCGCTTGGAATTTTTGAACCGGCGTTGAAAGGAAAAGCCAACGACGTCGCCGCGGGAACGATACCCCTCATCGCGACAACATCCGGCATCAGGTATCTTGGGCCATTGCCCGGCGATCTACAGGTTTATCTCACCTACACGGCCGTCCCCCTGGCAGGCACGCCGCAACCCGAGGCGGCTGAAAACTTCATCCGCTTCCTGACATCCGCAAAGGCAAAGGACACCTTCGCCGCGAACGGTGTGAATTGACCCTCGTCCGTTTCCGACACGGCGCTCGACCCGATTATCTCGCTGCCGCCTCTGCGTCGTCTGAAACGACACGCACATGCGCCCGCGCCGAATGCCCGGCACTGTCGAGCACCGCGACGTCGTAGAAGCCCGGCCCAAGCGGTGTCCATCGGGTCTCGCGCAGCGCCGGCACCGACGCAACAACCGCCCCGTCCACGAGGAACGTCAGCGGCCGCTCACCGCCTTGCGCCCGCAGTTCGATCGGTCCGATTCCCGCGAGCGTGACGGAGGGCGGCGGAAACAGCAGCGTCAGCGTATCGGGCGGCGCGGGGACGGTCAGGCTCGCCATCCTCGACACGGGCGCGACCACGCGGGGATGCGGGGGAAGCAACGCGAAGACGCGCGCTAGTACCGGAAGCGCGATATCGGCGGCGGCGGGGCCGGGCCGCGCGGAGCCGTCCGGGCGGCCGATCCATACGCCGACGACGTGCGCGCGGTCGAACCCCAGGGCCCAGCTGTCGCGATTGCCGGCGCTGGTGCCGGTCTTCCAGGCGATCCCCGCCGGGCCGCCGCCCGGGAACGGCCGCGTCAGGATGTCCGCGACTTCGGCCGCGGAATCGGGCGAAAGCAGAACCCTCGAAGGACGCGCGACGCCGGCCAGCCAGCGGAGCGGCGTCAGTCGCCCGTCGCCGCCGAGCGCCGCATACAGCGCCGTCAGGTCGTGCAAGGTGATCCCGGCGCCGCCCAGGATCACCGGCAACGATGCCGTCGCGTCCACCGGCAGGATCAACCCCGCGTCATGCAACGCGGCGACGAAGCGTTGCGGCCCGTAGCGGGAGAGCAGAACGACGGCGGGCAGGTTCAGCGAGCGCCGCAACGCATCCGCCGCCCTCGTGCCGCCGCTGAAGCGGTGGCTGAAATCCTCCGGCGCGTAACCGGCGAAGCGCCTCGGGCCGTCCGGCAGCACGGTATCGGGTCCCGCCAGCCCGTCCTCGAACGCCAGCGCGTAAAGGAACGGCTTCAACGCCGAGCCAGGGGAGCGAACCCGCCGGGTCAGGTCCATCCAACCCGCCCGCTCGGCGTTTCCCGCGTCGCCCGCGACGGCGGCCAGCACCGCGCGGGAGCGCACATCCGCGATCACCACCGCGAGCGAGACGCGCGGCGGCAGACGGTGCAATTCATCGCGCGAAGCTGCCTGAAGGGCCAACTGCAACGCGCCGTCGAGCGTGGTCCTTACATCACCGCGTTCGCGCGCGAACAGCATCGGTGCCGCATCCGGCATTGTCACACGCCGCCGAGGCACGCTTTCCGCCATCGCCGTCCGCGTCTCCGCTTGGTCGAGCAGACCGTCCCGTTCCGCCCGGAGCAGGATGCGGTCGCGCAACACACGCGCGCGATCCGGATGGCGGTCAGGCCGCAACGCCTCCGGCCGGCGCGGCAGCGCCACCAGCAACGCCGCCTCGGCGGGATCGAGTGCCGCGGGCGGCTTGCCGAAATACGCCCGCGACGCCGCCGCGACCCCCACCAGATTGCCGCCAAACGGGGCAAGGGAGAGCCACATCCCGAGGATCGCGTCTTTGTCGAAGCGTTCGCTCAATTGCAGCGCGCGAAGTCCCTCGATCACTTTCCCCCCGAGCGTACGGCGATGCGGCGTCAGCAGGCGCGCGACCTGCATCGTGAGCGTCGAACCGCCCGAAACGACATGTCCGGCGCGAACGTCCAGCCACAGCGCCCGCACGGCGGCGATGGGGTCGATGCCGGGATGGACGTCGAAATGCCGATCCTCGATGTCGACCAGCAGATCACGCAGAAAGCGCGGCACCTGCTCCGCCTGCGTGCGGAACTTCCAAACCCCGCCAGTCGCCGGCCGCAGCGCGAGGATCTGTCCCGATGCGTCGTCCACCCGGCTGCCGAGGACGGTCAAGCGCGACAGGTCCGGCGGGAAGGCGCGATCGAGACCGATCGCCACCACCGCCAGCGCGCCGATCGCGGCGAGCGCGGCGCCCGCCCGCCTCACGGCGCCAGCACGTGGATCCGCACCGCGCCCTGGCGGGCAAAAATTCCCGGGCGATACATGTCGGCGAGTTCGGTGCCCGGATACTCATACTCGCCCGGCGTCACCGCGCGCAGGATAGTGCCGACCCGGAACGCCGAGTGCTCGGCGGAGAGGTCGATCACGGCGGCGAAGCGGTCATCGGCGGCGGGCTGCGCTCGCGTCTCGCTCAGCTCGCCGAGCCAGTCCATGCCGGGCACCTTGCCGCCGGCGAGGCGCCCGGCGATCTCCCACCCCGCCGGCAGGCCGGCCAGCACCATCGCCTGGTGCGCCTGCCCGTCCTCCGCCTTGCCCTCGATCACCATGACGAAGACGGTGTTCTGCGCGAGCTTGTCCGGATCGAGCGGCTGTCCGCCCAGCGTGTAGAAAAACCGGTGCACGTGCATCAGATTGCGCGACGCGGGGAGCGGCACGCGCAGCACGCCGGAGATGGAGATTGTTCGCGACACCGCGGCGGTTCCCTGGTTGCGCACTGTCACCGGCGTGGTCAGCGCCATCGAGGCGGTCGCCGCCGGCGGCAACCCATGACCATCGACGGTCACGGCAACGGGTGGCGCGCCGACCCCAAGCGCGGCGGCGGCCGCCGCACCCCAGGCCTGCTCCTGGCTGTCCAGCGTGCGCGGGTCGAGATCAGCACCCGGCAGCGTCGGGATCAGCCGGGCGAGCGCTCCGCCATCGATGCCACTCTCCTTGATCAGCATGGCGGTCGCGAACTGGTCGCGCAGCGCCGAGCCGTAGTCGGCGCTCCAGTACCGGCGAGCCGGCGCGGCGAGTACCGCATCGAACAACGACGCCGCCGGCCCAGGCTGCGCCAGACGCGCGAGCGAGGCCGCGAGTTGAGCGCGGGCAAGCGGCGTGGGCAGATCATCCTCGCTGCTTGCCATGACCCTGATCGCTCCGGCCGGAGCGTGGCCGGCGAGGGTCAGCACGTAGACCGCGTACGCCTGAGCGGCCCGCGCCGCCGCGTTTTCCGGCGGATGCGCGATTTCGTCCGAAAGCCATCGCAAGGCCGAATCAAGGGAGGTCGGCGGCACCACCGCACCGGCCTGACGGGCGCGGAGCAGGAATTCGGTCGCATAGGCCGTGAGCCAGGGTTCGGCTTCGTCGTTCGCGCTCCACAGGCCGAATGCACCGTCGTAGCGCTGATGATCGAGCACGGATTCGACTGTCTGTTCCAGCCGTCCCGCGCGATCCGGAACGGCGAGCGCGCTGTCTTGCGTCATTGCCAGCGGCAAACCGCGGCTGACCAATTGCTCGAGGCAGTTCAACGGGTAGTCGAGCAGCGCTTGCACAAGGGCGGCGGGGCTGTAGCGGACCACGCTGCCGACGGACAGCGTCGCCCGCCAGGTCCCGGGCAGGAATGCCGTTGCGTCCGGCACGATCCTGGCCTGCGCGCCGGGTGCGATCTCGCCGCTGCTCGTCACCACGACGCGCCCGCGCGCCGGGTGGACCGAGATGATCGCCTCGTGATGCGCCGAGAAGCCGCCCGGTCCGGTGACGTCGAGGCTCACCCGCCCCTCGCCGGCCGCATCGGCGTGCAACTGCGTCAACGCGACGGTGCGCGCCTGCTGGGCGAGGTTCGCCGCCAAACGGTCGGGTCCGGCCAGCGTCAGCGCCCCGCTCGCCGCCACATGCACCGAGACGGCGCCCGCCGGCAGCTCCACATTCTGCAACAGCACGCCGAGCCGCGCGGTGTCGCCGGGCGCGAGGAAGCGGGGCAGGAGTGCCTCCGCGATCAGCTTGTCGCGGACCAGCACATCCTGGCTCGCATCGCCGACCTTGTCGCCGGACCACGCGACCGCCATCAGCCGCAACTGGCCGTCGAAATCCGGCAACTGGAGCGGAATGCGGGCGATGCCGTCCGGGCCGGCCTGAACCGGCGCGGTGAACAGCGACACGACGATCTGCGGAATGGGTGGCGCGCCGGCTCCCTCGTCGCCACCGCCGCCCTGATGCAAAACGGTCGGCGTCCCTTCGGCCGGACGCAGCAGGCGGCCGAACTCGTCGTGGATGTCGACACCGAGTGCACGGCGGCCGAAGAAATGCGCGACCGGATCGGGCGAGGCAAAGTCGGTCAGCCGCAACACGCCCTCGTCCACCGCGGCGAGCGTGAGATAGGCACCGGGCGCCGTATGCACGGTGATCGTCGCCGGACCGCGCGGGCGCAGCACGGCGGGCGCGTCGAACGTCACCGGCAAGGTGCGCGCGGATGGGTCGATCCGCAGCCAGGCGACGCCGATCGCGCGATCCGGCGCGGCGCCGTGGGCCGGGCGGAACACATGCACCGCGACGTAGGCGCCGGCACCCCAGTCGGCGCCGACGGGCACCTCCACATCGGTCCCGCCGGCCGGCACCTCGATATCGCGAAGCGCGTGGACGCGATTGGTCAGCACCAGCAGCGTCGCCGGGCCGGCGAACGGCGCCTCGATATGCACGCGCGCGGTGTCGCCCGGCTTGTAGGCGGCGTGATCGAGGCTGACCTTGACGCGCGGCGGCGCATCCGGGTTGCCCGAACCGCCCCAGCCCACGTCGAACACGGTCGAGGCGGCGGCGAGCCCGCGACCGGTTTGCACCACTTGCAACTTGTAGCGTCCGAACCCGAGCCGCCAGCCCAGATGCAGCGCCGCATCGGGCTTGATCTCACTCGTTCCGCTGGCAACCGGCTCGTCGCGCCACACCGTCTCGTAGCCGGCGACCCCCTGACGCACGACCAGCCGCCAATCCGGCGTCTGGCGGACCAAGGCATAGCGAACCGGCATGGCGATCCGCGCGCCCTGGGGATCGACCGCGACGATGTCGAAGCCCGTCTGCTGTCCCGGATCGGCCGCTCCCGCCGGCAGGCTGCTCTTGATGCCGATCAGTGGCGCGACCGGGCGGATCGGGATCGTCGCCGTCGCCGAGACGGGCCGCCCGGCGGGATCGTTCAGTGTCGCCGTCACCTCGGCCTGGAGCGCCTGCGTTGTATCCGGAAGATGCGTGAGGTCGATCGGCAGCGTGGTCTTGCCTTGGGCATCCGTCTCCGCGAGGTCGAAATTGCTCGTGTCGGAGGTGATCGCCTCATCCTGTACGCCGAAGCGATAGCCGTCGAAATTGGCGAATGGCGTGGGATCAGCGGCGAGGCGCAGGGCGCCGGATCCGCTCAGCGCGGAGCCGGGTGCGCCGTAGAGGAAACGCACCGAGAGCGGAATCGCGGTGATCCGCCCCGGCGACAACGGCGCCGTCGGTTTGTCGATGTCGACGGCGAGCCGCGCGGGCACGAATGCCTCGACCTCGAAGCTCTTGTCCGCGATCGGCGGGGCGTCCGGCGCGGTCCGCAGCGTGATCGTCCAGGTGCCGGCTTGGGCGCCGCCGGAAAGGGCGATCGGGATGACCATCGCCGCGTCGTCGCTGCGGGGCGGCACGGTGTCCGAGAAAATTTGCCCGCCCGGACGCGTGACGACGACGTGCACGGGCACGTCGGCCGGATGGCCGGCCGCGTCGCGCAGCAGCGCCATCGCGCGGACCGTCTCGCCGGGGCGGTAGATGCCGCGATCGAGCCACACGAACGCATCGAGCGGCCCGGGCTGCGGGCGGCCGGACACGCCGCGGTCGGACAGATCGAAAGCCGGGGCGGTCAGGTCGAGCAGAGTGAAGTCGCCGTCCGGCCCGGTCATGTGCAGCGACGCGGGCGCAAGGGCGTCGGTGCCGTGCAGCAAGGCGGGCTGGAAGCGCGCCACCCCGTCGGGACCGGTTGCCTGCGTCGCGAGGATGTCATTGTCCGCCGCCACCAGCGCGATCCGCACGCCTTGCTTCGGCGCTCCGCTCGCGTAGCCGCGCACCTGCACGGTCAATCCATCGTCGCCCCGCCAGATGGTCGGCGCGAGATCGGTCCGCAGCAGCGTCTGGACCGCCTGCGGCGAGGCACCCCCGGACGGCGTGCCATCATCGGGCTGCGCGAGCAGGACATACAGACCCGGCTGGTCGATTGCGGACGGCAGCGGCAGCACGGTGTGCAGAAGCGCGTTGCGCGTGAAGCCCGGAATGTCCGCGCTGCCCGTCCACACCTCACGCGCGGAATCGCGCAGCGATGCGAGGTCGAAATCGTTGCTGCCCAGCGGATGGCTGGCGAGGAACGGCTGCATGGCGCGTTCGGAGACGCGCAGCAGATGCAGCTTCACCTTGGAGAGATTGACGCTGGCGAGCGCCACCGCGGCGGGCGCACCGCCCGGTTGGAGGAACCGGTCGGCGGCGAACACCAGCCTTGGGCGCCGATCCGGCATCGCGATGGCGAGCGTGGCGGCTTGCTTGAGGCTCATGCCATCGGCGCCCGGCATCCCTTGCGCGAAACTGACCTGCGTGCGGGTTCCGGGTTGCAGGCCGGTGATGCAGATCTGGCCCGATTCGAGCGTCACCGCCGCCGCCTTGATTGGCGGCGTCAGCGTCACCCAGTCACCGGGATGGAAGTCGGCGGACCCGCCGGGGCGGCCGATGAAGGCGACGCAGGCGCGCGCGGGGAAACTCTCGGGCTCGGTCCGCACCTTGCGTACCAGAAGGCCGAATTCCTGCTCGCGCGTCGCCAGTTCCCGCTTGAGATCGGCATCGTCCGGGGCGAGAAGGCTGGCCTGCTCAAGGACCTCGACCTCTTCCACGGGCCGCTTGAGGAGCACCAGCGCGTCGCGCATGACGCGCAATGCCGCGACCTTGTCGGCGGCGGTCTCGGTCGCCGCATAGGATTGCCAGGCCGCCGCCAGCGCGTGCGGCGCGTCGGGTTGCGGCTGGCGCAGCAGCGCCTGCGCGAATGCCAACCACAGAGCGGCGTTCGTCTCGCCCTGCCCAAGACGCTCCGATAGGGCCTGAACCGCACCGGCCCAGTCTTGCCTCGCCAGGGCGTCCCGCGCGGTGCGTTCGGACCGCGCGCGTTGCGCGGAGGTGGCGCCCGCCGGGAAGCGTCCTTGCAGGGAATGCGCGTACGCCTGCGCGTCCCGTTGCAGTCCGGGAAGGCTCAGCTCCTCGCTGCGCGCCGGCGTGAGCGCGACCAGGAGCAGGAGCCCGACGAGGCAGAGCAGTCGTCGCATTTGATTTCCCATCCTCATGGCCGACCGTGCCGGCACCGGACTATAGTGCCGACCTTCCGCGATGATCAGGCCGGCCAAGTGAAGGAATCGAAAAGGACGCCGATCGCACCGGCTGCGGGCTCCCGTATCGCCCGCGGCGGCAAGGCCATCTACGGCGCCCCGCTGGGCATCCTGATGCTGGAAGCGCGCTTCCCGCGCATTCCGGGAGACATGGGGAATGCCTCGACTTGGCCGTTTCCGGTTCTCTACCGCGTGGTGCCAGGAGCGAGCCCGGCGCGCGTGGTGCTGGAGGGGGCGGCCGGACTGCTGCCGGCGTTCCTCGACGCGGCTGCGGACCTGGTCCGCCTGGGCGCCGAGGCGATCACCACCAATTGCGGGTTCCTGTCGCTGTTCCAGCGAGATCGCCGCGCATGTGGGCGTGCCGGTAGCGACGTCGTCACTGATGCAGGTACCCTGGGTGCAGGCGACGCTGCCGCCTGGCAAACGGGTCGGGATCGTCACCGTCAGCGGTTCCACGCTTACCCAGGCGCATCTCGCCGCGGCCGGCGTGCCCGCCGACATCCCGGTCGTCGGAACCGAGCGCGGCCGTGAGTTCTTCCGCGTTCTGATCAAGGCCGAGAAGGAGGATATGGATATCGCCCTCGCGGAACAGGACATCCTGGACGCCGGACGAGACCTCGTGGCCCGCCACCCCGACATCGGCGCGGTCGTGCTGGAGTGCACGAACATGCCGCCTTACACGGCCGCGCTCCGGGACACGCTTGGCCTGCCTGTCTACGATGTCTACTCGTTGATAACCTGGCTCCATGCCGGCGTGCGTCCGAGGCGCTGGATGTAGTTGCCTGCGTCCCGCGGAACTGCCAGCATCGAACCACAACCAAAAGGAGACCGGCCATGACGATCGCGCGGCGCGACGCGTTGAAGGGCCTCGGGGTCGCGCTCGCGGCACCGCTGGTGATGCGACACGCGGCGCTCGGCGCCGATCCGATCACGGTTGTTGGCATCCACGACGCGTCGGGCGGGCTCGACATCTACGGCAAGCCGATGATCGCCTGCCTGGATTTCGCGGTCGACGAGGTCAACGCGGCGGGCGGGCTGCTCGGCCGGCCCGTCAAGCTCATCAACTACGACCCGCAATCGAACATCCAGCTCTACACGCAATTCGCGACGGAGGCGGCGACCAAGGACCGGGCCGCCGTGGTGCATGGCGGGATCACCTCGGCGTCGCGCGAGGCGATCAGGCCGATCCTGCACCGTTACCAGACGCTCTATTTCTACAATACGCAGTACGAGGGCGGCGTCTGCGACCGCAACTGCTTCTGCACCGGCTCCACCCCGGCGCAGAACGTCAACAAGCTGGTCCCCTACGTCCAGAAGAATTGGGGCAAGAAGCTCTACGTGCTCGCCGCCGACTACAATTACGGCCAGATCACCGCCAAGTGGCTGACCAAATACGCCCGCGACGGCGGCGGCGAGGTCGTCGCGGTCGATTTCTTCCCGCTCAACGTCACCGATTTCGGCCCGGCGATCCAGAAGGTGCAAGCGGCCAAGCCGGATGCGGTCGTCTCCGCCCTTGTGGGCGGCGCGCATATCTCGTTCTACCGCCAGTGGGCCGCCGCCGGCATGAAGAAGCAGATCCCGATGGCGTCGACGACATTCGGCGGCGGCAACGAGAGCCTGGTGCTCTCGCCCGAGGAGGGCGACGGCCTCGTCGCCGCGTTCAGCTACTTCCAGGAGGTCGATACGCCGGCCAACAAGGCGTTCCTCCAGAAGTTCCACGCCAAGCTCGGACCCAGCGCACCCTATCTCGGTGGCGAACTGGCGATGCGAACCTATGTCGGCTTCAACCTCTGGGCCGAGGGCGTGCGGAAAGCGAAGACGATCGACCGCATGAAGGTGATCGAGGCGCTGGAGACCGGCATCGAGAATGACGGCCCGCCCGGCAAGACCATCATCGACGGCAAGACCAACCATGTCACCCTGAACGTCTATCTGGCGGAATGCGCCAATCACGGCTTCAAGGTGCTCGACAGCTTCCCGCAGCAGCCGCCATCCGACACCGCGATGGTCTGCGACCTCGCGAAATACCCCAACACCGACAAGCAATACGTGATCGACGTCAAGACCTGAGCCGTCGTCTTGGACCTCGCCTTCGCGGTCTTTTTGCAAGTGGTGACCGGCGTCGCCACCTTGCTGATCATCAGCCTCGGCCTCGCGGTGATCTTCGGGATGATGCGCGTCATCAATCTCGCGCATGGCGAGTTCCTGATGCTCGGCGCCTACAGCGCGATCGTCTCCGCCCGCGCCGGGCTGAACATCTGGGTGGCGATGCTCATCGTCGCCCCGATCGTCGTCGGCGTGATCGGCGCGGTCGTGGAGCGGCTGGTGATTCGCCGCCTGTACGGTCGGATGCTCGACACGATGCTGGCGACCTGGGGGCTGTCGCTGGCGCTGATCGGCGCGGTGACCATGATCTTCGGCAACTCGGTGAGCGGTTTCTCCGCCCCGCTCGGCAGCATCTCGATCGGCGGCTATCGCAGCTCCAGCTACGCGCTGTTTCTCATCGGCGCCGCGGTGGTGCTGCTGGTCGGCACCTGGGCGGTCCTGCGGCTCACCCCGGCCGGGCTGATCGCCCGCGGCACCATGCAGAATCCGGAGATGGCGGCTTCCCTCGGCGTGTCGCCGGGCCGGGTCTACGCGATCACCTTCGCCGCCGGCGCCGCGCTCTCGGGCCTCGCCGGGGCGCTGATCGCGCCGTTCTCCGGCGTCGTGCCGACGATGGGCACGGTCTACATCGCGCGCGCCTTCATCACCGTCGTCACCGGCGGCGCGGCGATGCTGGCCGGCACGCTATCGGCCTCGGCGCTGCTCGGCTCGGTGTCCACGCTAGGGACGTTCTTCACCACACCGGTGCTGGGCGAGGTCATCATGCTGGGGGTCGCCGTCGTGCTGCTGCGCCTGCTGCCGCGGGGCATCACCGGGCGCTTCTTCCGCCGCTCGCTATGACCGACCGGCGCTTGTGGACCGAGATCGCGGCGGCGGTGGTGCTGGCGGCGCTGTGCGCGTGGGGCCTGCCGCTGGCGCTGCAACTCTTCGCGCTGATCAACGCGACCATCTACGTGTCGATGGCAGTGCTGGCGCTGAGCCTCGCGCTGGTCTGGGGGTTCGGCGGCATATTGTGCTTCGGCCAGGCGGCGTTCTTCGGCCTCGGCGGCTATACCTATGCCGTCGCGGCGCTCAATTTCACCGGCACGAGCTGGGCGGTCCCGGTCGCGTTGCTGGTGCCCGCCGCGCTGGCGGCGATCCTCGGCTATCTGATGTTCTTCGGACGGATCAGCGACGTCTATATCGGCGTCATCACGCTGACGGTGACGTTGATCCTGTTCAACTTCGCCAACTCGACGGCGGGCGACGAGTGGCACATCGGCGCCGCGCCGCTGGGCGGGTTCAACGGCATCCCGTCCACCCCGCCGCTCAACATGCTGGGCGATCCCGCCACCCCGCTGACGCCCCAGCAGATCTTCGTCGTCGCGGTGGTGTGCCTCGCTGTGTGCTACGTCATCTGCAAGCTGGTGCTACACAGCAGGTTCGGCCGCGTCGTGGTCGCGGTGAAGGAGAACGAGACGCGCGCCGAGCTGCTCGGCTACGATTCGCGGCTCTACAAGCTCGGCATCTTCACCCTGGGCGGGGCGATGGGCGGGCTGGCCGGGCTGCTGTTCGCCAACTGCGTGTTTGTCAGCCCGACGATGTTCTCGCTGTTCTATTCCGGACAGATCATCATCTGGGTGATGGTCGGCGGTCTCGGCACGCTGATCGGCCCGATCCTCGGCGCGATCGCGCTGCAAATCCTCACCACCTGGGCCGGCACCCTGCGCGACATCAATCCCAGCCTTCTCCTGGGCATCATCCTGATGGCGGCGGTGCTGGTGATCCCGCGCGGCATCCTGCCCACGACGACCGCGATGCTGGCGCGGTTGCGACGGCGCGGAGCAGAGCGATGAGCACGCTGCTGGCGACCGAGAATCTCGGGATGCGCTTCGGCGGCGTGCGCGCGGTGGACGGCGTCAGCCTCGCTGTCGCCGAGGGCGAACTGCGCTGCCTGATCGGCCCGAACGGGGCCGGCAAGAGCACGTTCTTCAAATGCCTCACCGGCCAGTACAAGCCGACCAGCGGGCGCATCCTGTGGCGGGGGCGCGACGTCGCCGGCTACGACAGCTTCGCCGTCGCCCGCCTCGGCGTCGGCATCAAGACGCAGATCCCGTCGCTGTTCGACGGGCTCGACGTAATGGAGAGCGTGGTGCTCGCGCTGCGCCGCCTGCACAACGAGGCGGAATCGCGCCGCCGGGCACTCGGCGCGCTCGAGCGCCTCGGCATCGCCGCGCTGGCACGCCGCGAGGTGGGATTGCTCGGCCACGGCCAGCGCCAACTGGTGGAACTCGCGATGGTGGTGGCGCCCGAGCCCGACCTCATCATCCTTGACGAACCCACCGCCGGCATGAGCGCCGAGGAAACCAGCCGCACCGCCGCGCTGATCCGCGAGTTGAACCGCCGCCACGCCATCGTGGTGGTGGAGCACGACATGCAGTTCATCCGCGCCATCGCGCAAACCGTCACCGTGTTCCACCAGGGGCGCGTGCTCATCGAGGACAGCGTCGATCGCGTGCTCGCCGATCCGCGGGTGCGCGACGTCTATCTCGGCAAGCCCGCCACGCGGGCGGAGCGGGCGGCGTCATGATGCGTCTGCGCGACGTCGCCTCCGGTTACGGACGGATCGAAGTGTTGCGCGGTGTCTCGCTCGACATCGCGCCCGGCAGTTGCGTCGGCATCCTCGGCCATAACGGCATGGGCAAGACCACCTTGCTCAAAACCGTCATGGGGCTGGTTCCCTGCAAGGGCGGCACGATCGAGTGGGAGGGACGCGCGATCGAGCGGTTGCCGACCCATTCGCGCGCTCGCGCGGGGTTGGGCTACGTGCCGGAAGGGCGGCAGATCTTTCCGGGCCTGTCGGTGCGGGAAAACCTCCGCTTCGCCGCCATCGCCAGCCGAGTGCCGGTCGGTACCGTCGATGATGTGCTGGGCGAGTTTCCCGAACTCAGCCGCCTTCTTGACCGTCCTGGCGGGGCGCTCTCCGGCGGCGAGCAGCAGTTGCTCGCCGTGGCGCGCGCGCTGTGCGGACGACCGAGGCTGCTGTTGCTCGATGAGCCGACCGAGGGCATCCAACCCTCCATCGTCGCCGCCATGATCGAGCGCATCGGCGCACTGCGCCGCCGCCTCGGGCTGACCGTGCTGCTGGTCGAGCAGAACCTGGACTTCATCCACGCGCTGACCGACCGTGCCCTGCTGATCCATCGCGGCCGGATCGTCAGCGAGATCCCGCGCGAGGCCCTCGGCGATCCCGCCCTGGTCGCCGAGTTCGTGGGAGTGGCCTGAGACATATCAACGGAGGACGACCATGCCCCTCGGTACCATCAAGCTTCCGACCGTCGCGCAGTTGCGGGAGGTCGCCGAGGATCTCGGCCTGACCATGAGCGACAGCGAGCTGGCCGCCCACCGCGACTGCTTGGTCGGCAGCGTCGCCGCCTACAATCTGATCGATCAGATGCCCGACGAGTTGCCGCCGGTCACCTACCCGCGCACCCCAGGACGCCGCCCGATGGCGGAGGAGAACCCACTCGGCGCCTGGTACGTGAAGACCACGATCGAGGGCGCGGCATCGGGCAAGCTCAAGGGCAAGAAGGTGGCGCTGAAGGACAA
>JBAWFF010000252.1:0-2622 GCA_049591635.1 Acetobacteraceae bacterium
ATCACCCGACGTGCCGCGCCAGTCCCGCCGGCTCGCTCAATCCGGGCGACCCGAGACCCGGCCGGGCCGAAACAAAAATCCCCCCGACCCCATCTCATGGCCTCCACGCGAAAAGCTTCACACGCTCAAGGGCGGGAACCCAGGCGGACGGCACGGGATTTGATGCGCGTGGGCCTGGGTTCCCGCTTTCGCGGAATGACGAAAAAGGGGTGAGGTCGAAGGGCGGCTGGTATCTGGCTCAGCCAAGGCTCCGAATAGGCCTACTCCTCGTAGGCGATCCGGTAGGTCTCCGTCATCACCTCGTCGAGCCGCCGACCCGGCCGCCAGGGCGTCATCCCGCCCGCCTCGGCGCTGGCACCGGGAAACTGGCGCGGGCATTCGATCGGCGCGTCGATCACGGTGCGGACCGGGATCAGCGCGGTCCAGGCGTTGACCGCGTAGTCCTCCTCCTCGTCGTGGACGTCCATCGCGCGGATCTTGCCCGAGGCGTCCTCGATCGTCATGCCGAGCACGGTGGTCGCCTTCGCCTCTTGCGTCGACGGCGGGCGCAGCACGCGCGAGCGGCCGGGGAAGAAGCGGTCAATGAAGCTGTCCATCGCCCGCAGCTTTTCCTCGCCCTCGATCAGGTGGGCGTGGCCGTAGGCCATCACCGCGCGGTAGTTGATCGAATGGTTGAAGCCGCAGCGGGCCAGCACCACCGCGTCCATGTGGGTGACGGTCAGGCAGACCGGGATTTCCTTCGCCTCGGCGCGCAGCATCCGGCTGGCCGAGGAGCCGTGCCAGTAAAGATGGTCGCCCTCCCGCCAGAACGCGGTCGGCGTGCAATAGGGCTGGCCATCGATCACGTAGGCGATGTGGCAGACCATCGCGGCGTCGAGGATCTCGTAGACGGTCTTGCGGTCATAGCGCCCGCGGTCCGGCTTGCGGCGGACGCGGTTGCGGCTGGTCTTCGGGAAGACCTCGGACGTGTCGGACATCGGGGGAATCCATCAGGCGGACCGACAAGGAACAGCCGCTTTGGCTCGATGTCAAAGTCCCCCGGCGCGGGCGGCAGGCCTCGAGGTCAGCGCCTGCCGCCCACGGTCGAACTCAACTCGACAGCTGATCCCCGATCGGCAGATTGCGGATGCGCTTGCCGGTCGCCGCGAAGATCGCGTTGCACAGGGCCGGTGCGAACGGCGGAACGCCTGGCTCGCCGATGCCGGAGGATGGGATGTCGTAGGTCGCCGGCACGATATGGACCCGCGTCTCGCCCGGCGACTCATCAATCCGCGCGACCTGGAAGCCGTCGAAATTGCTTTGCTCCACCCGGCCTGCCTTGAAGGTGACCTCGCCATATTTGGCCAGGCTCAGCCCCATCACCGCGGCGCCCTCGATCTGGGAGCGGATGCGTTCCGGATTCACCCAGAAGCCGCAGTCGACGGCGGTGGTCACCCGTGGCACCGACAGATTGCCCTTGGCGTCCACCGCGACCTCCACCACCGTGGAGACATAGGTCAGGAAGCTGCGATGCGTCGCGATGCCCATGCCGCTTCCCTTCGGCAGCGCCTTGCCCCAGCCGGCCCCCTCGGCGGCGATTTGGGTCACCCGCGCCAGCCGGCCGGTGTCGATCGGGTAGGTCGAAACCGGGTCGCCGTAGTTCCAGAACTTGGCGACCGACTTGCTGAGGTCGATCGTCCGCGGCGGGCCGATTAGCTCCAGCAGCACCTCCTTGGGGTCGCGCCCCGTCGCGGCGGCGATCTCGGCGACCATCGACTGCACCGCGAAGCCATGCGGGATATTGGAGACGGAGCGGAACCAGCCGATGCGCGTATGCGCCGCCGCCTCGCCGGCCTCGCAGCGCAAGTTCGGAATGGCGAAGGGTACGTCCACCAGCCCCATGCCCATCTCGAATGGCTGCGCATACTTCGGATCGGGCCCGAAGGTGGAGCCGATCGTCGGCGCGACGCTGCGGTGCCGCCACGCGATGACCTTGTCTTGCGCGTCCAGGCCGGCGTCGATCCGCTCCACCGAGACGGTGTGGTAGAAATCGTGTTGGATATCGTCCTCGCGAGTCCAGGTCAGCTTGATCGGCGCGCCGACCGATTGCGAGACCAGCGCGGCCTCCAACACGTAATCCCATTTCGACTTGCGGCCGAACCCGCCGCCCAGCAGCGGCACGTGCAGGGTTACGTTCTCCACTGGGATGCCGAGCATTTTCGCCAAATCGTCGCGGGCGCCGCCCGGGCTCTGCGTCGCCGCCCAGGCGACGCACTTGCCGTCGGCGACGTGCACGGTGGCCGAGGGCGGCGACATGCTCACATGCGCCAGATGCGGGATATAGTATTCAGCCGTCACCACTTTCGCGGCGGTCTTGAGCGCGGCATCGGCATCGCCGTCGTTGCGTGCCATCCGCCCTGGCTGGCCGGCGGTGGTCCGCAGAGCCTCGCGGTAGGACGCGGAATCGTAATCCTTGTTGGCGCCGTCATCCCAGACGATCTTCAGCGCCTCGCGCGCTTTTATCGCCGAGCCGGTGTTGCGCGCCACCACGGCCACGCCGCCAACCGGCATGAACTTCGACGGCCACGGCCAGCCCTTCACCTCGACGACCTTCTCGACGCCAGGCACTTTCAGGGCATCGGC
>JBAWFF010000253.1:0-4489 GCA_049591635.1 Acetobacteraceae bacterium
ACCTGGGCGCGGCGCCGGGCGGCTGGACGCAGGTCGCGGTGCGCCGCGGCGCCGGAACCGTGGTCGGCCTCGACCTGCTGGCGATCGAGCCGATCCCCGGCGCGACCTTGATCCAGGGCGACTTCCAGGACGCCGACATGCCGGGGCGGCTGATGGCGGCGCTCGGCGGCCCGACCGACCTGGTGCTGTCGGACATGGCGCCCAACACGACCGGTCACAACGCAACCGACCATCTGCGGATCATGGCCGTGGCGGAGATGGCGCTGGCGTTCGCGACCGAGGTGCTGGCGCCGGGCGGCGGATTCGTGTGCAAGGTGTTTCAGGGCGGGTCCGAAAGGGCGATGCTGGAGGCGATGAAGCGGTGCTTCGATCAGGTCCGCCACGCCAAGCCGCCGGCCAGCCGGAAAGAGTCGAGCGAGCTTTACGTGGTGGCGACCGGATTTCGGGGCGCGGAAGACGCGACGGCTTGATCCCGTGCGCGTTCCTTACGCGGAAGGTTGGGAGGGCGTCACATGTGGCTATGGTTCCTGATCTGGGTGGTGATCATCTGGCTCCTGCTCAGCGGCGGCAGCTACTATGGCTATCGCCGATCCTACTATCAGCGGAGCCACGCCTCGGGCCTCCTGGTCTTCCTGCTGATCGTCCTCTTGATCGTGATCATCTTCGGCGGGCCGCACTGGGGGTACTATCGCTGGTGAGAGGTCACGACACGCAGGCGCCGCTGAGGGTCCGGCTTGCGCCTTCGTCCCCACCCGCCTATGGGGACGCGCCAAGGTAGCGGCGCCGGTGCTAGGGGCGCCCGTAGCGCGAAAGGCTCGCCCGCCGATGGCACCCGACAGCAATATCCACACGGCTCAGCGCATCGACGAGGCGCTGGCGTTCGATGACGTGCTGCTGGTCCCCGCCTACTCCCAGGTGATCCCGACCGAGACCGACACGCGCACGCGCCTCACGCGGGAGATCGCGCTGAATATCCCGCTGGTATCGGCGGCGATGGACACCGTGACCGAGAGCGAGATGGCGATCGCGATGGCCCAACTCGGCGGCATCGGCGTCATCCACAAGAACATGGAACCCGACGCCCAAGCCCGGCACGTGCGTCAAGTGAAGAAGTTCGAATCAGGCATGGTGGTCAACCCCGTCACCATCCATCCGGACCAGACGCTCGCCGACGCGCACGCGCTAATGAGCAACTTTCACATCAGCGGCATCCCGGTGGTGGAGCGCGGCACCGGGCGCCTTGTCGGTATCCTTACCAACCGCGACGTACGCTTCGCCACCGATCCCAGCCTGCGTGTCTATGAGCTGATGACGCGCGAGAACCTGATCACGGTCGAAACCGACGTCGGGGCGGAGGAGGCGCGTCGGCTGCTGCACCGCCATCGCATCGAGAAGCTGCTGGTGGTCGATGAGGCGTATCGCTGCGTCGGGCTGATCACCGTGAAGGACATGGACAAGGCGCAGGCGCATCCGCTCGCCAACAAGGACGCGCTCGGGCGCTTGCGCGTCGCCGCCGCGACCGGCGTGGGCGCGGCTGGGGCGGAGCGGGCGCGCGCGCTGATCGGCGCCGAGGTGGACGTGATCGTGGTCGATACCGCGCATGGGCACTCGCAAGGCGTGCTGCACGCGGTGGAGGCGATCAAGAGCTTCTCCAATTCCGTGCAGGTCATCGCCGGCAATGTCGCGACGCCGGAGGGCGCGCTGGCACTGATCGAGGCGGGGGCCGACGCGGTGAAGATCGGCATCGGGCCGGGCAGCATCTGCACGACCCGCGTGGTCGCCGGCGTCGGCGTGCCGCAGTTCACGGCGGTGCTGGAGTGCGCCGCCGCGTGCCGAGAGCGCGGCGTGCCGGCGATCGCCGATGGCGGGATGCGCAACTCCGGTGACATCGTGAAGGCGATCGCCGCTGGGGCAGCCTGCGTGATGATGGGCAGCCTGCTCGCCGGCACCGACGAGGCGCCGGGCGAGGTATTCCTGTATCAGGGCCGGTCGTACAAGTCCTATCGCGGCATGGGTAGCCTTGGCGCGATGGCGCGCGGTTCGGCCGACCGCTACTTTCAGCAGGACATCAAGGACCAGCTAAAGCTCGTGCCGGAGGGCGTGGAAGGCCGGGTCGGCTACAAGGGGCCGGTGTCTCAGGTGGTGCACCAATTGGTGGGCGGGTTGCGCGCCGGGATGGGGTACACGGGCGCCGCCACCGTCGCCGATTTGCAGGGCAAGACACGGTTCCGGCGCTTGACCGGCGCCGGGCTGCGGGAGAGCCATGTGCACGACGTGGCGATCACCCGCGAGGCGCCGAACTACCGGCAGGAGTGACGTGCCGATGAAGATCGTGCGCCCCGCGCTCGCCGTGGCCGGGCTTTCGCTGATCACCGCCTGCTCCGGCACGGTCGTCATGACGCCCCTCGAACCGGCTTCGGTCTGGCAGCCATCCGGCAGCCGTCAATCCGTCGAGGGAGTCATCGTGTACCTTCCGGTCCAGCTCGTTGAGGTCGACGAACTGACGCAGATTGATACGACCGTCGCGGGCAAGAGCGTTCCTTCCGCCAATTGTCGCCACGTGCGCGCCAGGAAACTGGTCCCCGTGCCTGATTGGCGGCATCCTTGGCTGTTGAACTACAAGAGCGGCCTGTTGGAAGCCCATTCGTTTTCCATGCAGATGACGAGTGAAGGCGTTCTGACCAGCATCAACTCGCAATCGACTCCCGATCAGGGCAAGACGTTCGAGAATGTCGCGAGCGGCGTGACGAGCCTTGCCGGCCCCGGGAAGCTGCTGGGCCTGCGGGCGCAGCGCAACGAGGCGGTCCCTGACTGCACGATCGGCCCGCAATTCGTGGGCTACGAATATCCTCCGGACATCAAGCCGTCCGGCTCCTATCGCTGAACCAGGGAACGGCCGGCATGGTTCATGTCGCGATCTTCGATGCCTATGGCACACTGCTCGACGTCAACGCGGCGATGCGCGCGCACGCCACCCGGCTGGGCCCGGATTGGGAGCGGATCAGTCACGACTGGCGCGCCAAGCATCTCGAATATTCCTGGGTCCGCAGCCTTGCCGGGCCGGCGCGACATCGCGACTTCTGGGCGCTGGCGCGGGAATCGCTCGCGGTGGTCGCGGCGCGTCACGGCGTCCCCGACCAAGCGCTGCTGGCCGACGTGCTGAGCGCGTATCGCCGGCTGGCGGCGTACCCGGAGGTCGCGGACATGCTGCGCGGATTGCGCGACAAGGGGATCGGGCGGGCGATCCTGTCGAACGGGACGCCGACGATGCTTGCCGAGGCGGTCGCCGCCGCTGGGATCACCGACCTGCTGGACGCCGTCCTGAGCGTCGAGGCGGTCGGCGTCTACAAACCCGACCCGCGCGTCTATCGGCTGGCGACCGAGCGATTCGGTCTGCCCGCTTCGGAAATGGCCTTCTTCTCGTCGAACCCGTGGGACGCGTTCGGCGCCGGCGCATTCGGGTTCCGCGTGTTCTGGATCAACCGCACCGTCCAGCCGGACGAGTACGGGCTGCGCGGTACGGCGACCGAGCTGCGCGACCTGCGGAACGTGCCCCTGGAAAGCCCTGTTGCGACGCGCTAGGTCTGTTTCATGAGCGCCGCGGTTCAAATCTCGGTCGAGGAGGCCGACACGAAACTGTCCGATCTGCTCGATCGCGTGGAGCGCGGAGAGGAGATCACGATCGCCCGCGATGGTCGCCCCGTGGCGCGGCTGGTCGCGGCGCCCCCGGCGCATGACGCCGCGGCGGCGCGGGCGGCGGTGGAGGCCATCTGGGAATTGCGAGAAAAGATCCGGCAAGAAAGTGGGCCGGTGACCACAGACGAGATTCTCGAGCTAATTCGAGAAGGTCGGAAGTACTGACGTGACCAGCTTGGTGCTCGATGCGTCGGTGGCGCTTGCGGCCGTGCTTCCGGACGAAATCGACGCGGTTGTCGCGCGCGGCCGTCCGCTTGCAACCTTCGACGAGGCCCTCCGCCGCGCGGCTGAGGCGGAAAACGTGCCTGTCCTCAATCGGCTCGCGTGACCCCCGCCGCGCGCATCGATGCCGCTGTCGCGTTGCTCGACGCCATCGCCGCCGCGCCGCACCGGCCCGCCGACGGCGTCGCCAACGACTTCTTCCGCGCGCGCCGGTTCATCGGCTCGGGCGATCGGCGCGCGGTGTCCGAGCGCGTCTGGCGCGTGCTCCGCGCGTGGCGGCGGCTCGCGTGGTGGCTGGATCGCGCAACCGCCGAGCCGACTTCGCGCCTACTGGTCGCGGCGTCGCTGCTAACCGAGGGCTGGGCGCTGTCGGGCGTGACCCAGGCGTTCTCGGGCGGCCAGTACGCACAGCCAACGCTGGCGGCGCGGGAGCGGACGACGCTGGCGGCGATCGAGGGCCACACGCTCGATCATCCCGACATGACAGAAGCGGTGCGCCTTGAACTGCCCGACTGGATCGCCCCGCGCCTGGCCGTGCGGTTCGGCTCGGCGCTGGCGGTCGAGGCGGCGG
>JBAWFF010000254.1:0-19384 GCA_049591635.1 Acetobacteraceae bacterium
CTGTTCAGCCGCTACGGCCAATCGGTTCTGGTCGCTCAGGAGCGCGCCTCGCGATTTGTCCTGCTCGCCAAACCACCGAGCCGCAAAGCCGCGCTGACCGCCACCAGGTTGCACCGCTGGTTGTCGTTCTTGCCACCTCAACTACGCCGCGCCCTCACCCACGACAACGGCACCGAGTTCGCCGACCATCACAAGCCGGGTGACGCGCTGGGGATCAACATTTACTTTTGCAACCCTCACAGCCCGTGGCAAAAGGGCGGCATCGAAAACGCCAATGGTCGTCTGCGCCGCTTCCTTCCTCGTAAAGCAGACATACGCCAATGCTCGCCACGCCAAATCGATGCCATCGCTCGCAGCTATAACAACACCCCACGCAAATGCCTTGGCTTCAAAACCCCCGTCGAGCTATTCTCCAGCCACCTGTTGCACTTCAAATGTGAATCCACCTCCGCGCTTGCGCGGGGATGACGTTGGGAGCGGTTGGCGAATTCCTTCACAGGCCCACGCGCGCCGACTTTCGCGGGAATGACGGAAACGGCGGCCCGTGTGCTATGTAGAATCCAAACAGATCGCACTGACAACGGAGAACACGAGGTGGACACCGAGCAGTCCGTCGCCCGGCACTACGCGCATGGCGAGCTGCAACAGGCGATCCTCGACGCGCTCTCCGCTTCGGGGAAGGACCCCAACCATCTCGTGCTCGCCGATCTGGCGCCGGTCGATGAGTTCCATATCGGCGGACGACAGGCGACCGCCGACCTCGCCGCCCAGTTGGAGTTCGCGCCTGGATCGCACGTGCTCGACATCGGCGCCGGGCTCGGCGGCCCGTCGCGCTACTTCGCGCATGAACGCGGATGTCGGGTGACCGGCATCGACCTCACGGAAGAGTACGTGCGGACGGCCCAAGCGCTGGCGCGGCGTGTGGGGTTGGACGATCACGTGTCCTATGAGCACGCGAGCGCGCTTGCCATTCCCTTCCCGCCGCGCACCTTCGACGGCGCCTACATGCTGCATGTCGGGATGAACATTCGCGACAAGGACAAGCTGTTCGCCGAGGTGCGCCGCGTGCTCAAGCCCGGCGCGAGCTTCGCGATCTTCGACGTGATGCGCGAGGCTGATACGGGCGATCTCACCTTTCCGGTCCCCTGGGCGTCAACCCCTGACACCAGCTTCGTGGAGTCCCAAGCGACCTATCGGAAACTGCTCGAGGCGGCGGGATTCGCCGTCCAAAAGGCGCGCGACCGCCGCGACTTCGCCATCGAGTCCTTCCGCCGGATGCGTGAGCGTGCCGCCGAGAGCGCGGGTCCACCGCCGCTCGGGCTGCACATCCCGATGGGCGCGACGTCCCGACAGAAGGTCGCGAATATGATCGGCAATGTGGAACGGGGCCTGATCGCGCCGGTCGAAATCATCAGCCTGGCGCGGTGAACCGCCGCAAGGCTTAATGCGGCGGCATCGCCAGGAAGCCCTCGCGGAAGCTCAAATACGGGCTGCTGATCAGCCAGAACGCGCCGAGCCAGACCACGGCGGCGACGATCGTGGTCGCGATCACCGTCCGGACGAGCTTGGGATTTTCCGGCACGCCGCGCCAGCCGGTCAGCGGATCGGGCTCGGAGCGCGGCCTTATCCCCCAGGGGAGCACCGCGAACAGGCTCACCCACCAGATGAGCACGTAAAGCACACAAGCGGTAAACCAGCCCAATTTATCCCACCCGCAGCAGATGCACGTCCACCAGTGGACGCTTCTGGAGCCGCCGTCCCAGTGCCCGGCGGAGCGCGGCGCGCGCCGCCTCCGGCAAGCCCTCGTCATCGCGGCGCAGTGCCAGCGGCAACTCCGCGATCGCGGCGGCGAACTCCTCGACGACTCGCGCGGCTTCCGGATCATCCGGCTCGAACAGGCCGGGCGCGCTGACACGTGGCGATCCGGCCAGCCGGCCAGCCTTGTCGATCGCGAAACTCCCGAGAACCACACCGTTGAACAGCATTCGCCGCCGCGCCGCGAGCACGCCGCCGTTCAGCGCGACCAGGCGGGTTCCGTCCGCGACCAGCCGGCCGACCGGCGCGCTATCGACCACTTCGACTCGGCCGGGCGCGAGGTTGAGGATGTCGCCATCCTCGATCAGCACCGACCTGGCGCCAGCCTCTTCCGCCAGCGCGGCGTGCGCCGCCAGGTGCCGCCACTCGCCATGCACCGGAACCGAGAAGCGCGGGCGCACGAGGCGGTACATCCGGCGTAGCTCGTCGCGCGCGGGATGGCCGGAGACGTGGACCAAATGGTCCATGTCGGTCATCAGCCGCACCCCACGCCGCACCAGATTGTCCTGCACGGTGCCGATCGCGACCTCGTTGCCGGGGATCACGCGGCTCGAGAAGATCACCGTGTCGCCCTCGCCCAGCACGATGCGCGGGTGCGTATCCATCGCCACGCGGGCGAGCGCGCTACGCGGCTCGCCCTGGCTTCCAGTGATCAGGATTAGCAAATTATCGTCGGGGATCGAGCCGGCGTCGTCCTCGCCGGCGAACGTCGCGATCCCCTTGAGGTATCCTGTCTCGCGCGCCGACTGGACCATGTTGCGGATCGACCGTCCCACCAAGGCGAGGGTCCGGCCGGCGTCGCGGGCGGCGAGTGCCACGCTTTCGATGCGCGCGACGTTCGACGAAAAGCACGTCACCGCGACGCGTCCGGTGGGAACGCCGCGAATCAACGCGCTCAGGCTGCGCCGGACCTCCTGCTCGCTGCCCGAGTGCCCCTCCACCATCGCGTTGGTGGAATCGCAGATCATCGCCAGCACGCCGGCGTCGCCGAGTGCGGTGAGCGCGGCCTCGTCGGTACGCGGGCCGATCAGCGGTTCGGGATCGAGCTTCCAGTCTCCGGTATGCAGGATCACGCCGGCGGGCGTGGTGATCGCCAGCGCCTGCGCCTCCGGGATCGAGTGGGCGACCTGGATGAAGCGAAGGCCGAACGGCGGCATATCGAAGGCGCCGCCCGGCGGGATCACGTGGATCTTCACCTGGTCGAGCAGTTGCGCCTCGGTGAGCTTGCGCCGCAGCACGGCGGCGGCGAACGGCGTCGCGTAGACCGGGCAGCGAAGCCGCGGCCAAAGCCAGGCGACCGCGCCGATATGGTCCTCGTGCGCGTGGGTGATCACCAATCCGACAAGCTTGTCGCGCCGTTCGGCGATGAAACCCGGATCGGGCATCATCACCTCGACCTCCGGATTCGCCGCGCCACCGAAGCCGATGCCGCAATCGACCGCGAGCCACTGCCCGCCGCTGCGATAAAGGTTCAAATTCATGCCGATCTCGCCCGTCCCGCCTAAGGGCAGGAAGGCAAGATCGCCGTTCTGGCCGTTCATTCCCAATAGCTCATTCAATATCGCTCAATCGCGTCCTGTCCCTCGGCAATGTGGGGGCGGGGTTCCGCTGCGCCAACATCCGCAGCCCCTCTAGGGTAAGATCAGGCACGATGTGCTCGATCACGAGGGTCCCTTCGGAGAACAAGGGCGCCAGGCCGCCAGTGGCGATCACCTTCATAGGGGCACCGAACTCCCCCTTGATGCGCGAAACCAAGCCCTCGATCATCCCGACATAGCCCCAGTAGACGCCCGATTGCATGGCGGGGACGGTGGAGCGGCCGATCACCGCCTGCGGACGGCCGATGCCAATGCGCGGCAAGCGCGCGGCGGCGTGGTGCAGCGCCTCCAGCGACAGATTGACGCCGGGACAGATCACGCCACCGACATAGGCGCCATCGACGTCGACCACGTCGAACGTGGTCGCGGTGCCGAAGTCGACGATGATCAGCGGGCCGCCGAACTGAACTCCGCCGGCGAGCGCGTTCAGCAGCCGATCGGCACCCACCTCGTTCGGGTTGTCGACCTTGATCGCGAACCCCCAGTCGAGTGCGGCGTTCGCGATCAGCGGCTCTATGTTGAACCAGTCGCGGACCAGCCGGCGCAAATGGTACAGCGCCGCCGGGACCACGGTGCCGATTACCGCCACGTCGATCGCGCCCCGGTCGATGCCGGCGCGATCGAGCAGGCTCAGCAGCCAGACGGCGTATTCGTCCGACGTCCGTTGCGCGTCGGTGCGGATGCGCCACACGCCCACCCATTCGGCATCGTCATGCACCGCCACCACGACGTTGGTGTTGCCGGCATCGACGACGAGCAGCACGGCCTAGCCGAACAAGGCGGCGGCCGCGGCGTTGGCGGCGGCCACGAACGGGCCGGGGAAGACGAAGAACAGCAGCGTATAGAGCGCGGTGATGGCGGCGACGAACGTCACGCCGGTCGGCTTGCGGTCGAAGGCTGGCCGGGCCGGGTCGAAATACATCACCTTGACGACATGCATGTAGTAGTACGATCCCACCACGCTGGTCAGCACGCCGATGACCGCGATGGTCCACATCCCGGCATCGACCGCGGCGAGGAACACATACAGCTTGGCGAAGAACCCCGACAGCGGCGGGATGCCGGCGAGGCTGAACATGAACACCGCGAAGGCGAGCGCGAGCGCCGGGTCGGTGCTGGCTAGCCCGCCCAGATCCTCGATCTTCTCCACCGCGATGCCGCGCCGGCGCATCGCGATGATGCAGGCGAAGGTGCCGCCGGTCATGATGATGTAGACCGTCATGTAGACCAGCACGCCGCGGATGCCGATCGGCCCGCCGACCGCAAGCCCGATCAGCGCGTAGCCGACATGGCCGATCGCCGAATACGCCATCAGCCGCTTGATGTTGGTCTGCCCGATCGCCGCCAGCGCGCCGAGCACCATCGACACGATGGAGATGATCTCGATGATCAGCCGCCACGACCCCAGCAGGTGGCCGAACGGTTCCGACAGCGTGCGGAGGAAAAGCCCAACCGCGGCCACCTTCGGCGCGGTCGCGAAGAACAGCGTCACTGGCGTCGGCGAGCCCTCGTAGACGTCCGGCGTCCACATATGGAAGGGCGCCGCCGAGACCTTGAACGCGAGCGCCACGATCACGAACACCACGCCGACGATCATCCCCGGCGAGGCCGAGCCGGGCGATGCGAGTCCGCGCTCGATCACGGTGAAGTCCATCGAGCCGGAGAAGCCGTAGACGAGCGAAATGCCGTACAGCAGCAGCCCCGAGGCAAGCGCGCCGAGCACGAAGTATTTCAGCCCGGCCTCCGACGATCGCACGTCGTCGCGGGCGAAGGCGGCGAGCACATAGGAGGCCAGCGACAGCAGCTCCAGCGACAGATAGAGCGTGATGAGGTTCGACGCCGACGCCATCCCCATCATGCCGACGGTCGCGAACAGGATCAGCACCGGAAACTCGAACCGGCCGATGCCCTGGAGGCGGTTGGAATCGATCGACACGATCAGGGTGAGGGCCGAGCCGACCAGCACCAGCGCCTTGATGAGCTTGGCGAACGCATCGACGGTGAACTGGCCGTGGAAGCCGACGCCGTTGTCGCGCGTCAGCACCAGGAAGCCGGTGATCAGCAGCGCGCCCACCGACATCATCGTCGCGGTCCGCGCCTGCTCGCTCTTGCTGAGCACGCCGAAGATCAGGATCAGCATCCCCATGACGGAGAGCGCGATCTCCGGCAGCGCGACCTGCCAGTTCATGGCACCACCTGTGCAAGCAGAATAGGCCCGTGCGCGTCCGCCATCGCTTGCTGGTGCTGCTGGACCATCTGCGTCACCGTGGCGTCCCAGAAGCGGGTGAAGCTGCTCGGATAGGCGCCCATCCAGATGGTGACCACGACGAGGGGCGCGAACACCGCGATCTCGCGCGGCGAGAGGTCGAGCATCCCGCGCAAATCGACCTTGACCAGCCGCCCGAAGATGACGCGGCGATACAGATAGAGCGTGTACATCGGCCCGAGGATCAGCCCGGTCGTGCCGAGGATCGCCAGCCAGAAATTCACGTGCAGCGCGCCGATCGTCACCAGGAACTCGCCGACGAAGCCCGAGGTGCCGGGCAGTCCGACCGAGGCCATGACGAACACCATGAATGTGAACGCATAGAACGGCATTCGATCCGCCAGCCCGCCATAGCGGGAGATATCGCGCGTGTGCAGCCGGTCGTAGACGACGCCGATGATGAGGAACAAGGCGGCCGAGACGATGCCGTGCGAGAGCATCAGGAACAGCGCGCCCTGGATGCCCTGGATGTTGAAGGTGAAGATCCCGATCGTCACCACGCCCATATGCGCGACCGAGGAATAGGCGATCAGCTTCTTCATGTCCTCCTGCGCCAGCGCCACGTAGGCCGTGTAGATCACCGCGACCACCGAGAGCGTGAAGATGAGCGGTGCGAGTTGCGCCGAGGCGAGCGGCAGCATCGGCACCGAGAACCGAAGGAACCCATACGCCCCCATCTTCAGCAGCACGCCCGCCAGCATCACCGAGCCCGCGGTCGGCGCCTCCACATGCGCGTCCGGAAGCCAGGTATGCACCGGCCACATCGGCACCTTCACCGCGAAGGAGGCCATCAGCGCCAGGAACAGCCAGGTCTGCATGCCCCCCGGGAAATGCGTGCGCATCAGGGTCGGAATGTCGGTGGTGTGCGCGAAGCCCCACATCGTCAGCAGCGCGAGCAGCATCAGCACCGAGCCGGTCAGCGTGTAGAGGAAGAACTTGAACGCCGAGTACACCCGGCGCGGCCCGCCCCAGACCCCGATGATGAGGAACATCGGGATCAGCACGCCCTCGAAGAAAATGTAGAAGATGACGAAATCGAGGGCGCAGAACATCCCGACCATCATCGTCTCGAGGATCAGGAACGCGATCATGTACTCGCGCACGTATTTCTTGACCGATTCCCAGGAGGCCAGGATGCAGATCGGCGTGAGCAGGGTGGACAACAGCACGAACAGCACCGAGATGCCGTCGACACCCATCTTGTAGGAGACCTCGTAGCCGGGCAGCCACGCGACGTTCTCGACGAACTGGAATCCGGGGTCGCGCGGGTCCCATTCGGCCCAGAGCACGAGACTGAGGGCGAACACGATCAGGCTGGTCCACAGCGCCGTCCAGCGGGCGTTGGCGGCGACCGTCTCCTCGTCGCCGCGGACGCACAGGATCACCACGCAGCCGACCAGCGGCAGCCAGGTGATCAGCGACAGGACCGGGAAACCCACTGCGTTCATCCCGCTCACCGCCAGATCAGGAACACGCCGACCAGCCCGACGAGGCCGATCAGCATCACGAAGGCATAGACCGCGATCGACCCGGTTTGCAGCCGCACCGCGCCGCGCGAGCCATCGGTCGCCATCGCCGCCAGCCCGTTCGGCACGCCGTCGATGATCGCCTCGTCGCCGGTGTGCCACAGCACGCGGGCGAGCCGGAAGGCCGGGCGGACGAACAGGAAGTCGTAGATCTCGTCGAAATAGTACTTGTTCAGCAGCAGCAGGTAGATCGGACGGAACCGGTCGGCGAGACGCGCCGGCAGCAGCGGGCTCAACATATAGAACCAGTACGCGACGCCGATGCCGGCGATGCCGCACAGCAGCGGCGCCCAGTGCGCGGCGCCGATGTGTTCCATCGCCTCCATGACGTCGTTGCCAGGCGCGATGACGATGGAATGGCCCCAATAAGCGGCCCAATTCGCGGTCAGCACGATGTCGTGCAGCAGGAAGCCGACCACGATCGCCCCGATCGAGAGTACGCACAGCGGCAGCAGCATCACCCAGGCGCTTTCATGCACGTGCTCCTGGACGTGCGGCTCGGCGCGGGATTTGCCGTGAAACGTCATGAGGAGCAGGCGCCAGGAATAGAACCCGGTGCAGAATGCCGCCGCGGTGCCGGCGATGAATCCGTACATCCCGGCCGGGGAGCCGAAAGCGTACGCCGCCTCCAGAACCGCGTCCTTGGAGTAGTAGCCGGAGAAAGGAAAGATGCCGGCGAGCGAGAGGCTGCCGATCCACATGGTCACGTAGGTGACCGGGATCTTCCGCCACAGGCCGCCCATGCGGCGCATGTCCTGCTCGTCCGACATCGCGTGGATGACGGAGCCGGCGCATAGGAACAACAAGGCCTTGAAGAAGGCGTGCGTCAGCAAATGGAAGATCGAGGCCGGATAGGCCATGACGCCGGCGGCGACGAACATGTAGCCCAATTGGGAACACGTCGAGTAGGCGATGACCTTCTTGATGTCGTTCTGCACGCAACCGATGGTGGCGGCGAAGATGCACGTGCTCGCCCCGATTACCTCCACCAAGGTCAGCGTGGTCGGCGCGAGGTCCATCAGCGGCGACATGCGCGCCATCAGGAACACGCCCGCCGTCACCATCGTCGCCGCGTGGATCAGCGCCGAGACCGGCGTCGGACCTTCCATCGCGTCGGGTAGCCACACATGGAAGAACAACTGCGCCGACTTGCCCATCGCGCCGATGAACAGCAGCACGCCCATCACCTCGTAGAGGCGGAAGCTGGCGCCGAACAGATGGTAGGCCTCGGCGGTGTGGCGCGGCAGCTCGGCGAAGATCGTCGTGAAGTCGAGCGTGCCGAAGGTCAGGAAGATCAGCGCCAGGCCGACCGCGAAGAACAAATCGGCGATGCGATTGACGATGAACGCCTTGATGGCGGCGGCGCAGGCGGTCGGCCGGTCGTACCAATAGCCGATCAGCAGGTATGAACAGAGCCCGACCCCCTCCCAGCCGAAGAACAGCTGCAGCAGATTGTCCGACGTCACCAGCATCAGCATGGAGAAGGTGAACAGGCTGAGATAGGCGAAGAACCGGTACTTCCGGTACTCGTCGTGCGCCATGTAGCCGATGCTGTAGACGTGGATCAGCATCGACACGAAGGTGACCATCGCCACCATCGAGGCCGACAAGGCGTCGTAGCGCAGCGCCCAGTTCGCCTGGAAGTCGCCGGCGACGATCCAGTCGCCGAGCGGGATCGACCCCGGCGCCGCATGGCCCCACTCGAAGGCGACCCACGCGAACGGCCCGCACGCGGCGGCGAGCAACATGCACAGGATGGAGACCGCCATCGCCGCGCGATCGCCGATGAAGCGGCCGAACAGGCCGGAGACGAGCGCGCCGAACAGCGGCGCGAAGACGGCGACGATGAAGGTCATGCTTGCACCGCGTCACGGCCTACGACGTCGTCACCCCCGCCGACATCGTCATTCCCGCGAAAGCGGGAACCCAGGCCGACCGCACCGTCGGTGCCCGCCGCCTGGGTTCCCGCTTTCGCGGGAATGACGGTGTGGGTGTGGAGGGCGCTACTTCTCACGTCCGCTCAACCCCTCATCATGGTGACGTCCTCGACCTCGATCGAGCCGCGGTTGCGGAAGTAGATCAGCACGATCGCCAGCCCGATCGCCGCCTCGGCGGCCGCCACGGTCAGCACGAACATCGCCAGCACCTGACCCGTCAAATCGCCAAGGGCGGCCGAAAAGGCGACCAGGTTCAGGTTCACCGCGAGCAGGATCAGCTCGATCGACATCAGGATGATGATGACGTTCTTGCGGTTGAGGAAGATGCCGAATACGCCGAGCACCAGCACCACGGCGCTAAGGACGAGGAAGTGGCCGAGCCCGACCGCCTGGAGGCCTTCCATCTCAGTGCTCCCCGGCGTGGTGCGTCTCGAGCGGATCGTCGTCGATACCCGCCGGCTCGGTCACGATCGGGCGGCGGATGTCGGAAGCCGCGACCCCCGCCCCGAGCCCGACCCGCACCATCGCCAGCGTGTCGGCGGTGGTGCGCGCGGTCTGCCGCGCGATGCTCTGATGGCGCGAGCGCCTGCGGTCGCGCAACGTCAGCACGATGGCGCCGATCATGGCGACCAGCAGGATCAGGCCGGCGGCCTGGAACGGCAGGATGTAGTCGGTGTAGAGCAGCCGGCCCAGCGCCTCGGTGTTGCTGACGCCCCCGAGCGCGGGGGCGAAGCGCGCCGGCCCGGCGTGCAACGAGAACGGCCAGCCGATCATCACGATCATCAATTCGGCCAGCAGCAGCACGCCGATCGCCGCGCCCACCGGCAGATAGCGCTGAAACCCGCCGCGCAACTGCTCGAAGTCGATGTCGAGCATCATCACCACGAAGATGAACAGCACCGCGACCGCGCCGACATAGACGATCACCAGGATCAGCGCGAGGAACTCGGCGCCTGCGAGCAGGAACAGCACGGAGGCGTTGAAGAACGCGGCGATCAGGAACAGCACCGAATGCACGGGGTTGCGCGACGACACCACCATCGCCGAACAGACCACGAGGACGAAGGCGAAGACGTAGAAGCAGAGATTGGCGTAGAGCATCGCGAACTACCGGTACGGCGCGTCGAGTTCGAGGCGGCGGGCGATTTCCGATTCCCACCGATCCCCGTTATCCAACAGCTTGTCCTTGTTGTACATCAGCTCCTCGCGGGTCTCGGTGGCGAACTCGAAGTTCGGCCCCTCGACGATCGCATCCACCGGGCAGGATTCCTCGCACAGCCCGCAATAGATGCACTTGGTCATGTCGATGTCGTAGCGCGTGGTCCGCCGCGACCCATCGGCCCGCGGCTCGGCCTCGATAGTGATCGCTTGCGCCGGGCAGATCGCCTCGCACAGCTTGCAGGCGATGCAGCGCTCCTCCCCGCTCGGGTAGCGGCGCAGCGCGTGCTCGCCTTTGAAGCGCGGCGACAGCGGGCCCTTCTCGTACGGGTAGTTGATGGTCGCCGTCGGCTTGAACATGTAGCGGAAGGTCAGCCACATGCCGCGGAACAACTCCGTCAGGAGCAGGCTGCGCGCGGAACGGTCGAGCATTTCTATCGCTCCCCGATCAGACGTGGGTCGGGATGAAGCCGGTGACGAGCAGGCCGCCGGCGGTGATCACCAGCCACAGCAGGCTCGCCGGCAGGAACACCTTCCAGCCCAACCGCATCAACTGGTCGTAGCGAAAGCGCGGAAAGGTGCCGCGCACCCAGATGAACACGAACAGGCAAAGGATGATCTTCAGCAGGAACCAGACCGGGCCGATCTGCGGCAATATGCCGAACGGACCGAGCCAGCCGCCGAGGAACAGGATCGAGGTCAGCGCGCTCATCAGGATCATGTTCGCGTATTCGCCGAGGAAGAACAGCCCGAAGCTCAGCGAGCTGTATTCGACGAAGAACCCGGCGACGATCTCGCTCTCCCCTTCTGGCAGGTCGAACGGCGAGCGGTTGGTCTCGGCGAGTGCCGAGATGAAGAAGACGATGAACATCGGAAACAGCGGGATGCAGAACCATATGGTCCGCTGCGCCAGCACGATGTCGGACAGGTTGAGGCTGCCGACGCACAGCAGCACGGAGACCAGCACGAAGCCGATCGAGACCTCATAGCTGACCATCTGCGCGGCGCTGCGCATCGCTCCCATGAAGGCGTATTTCGAATTGCTCGACCAGCCGGCGATGATGACGCCGTAGACGCCGAGCGAGCTGATCGCGAACAGGTAGAGAATGCCCACGTTGATGTCGGCGAGCACCCAGCCGCCGTTCACCGGGATTACCGCCCAGGCGATCATCGCCAGGCCGAAGGTCAGCATCGGCGCGAGTAGGAACAGCGCGCGATTCGACCCCGACGGGATGATCGTCTCCTTCATCAGCATCTTGATCGCGTCGGCGAAGGGCTGGTACAGCCCGAACGGGCCGACGACGTTCGGACCCTTCCGCGTCTGGATCCACGCCAGGACCTTGCGCTCCGCGTAGGTCAGGTAGGCGACCATGATGAGCAGCGGGATCACCAGGGCGAGCGTCTCGCCAAACACCAGGGCGACGTGGCCGAGCGGGTTCCCCCACACGCTGGGATTGGTCGGTCCCATCGCGCCTACTCCGCCGCCGCGAGCACGGGCGGGGCCAGCGCGGTGACGCACTCGGCCATCGTCGGGCTCGCCCGGCTGATCGGGTCGGTCTGATAGTAGGTCGCGAAGGCCGGGCGGAACGGCGCTTCGCCGAAGCCGGACGTCTCCGCGGCCGGGCCGGTCGGATCGGTGCAGCCAAAGCGCGGCAGGAAGCCCAGGCGGCCGAACAGCGGATTCTCCGCCTCGACGCGCTGACGCAGCGCATTCAAGTCGTCATAAGGCAGCGTGTGGCCCATGACCTCGCTCAGGGCGCGCAGGATCGTCCAATCCTCGCGTGCCTCGCCCGGCGGGAAGATCGCCTTGGCGCCACGCTGCACCCTTCCTTCGGTGTTGACGTAGGTGCCGTGCTTTTCGGTGTAGGCCGCGCCGGGCAGGATCAAGTCGGCGCGCGCGGCGCCCCGGTCGCCGTGGTGGCCCTGATAGATCACAAACGTGTCGCGCCCGATGCGGTCGGTGTTGAACTCGTCGGCGCCGAGCAAGAACAGCACGTCAACCCCGCCGCCCATCATTTGCGGGAACCCTCGCCCACCCGGCCCCGGCAGGAATCCGAGATCGAGCGCGCCCACGCGGGCGGCGGCGTGATGGAGCACGTTGAATCCGTGCCACTCGTCCGACATCGCACCGACATCGCGCGCCAGCGCCCAAGCGGCGGCGAGCACCGCCGAACCGTCGCCCCGCGCGGTCGCCGCGGCACCCAGGATCACCATCGGGCGCTTGGCGTCCTTCAGGAAATCCGGCGGCGCACCGGACAAAGCCCGAGGCCCTTCGCCCAAATGGCGAAACTCGTAGGTGAGATCGGCGTGCGGGCCGATCAGGCCGATCGGTATTCCGCCGTGCAGCCAGCGGCGGCGGATGCGGGCGTTCAGGACCGGCGCCTCGACGCGCGGATTGGCGCCGATGATGAGGATCGCGTCGGCCTCGTCGATACCGGCGATGGCACTGTTGAAGAGATAGAAGTCCCGCCGCGACGCGTCGAGTTGGCCGCCGTCCTGACGGCAATCCAGATTGGTCGAGCCGAGCGCGCCCATCAGGTCCTTCAGCGCCGCCATGCTCTCGACATCGCACAGATCACCCGCGACGGCGCCGATTCGATCCCCGGGGACGCCGGCCAGATGACGCGCCGCCTCGGCGAAGGCGTCGGGCCAGGACGCGGGGACCAGCTTGCCGTCCCGGCGGATCCAGGGCCGATCGAGCCGACGGCGCTTCAGCCCATCCACCGCGAAGCGCGACTTGTCGGCCAGCCACTCCTCGTTCACCTCCTCGTTCAGCCGCGGCAGGACGCGCAAGACCTCGGGGCCGCGCGAGTCGATGCGGATGTTGCAGCCCTGCGCGTCGAACACGTCGACGCTGTCCGTCTTCCGCAGCTCCCACGGCCGCGCGACGAACGCATAAGGCTTCGAGGTCAGCGCGCCGACCGGGCAGAGGTCGATGATGTTGGCGGAAAGCTCCGACCCCAGCGCCTTCTCGACATAGGTGCCGATCTTCATGTCCTCGCCGCGCGAGGTGGCGCCCATGTCGGGCACCCCGGCCACCTCGGCGAGGAAGCGAACGCAGCGCGTGCACTGGATGCAGCGCGTCATCACGGTCTTGACCAACGGACCGAGATTCTCGTCGGTCACCGCGCGCTTGTTTTCGTCGTAGCGCGAATAGCCGACGCCGTAGCCAAGCGCCTGGTCCTGCAAGTCGCACTCGCCGCCCTGATCGCAGATCGGGCAATCGAGCGGGTGGTTGATGAGCAGGAACTCCATCACGCCGCGGCGGGCGTCGCGCACCATCTTGGAGTCGGTGTGCACCACCATGCCCTCGGCGACCGGCCAGGCGCAGGACGCGATCGGCTTGGGCGGCGCCTTCTCGACCTGCACCAGGCACATGCGGCAATTGCCGGCGATGGAGAGCCGGTCATGGTAGCAGAAGCGTGGGATCTCGATGCCGGCGACCTCGCAGGCTTGCAGGATCGTCGATCCGTTCGGGACGTCGACCTCGATGCCGTCGATGGTCAGTTTGGGCATGGTGTCTTCTTGTCCCGCTCGATGATGCCCTCATCGTCATGGCCGGACTTGGTCCGGCCATCCACGTCTTCCTTGGCCGCAAGCAAAGACGTGAATGCCCGGGACAAGCCCGGGCATGACGGTGAGGTATGCGCCACTACCATCCCCCTACTCCGCCGCCATCGGCATCAACGGCACACCGGTGCGGGCCTTGTACGCCGCGATCCGCGCCTCCATTTCCGGCCGAAAATGCCGGATCAAACCCTGGATCGGCCAGGCCGCGGCATCGCCCAGCGCGCAGATCGTGTGGCCCTCGATCTGGCGCGTCACCTGCTCGAGCACGTCGATCTCCTCGACCTCCGCCCGGCCGGCCACCATGCGGTTCATTACCCGCATCATCCAGCCGGTGCCCTCGCGGCAAGGCGTGCACTGCCCGCAGCTCTCGTGCTTGTAGAATTTCGACAACCGCCAGATCGCCTTGATCACGTCGGTCGACTTGTCCATCACGATCACCGCCGCCGTGCCGAGGCCGGATTTCACGTCGCGGAGACTGTCGAAATCCATCAGCACGTCGTCGCACACCGATTTCGGGATAAGCGGGACGGAGGCGCCGCCCGGGATCACCGCCAGCAGATTGTCCCAGCCCCCGCGCACGCCACCGGCATAGGTGTCGATCAGCTCGCGCATGGGAATGCCGAGCGCTTCCTCGACGTTGCACGGCTTGTTCACGTGTCCGGAGATGCAATAGACCTTCGTGCCGGTGTTGTTCTTCCGCCCGATGCCGGCGAACCAGGCCGCGCCGCGACGCAGGATGGTCGGCGTGACGGCGATGCTCTCGACGTTGTTGACCGTGGTGGGGCAGCCATAGACGCCCATGGCGGCGGGAAACGGCGGTTTCATCCGCGGCAATCCCTTCTTGCCCTCGAGGCTTTCGAGCAGCCCGGTCTCCTCGCCGCAGATATACGCCCCGGCGCCGCGATGGACGTGGATGTCGAGGTCGAAGCCCGATCCGCAAGCGTTCTTGCCGATCAGGCCAGCCTCGTAAGCCTCGGCGATCGCCGCCTCCAGATTGCGGCCCTCCTGATAGAATTCACCACGTATGTAGATGTAACAGACGTGGGCGTTCATCGCGAAGCAGGCGACGAGGCAGCCCTCGATCAGCTTGTGCGGATCGTGGCGGATGATGTCGCGGTCCTTGCAAGTGCCCGGCTCGGATTCGTCGGCGTTCACCGTTAGATAGGACGGACGGCCATCGGACTGCTTCGGCATGAAGGACCATTTCACGCCGGTCGGAAACCCGGCGCCGCCGCGCCCGCGCAACCCCGACGCCTTCACCTCCTCGATGATCGCATCGCGCCCGCGCGCCAGGATCGCCGCGGTGCCGTCCCAGTCGCCACGCGCCCGCGCGCCCTTCAGGCGCCAATCGTGCACGCCATACAGATTAGTGAAGATGCGGTCCCTATCTTCAAGCATCGGCTACGCCTCTCGGGTCGTCGAGCATCGGCTACGCCTCCGGCGCGAAGTGCAGCGTGGTCAGCGTCGTCGGCCCGCCCTCCGGTGCCGAGGTCTGCCGCCCGGACATCGAACCCGGCTTGGGCGGCGTCCCCTCGCGCAGCGCGGCGATCAACTCCGTCGTGCGCGCGGCGTCGAGGTCTTCGTAGAAATCGTCATTCACCTGCATCATCGGCGCGTTCACGCAGGCGCCGAGGCATTCCACCTCGGTCATGGTGAACTGCCCGTCGGCACTCGTCTCGCCCCACTCGGCGATGCCCGTCGCCGCGCGGCACGCCGCCACGACCTGATCGGAGCCGCGCAGCCAGCATGGCGTCGTGGTGCAAACTTGCAGATGCCAGGTTCCGACCGGATGCAGGTTGAACATCAGATAAAAGGTCGCGACCTCGTAGACGCGGATCGGCGCCATTCCGAGCCGGGCGGCGACAACGTCCATCGCGACGCGCGGAATCCAGGCGCTGCCGGTTTGCCGCTTCATCTGGTACTGCACCAGCCACAGCAGCGGCAGCACCGCGCTCGCCTGCCGGCCAGGCGGATACTTGGCGATGTGGCGCACCACCTCGGCTTCGCTTTCGGCGTCGAAGGCGAAGCTCGCGGGCTGATACGCCTCGGTGCCGGGCGTGGCGTTGCCGATCTCGCTCATGGCCTACCTGTCGATCTCGCCGAACACGATGTCGAGCGATCCGATGATCGCCACCGCGTCGGCCAGCATGTGGCGTTTGGAGAGGTGCTCGATCGCCTGTAGGAAGGCGAAGCCGGTGGGACGGATCTTGCAGCGGTACGGGCGGTTGGTGCCGTCGGCCACCAGATACACCCCGAACTCCCCTTTCGGACTCTCGGTCGCGGTGTAGGTCGCGCCGACCGGCACGTGGAAGCCCTCGGTGAAATGCTTGAAGTGGTGGATCAGCGCCTCCATCGAGCGTTTCATCTCCGCCCGCGGCGGCGGCGAGAACTTGTTGTCCCGGACCTTGATCGGCCCGGGCTTCATCTTCGCCAGGCACTGGCGGATGATCTTCACGCTCTCGCGCATCTCCCACAGCCGCACGAGATAGCGGTCGTAGCAATCGCCGTTGCGCCCCACGGGAATGTCGAAATCGACCTCGGCGTATTTGTCGTAGGGCTGCGCGCGCCGCAAATCCCACGGCACGCCGGAGGCACGCAAACACGGCCCGCACCAGCCCCAACCGAGCGCGTCCTCGGCGGTCATGATGCCGATATCGACCGTGCGCTGGAGCCAGATGCGGTTGGTCGTCATCAGTTCTTCAAGGTCGTCGACGAATTTCGGGAACGTCTCGGCCCATTCGGCGATGCGCTCCTCGAGGCCGGCCGGCAGGTCGCGGTTCACCCCGCCGGGGCGGAAATAATTGGCGTGCAGCCGCGCGCCCGACGCCGCCTCGTGGAACTCCATCAGCTTCTCGCGCTGCTCGAAGCCCCACAGGCTCGGCGTGATGGCGCCGACGTCGAGCATGTACGTCGTGACGTTCAGCAGGTGGTTCAGCACCCGGGTGATCTCGGCGAACAGCGTGCGTATCCATTGGGCACGCTCGGGCGGCGTGATCGACAGCAGCTTCTCGACCGCGAGGACGAAGGTCTGCTCCTCGCACATCGGCGAGACGTAATCGAGGCGGTCGAAATAGGGGACGTTCTGGATGTAGGTGCGGTACTCGATCAGCTTCTCGGTGCCGCGATGCAGTAGGCCGATATGCGGATCGGCACGCTCGACCACCTCACCGTCCATCTCCAGGATCAGCCGCAGCACGCCATGCGCCGCCGGATGCTGCGGACCGAAATTCAGCGCGTGGCTATCGACCTCGATGACGCGGTGCTGTTTCTCGCCGGTCTCGGGCAGGATGTCCTGGCTCATCCCTTCGCTTCCGGCAACGGCGGCACGCGGGCGACCTGCACGCGGTCCTGATGCACCTTCTCATCGCCCGGCAGGGTGGTTACCGCCTCCCAGGGCGAGATGAAGTCGAAGGTGCGCCAGTCCTGGGTCAGCTTGACCGGCTCGTAGACGACCTGCTTGCGCTCCTCGTCGTAGCGGACCTCGACATAGCCGGTCAGCGGAAAGTCCTTGCGCAGCGGAAAACCCTCGAAGCCGTAATCGGTCAGGATGCGGCGCAGATCGGGCTGGCCGGCGAAGACGATGCCGAACATGTCCCACGCCTCACGCTCCCACCAGGTCGCGGACGGCCAGATCGCGTGCACCGACGGAACCGACACCCTCTCGTCGGCCGGCACGATCACGCGTAGGCGGTGATTCAGCGAGACCGACAGGAGGTTGTAGACGACGTCGAACCGCTCCGTCCGCTCGGGCCAATCGACGCCGCACAAATCCATCATCTGCTCAAAGGCGAAGCGCGGGTCGTCGCGCAGGGTGGTCATCAGCGCAACCAGCGACTCCCGCTCGGCGTCCGCCACCACCTCGTCTTTCTCCACGCGCACGTCGCGCACGCCGGCGAGCCCGCCCACCTCGCGCGCGAGGCCTTCCAGCGCCTCATCCACGCAGGATCGTCCCGGTGCGGCGGATCTTCTTCTGCAACTGCATCAACCCGTAGACCAGCGCCTCCGCCGTCGGCGGACAGCCGGGCACGTAGACGTCGACCGGCACGATGCGGTCACAGCCGCGCACGATCGAGTAGGAGAAGTGATAGTAGCCGCCGCCGTTGGCGCAGCTTCCCATGCTGACGACCCAGCGCGGCTCCGGCATCTGGTCGTACACCTTGCGCAACGCCGGCGCCATCTTGTTGACCAGCGTGCCGGCGACGATCATCACGTCGCTCTGCCGCGGCGAGGCGCGCGGGATCATGCCCAGCCGGTCGAGGTCGTAGCGCGGCATATAGGCGTGGATCATCTCCACCGCGCAGCACGCGAGGCCGAACGTCATCGGCCACAAGCTGCCGGTGCGCGCCCAGTTCACCACCCGGTCGAGGTTGGCGACGATGAAGCCCTTGTCGGCGATCTCGCCGGTGATGCCCTTGACGACGGCGTCCTGCTCCGGCCCCGGCGCCAGCGCCTCCCGGTTCCATGCAATGACGGGTGCCCCGTCGGGGGCGATCGCGACGTCGCTGCTCATGCTACTCCCATTCCAGCGCGCCCTTGCACCACTCGTAGATGAAGCCGACCGTCAGCACGCCGAGGAAGCCCATCATCGATAGGAACCCGAACAGCCGGATGCTGCCGTAGGCGACCGCCCAGGGGAACAGGAAGGCCACCTCCAGGTCGAAGATGATAAACAGAATGGCGACGAGATAATAGCGCACGTCGAATTGCCGCCGCGCATCGTCGAAGGCATCGAACCCACACTCATAGGCCGACAGCTTCTCGGCGTACGGCTTCTGCCGCGCCGCGATCAGCGAACCGCCGACCATGGCGAGCGCGATAACCCCGGCGATCACCATGAAGACCAGGATCGGCAGGTACTGAGGCAATACGTACGGCATACTCTGATTCCACCGCGTTGGCCCGGCCGCTGGCGCGAGTGACGGGGCTCGAACCCGCGACCTCCGGCGTGACAGGCCGGCGCTCTAACCAACTGAGCTACACCCGCAGCGACTGGGCGCGATCTATGCTGATGCGTAGGGGGCGTCAAGCAGCGCGCCGGCCCGACGGACCGCGCCGGTTGGTGGGCGGTGACGGGCTCGAACCGCCGACCCTCTCGGTGTAAACGAGATGCTCTACCGCTGAGCTAACCGCCCCGTTATTGTCCTTACTGGACGGAGTCCTTAAGGGCCTTGCCGGCCTTGAACCGCACGGTCGTGGAAGCGGCGATCTTCATCGGCTCCCCGGTGCGCGGATTGCGCCCGGTTCCCGCCTTGCGGATGGCGGTCGCGAAGGTACCGAAGCCGACGAGCCGCACCTCCTCGCTGCGCGTCAACGCGCCTTCGATCGCCCTGAACACCGCGTCGATCACCTCGGTCGCCTTGGCGCGCGAGATTTCCGTTTGTTCGGCCACCGACGAAATCAGCTCCATCTTGTTCAAGGAATTTCCCCTCGGCTGTGATCGGGTTATGGATGGCGCGGCAATCGCGCCGACACTAGAGGGCGGATTTCGGCCGCGTCAACGCAACACATCGCATC
>JBAWFF010000255.1:0-2320 GCA_049591635.1 Acetobacteraceae bacterium
GGCAGCGGAGTGCGCGCGGGCGCCGGAATGGGGGCGGGCGCCGGCGCCTTGGTTGCCGGGCCCGGGGATTGGAACACCATGTCCACCGCGGTCTCGGGCGGCGGCTCGGGCTGGTGGCCGAGCGGCAGACCGATCAGCAACGCCAGCACCAACAGGACGTGCAACCCAAGCGACGCGGCGGCGCCGCGCCGCATCTCCGGGTTCCAAGGCAGCGCCGCCATCGCTTGGATCAGCCGGCCTTGGGCCGTCCAGGGGCCGTTGGCGCGGCCGGGGTTGGCGCGGGCGTCGTTGGCGCGGCTTTCGTCGGGGCGGGCGTGGCCGATGGCGCGGGCCCGGAGGGTTGCTGGGCGAGCAGCGCGACCTTGGTGAACCCGCCTTGGGTGATCGTGCCCATCACCTGCATGACCCGCCCGTACGCGAGGTCCTTGTCGCCGCGCACGAAGATGCGCCGATCGGGATTGCTTTGCGCCGCCGATTGCAGCTTCGCCACCAGCGCGTCGAGATCGACCTTGTCGTTTTGCAAGTAGATCTGGCCCTGCGCGTCGATCGTGACGCTGATTGGTTGGCTGTCCGCATTCAGCTGCTGGGCATCGGTCTTCGGCAGATCGACGCTCACGCCCGAAGTCATCAGCGGCGCGGTAACCATGAAGATGATGAGCAGCACCAGCATCACGTCGACTAGCGGCGTGACGTTGATTTCCGACAGCGGGCGATAGCGCCCGCGCCGACCTCGTCCGGCTTGCAGCGGCGCGGCCATGCTAGGTCCGCTCCTCGCTTTGGCGCGACAGGATGGCGCTGAACTCGGTGCCGAACCCCTCCAGGCGCGACGCGAAGCGGGCAAGGTCGGTGCTGATCTTGTTGTAGGCGAGCACCGCCGGGATCGCCGCGACGAGGCCGATGGCGGTGGCGAACAGCGCCTCCGCGATGCCCGGCGCGACCACCGCGAGGTTGGTGTTGTGCATCGCCGCGATCGCCGAGAAGCTGTGCATGATCCCCCAGACCGTGCCGAACAGGCCGATGAACGGAGCGGTCGCGCCGACCGAGGCGAGGAAGGTCATCCAGCGCTCCAGCCGGTCCATCTCGCGGTTGACGGTGACGGTGATCGCGCGATCGACCCGCTCGCGCACGCCGGTGAGGTTGAGGTCGACCCCGGCGATCCGCGCGGTGCGCCGCCATTCGCCCATCGCGGCGGCGAACACGGCGGCCTCCGGATGGGCCGGACGCACGCCTTCCTGGTCGTACAGCTCCTCCAGGCTGCCGCCCGACCAGAAGCGGTCCTCGAACGCCTCGGCCTGCTTGTTGACCCGGCGCAGGCTCGACCATTTCTCGAAGATCACCGCCCAGACCCAGACGGAGGCGACCAGCAGCCCGACGATGACGATCTTCACGACGAGGTCGGCTTCGGAGAACAACCCCCACAGCGACAGATCGCCGACGGGAAGGTTCGCCGCCAAACCCGCGGCATCCACGGTCCGATCCATTCTACTCGCTACTCCTCCTTAAACCGGCGAACCCGCCGCCAACATCCCCTCGAACGCCGCCCGCCAGCGCGGCGGGATGCGGGCCGGGCGGGACGTATCGAGCATCACGCACGCAAGCTCGATGTCGGCCACCGCGCACGAGCCGAGCAAACCCCGTATGTCCTGGCGCAGCGTGACGGCGGCGGCGCGCAGGACCAGCGGCTCGGTGACGATGTCGAGCGAATCGTCCAGTCGGGCGGGGCGGAGATAGTCCACTTTGGCGCGGCGCACCACGAACATGAGGTTGCAGTCGCGCACCAGATCGGCGTGCGGCACGCCGAGGTCGCGCAGGGCCTCGGTGCGGGCTCGCTCCGCGTAGCGCAGGTAGGTCGCGTGGTAAACCATGCCGCCAGCGTCGGTGTCCTCGTAATAAACGCGCACGCGAAGGTGATGGCGCGCGAAGAGGGTGCTCACGCCTCGCTGCCCAGCAGATCGAGCTGGCCGCTCGATGATGGCGGCGGGGTCAGATTGAGGTGACGCCAGCCCGGTTCGCCCAGCATCCGCCCCCGGCTGGTGCGGAGAATGAACCCTTCCTGGATGAGGAAGGGCTCGATCACGTCCTCCAGCGTGTCGCGCGCTTCGGCGAGCGCCGCGGCGAGGGTTTCGATGCCGACAGGACCGCCGGCGTGGTGCTCGGCGATGCGGCGCAGGTAGCGGCGGTCCATCGCGTCCAATCCGCGCGCGTCCACGTCCAATCGTTGCAACGAGGCGTCGGCGATGGCGCGGTCCACCCGCGCGGTGCCGGCCACGGCGGCGAAGTCGCGCACGCGACGCAGCAGGCGCCCGGCGACCCGCGGGGT
>JBAWFF010000256.1:0-2370 GCA_049591635.1 Acetobacteraceae bacterium
ACATCGCGGCGTTCATCGCCGCGGCCGAGGCGACGGCGCCGCTCGACGCGTGCGTCTTCAACGTCGGCGCCAACGTGAACTTTCCGATCCTCGACACCACCGAGCGCGTGTTCCGCAAGGTGTGGGAGATGGCGTGCTACGCCGGCTTCCTGACCGGCCGCGAGGCGGCGCGGGCGATGGTGGGGCGCGGGCACGGCTCGATCTTCTTCACCGGTGCGACCGCGAGCGTACGCGGCGGATCGGGCTATGCCGCGTTCGCCGCCGCCAAGGCGGGGCTGCGCGCGGTCGCGCAGTCGATGGCGCGCGAGTTGGGGCCGAAGGGCATCCACGTCGCGCATCTGGTGATCGATTCCGGCGTGAACACCGCCTGGGTGCGCGAGCGGATCACCGCCAGCGAAGGCGCCGGCGCGGTGCGGCTGAACGAGCCGGATCGGCTGATGCGACCAGAATCCATCGCCGAGACCTATTGGCGTCTGCACACGCAAACGCGCGACGCCTGGACCTTCGAGACTGATCTTCGGCCGTTCGCGGAGCAATGGTGATGGTACCCGTGGAGTTCCACTTCGACTTCGGCAGCCCGAACGCCTATCTCAGCCATGCCGTCATCCCGGCGATCGAACAGCGTACCGGCGCGCGTTTCATCTATGTCCCGGTCTTGCTCGGCGGCGTGTTCAAGCTCACCAACAACCAGTCGCCGATGGTGAGTTTGCAGGGCATCCGCAACAAGCCCGAATACCAGCGCCTGGAGACCGAGCGGTTCATCGCCCGCCACGGGATCGCGCGGTTCCGCTTCAATCCGCATTTCCCGGTCAACACGCTGCTGATCATGCGCGGCGCCGTCGCCGCCGAGTTCGATGGCCTGTTCAGGCCCTATGTCGATGCGGTGTTTCGCGCGATGTGGGAGGACGGTTTGAAGATGGACGATCCCGACGTCGCGGGCGGCGCGCTGGACGCGGCCGGATTGCCCGGCGCGCGGTTGCTGGCGCGCGCGTCCGATCAAGCGGTGAAGGATCGGCTGGTCGCCAACACCGAGGCCTCGGTCGCCCGCGGCACGTTCGGCTCGCCGACGTTCTTCGTGGGTCAGGAGATGTTCTTCGGGAAGGATCGGTTGCGGGAGGTTGAGGAGGAGATCGCGCGGGCGGGGTCGGGCGCATGAAGCTCGCCGGACAGATCGCGCTTGTCACCGGCGGCTCGCGCGGGATTGGCCGCGCGAGCGCGCTCGCGTTCGCCGCCGAGGGGGCGGACATCGCGTTCTGTCATCTCGATGACGCCGCCGGGGCGGAGGAGACGGCGGGACGGATTGGCGAGTTGGGCCGACGGGTGCTGCATCGCTCGGTCGACGTCGCCGACACCGCCGCCGCGCGGGCGTTCGCCGAGCACGCGGCGCGGGCATTCGGGCCGATCGACATCTTGTTCAACAACGCCGGGATGAACATCCGCAAGCCGTTCGAGGACTACACCGAAGCCGAGTTCGACCGGCTGATCGCGGTGCATCTGAAGGGCATGTTCTTCATGGCGCAAGCGGTCTATCCGGCGATGGTCGCGCGCGGGCGCGGCGTGATCATCAACGTCGCCTCGCAGATGGGCATCAAGGGCGGCGCCGGCGCGGTGCCCTATTGCGCGGCGAAGGCGGGGATCATCGGCTTCACCCGCGCGCTCGCCTGGGAAGGTGCGCCGCGCGGCGTGCGGGTGAACGCGATCGCGCCGGGACCGATCGACACCGACCTCGTGCGCCAGAACAGCGAGGCGTGGCAGGACGCGTTCAAGGCGCGGCTGCCGGTCGGGCGGTTCGGGCGCGTCGAGGAGATCGCGGCGACGGCGCTGCTGCTGGCCGGACCGGATGGCGGGTTCTACGTGGGCGCCTGCCTGTCGCCGAACGGTGGGGACGTGATGTACTGAGTTGGCGGGTGCGGGCTGCGTCTTCTCCAGTCATGCCCGGCGCAGGCCGGGCATCCACGTCTTTGCTTGCGGCCAGAAAGACGTGGATGGCCGGAACAAGTCCGGCCATGACGATGGAAGTATCATCCACGCCCATTCGAGAGAACGCCATCCGAACCGGACAGAAGTGGGCTTGCGGACGCGCTCGGCGCGAGGCTGGTTCAGGAGGTCGCGCCGCGCGTCGCGTGATCCAGCGGGACATGCGCGGCGGCGCAGGCGCGGTAGTTGGCGTCGAGCTCCGGCCCCAGCAGGCGGAGCCCGGCGAGCCGGCGCGCGACGTCGCGGATGTAGCGGATTTCGCCGGGGGTGAGGGCGCGGCCGAGCAGCTTGCGCTCGCGGTAGGATAGCCACTTCTTGAGCACCTGATAGCCGCCGATGGTGAAGCTCCAGACGGCGTCGGGGATGTTGCGCCACAAGGAGTCAGCATTGAGG
>JBAWFF010000257.1:0-16272 GCA_049591635.1 Acetobacteraceae bacterium
CGTCTTTCAAGACTGCCGCCTCATCCACGGCAGCAATCACGCCATCTCCGCGACACGTTGGCCTGAGCCTCCAATCCGCAAGCGAGCGGAAAAGTCGGGCAAATTCATCACCCGCGCACAGGTCTCATTACACTGGATAACGACGCCACCTTCCAGTTCGCGGGCCTGTCCGGGACGCAGGTAATCGCCACCGTCGCCAGCCCAAGCGTTCCCGAGCCGGGTCCGCTGTCGTTGCTGGGCAGCGGCCTGCTAGGGTTGGGATTGTTCCGCCGCCGGGGATGGCGGAACGCATCGCCACCCGGTTGACGGCGCCCAACCCGACTCAAGCCTTGTGTACGCGCCGCGCCACCGGCGAGGCCGCCGATGTACACGCAGCGAGCGTGCGAGGGAGTGCGATGTTCGCGGCTGGGTGGGTGCACTCGCGAAAGCAGGGGCGGACCCTCACCCCGACCCTCTCCCAAGGGAGAGGGGGCGGTGCGTGGTCTTCTCCCTCTCCCTTGGGAGAGGGTCGGGGTGAGGGTGCTTCGGCTCGCGGTCTTCCTCGGATTGGTGTAGGAAGGCGCCATGATGACCGACCTCTTGCCGCTAGCCGAACGCATCGCCGTCCGCCTGAAGGCGCGCGGCGAGACCATCGCGATCGCGGAATCCTCGACCGGCGGGCTGATCTCGGCTGCTCTTCTCGCGGTTCCCGGGGCCAGCGCCTATTTCCTGGCCGGCGGCGTGATCTACACGCGTCACGCCCGCCGCGCCTTCCTCGACATCCCCGACCCGCTGCCGGGCGGAATGCGGGCCTCGACCGAGCCCTACGCCGCCCTGCTCGCCCGCACCGTGCGGGAGCGGACCGGGGCGACTTGGGGCCTCGGCGAGACCGGCGCCACCGGGCCGACCGGGAACCGTTACGGTGATCCGGCCGGACACAGTGCCATCGCCCTCGACGGTCCCACGTCGCGCGCGCTGACCTTGCGCACCGGCAGCGCCGATCGGGTCGCCAATATGGACGCCTTCGCGCTTCGGGCGCTGGAGTTGCTGGCCGAGGCGCTAGGCGCCGGTTAGCGTCAAGCTCACGCTGGAGATTCGCGCGTCCAGACTATCTCCGGCCTGTCCCGAAAGGCGAAGCGTTCCAGGTGGCGGGCGGCGACATCCTCCAGCTTGGTCAACGCGGCCTCGTCGGCGGCGGTCACGCGCATGACCAGGGCCGCGGCCTCGGCATCGAGAGTGCAGACCCCGAACGGGAACGCGATGCGGCCGTGCTCGTCCGCCAGGGAAACCGACACCGTCGGCCGGTGCTCGAAATGCTTGCAAAACTGTCCAAGGTAGCGCCGAGACACCTGGGTGGACATGCGCGCGACGGACGACAAGGATTCCGCGTCCATCACGTCCGCTCCACGCCGGTCGCGGCGGCGTCGAGCGCGGCGGCGACGGCATTGACCTGCTCCTCGCTGAGCGGGCCGCGCGAGAGGCGCAGGCGCAGCGCGAGCCGCAGATTCTCCATCGCGCGCACGACCTGCGGCGCCGGTCCGCCGCCCTGGGCGCGGCTCGCCTCTTCCATGCGGGCGAGCAGGGCATCCACCGCCGGGCGGTTGGCGCCGAGGAAGGCACCGCCCTCGTCGGTGATCTCGTGCAGCTTCTTGCCGCCCTCCCCGGCGCTGACCGTCACGTAGCCCAGTTCCTCCAGCAGGGTCAGTGTCGGATAGATCACCCCCGGACTGGGGCTGTAGGCGCCGCCCACACGCTCCTCGATGGCCTTGATGATCTCGTAGCCGTGCCGGGGCTTCTCGGCGATGAGGTGCAGGATGACCAGGCGAAGGTCGCCGTGGGCGAAGAAGCGGCCGAGCCCGAAACGGCCCCCGCCGCGGCCAAACCGGCCGCGGCCGGCATGACGGTCGTCTTGATCGGACTCGCCGCGGGCGAAACGCCGTTCGTGGCAGGCGTGCGAATGCTTATGGAACATGATATCTCCGAGTGTGTTTCGACATAACGAAATTCAAGATATATCTAGACCCACTCGAATGCAACCCCTCCGTGGCATTATTCTGGCCCGCTTGCCAACCGCCGCGTCCTCCGCCATATCCGCCCCGCCGCCCGCGCCCAAAGCGCGGCGGTAATTCACACGCGGGGTTCCTTTCCCGATTTTCGGGTCCGGTGCGCCACGGCGCGAGCCCCCGCGGAGGCAGAACCGGACGATCGGAAAGGACAACGCATCATGGCGATGCCAGACTTCAGCCTGCGCCAGCTACTCGAGGCGGGCGTTCACTTCGGCCACCACACGCGGCGCTGGAATCCGCGCATGGCGCCTTACCTGTACGGCGTCCGCAACCAGGTCCACATCATCGACCTGCAACAGACGGCGCCGATGCTCGACCGTTCGCTGCGTGCCGTGCGCGACGTGGTCGCCGCCGGCGGGCGGGTGCTGTTCGTCGGCACCAAGCGCGCCGCCGCCGAATACGTAGCCGACGCCGCGCGCCGCTGCGGGCAGTACTACATCAACCATCGCTGGCTGGGCGGCACGCTGACGAACTGGAAGACCATCACCGGCAGCCTCAAGCGGCTGCGCCAGATCGACGACATGCTGGGCGGCGACACCACGGGCCTCACCAAGAAAGAGGTGCTGGGGATGACGCGGGAGCGCGATAAGCTGGAACGCGCCCTGGGCGGTATCAAGGACATGGGCGGCCTGCCGGACATCCTGTTCATCATCGACACCAACAAGGAGAAGCTCGCGGTCGAGGAAGCGACGAAGCTGAAAATTCCGGTCGTCGCGGTGCTCGACTCCAACTCCGACCCGCGTGGCGTTACCTACCCGATCCCCGGCAACGACGACGCGATCCGCGCGATCACGCTCTACTGCGATCTGGTCGCGGGCGCGGTGCTGGACGGCATCAGCGCCGAGATGGCCGCCTCGGGCGCCGACATCGGCGCCTCGGAGGATTTGCCCATCGAGGCATTGCCCGAGACGGAGCCGGTGGCCGAGCAACCCGCCACCTGACAGACGGAGACGAACATGGCCGAGATCACGGCTTCATTGGTCAAGGACCTGCGCGAGAAGACCGGTGCGGGGATGATGGACTGCAAGCGGGCGCTGACGGAAACCGGCGGCGACAGCGACGCGGCGATCGACTGGCTCCGCAAGAAGGGCTTGGCGGCGGCGGCGAAGAAATCCGGGCGCGTGGCCGCCGAGGGGCTGATCGGCGTTGCTTCCGAATCCCGCAAGGCGGCGATGGTCGAGGTGAACGCCGAGACCGATTTCGTCGCGCGCAACGAGACCTTCCAGGCCTTCGTGGAGCGCGTCGCGCGAATTGCGCTCGGCATCGGCGAGGATGTGGAGGCGATCAAAGCCGCGCCCTATCCGGGCGGGGCCGGCACCGTCGCCGAGCAGCTGACGCAGCTCATCGCCACGATCGGCGAGAACATGACGATAAGGCGCGCCCGCGTCATCGGCGTGCCGCATGGCGCGGTCGCGAGCTACGTCCACGGGCCGGTGCGCCCGGGGCTGGGGCGCATCGGCGTCATCGTCGCGCTAGAGGCGCCCGACGAGTTGGAAGGGCTGGAACTGCTCGGCCGGCAGGTCGGGATGCATGTGGCCGCCAGCCGGCCCGACGCGATCGACATCGACGCCGTCGATCCGGCCGCGCTGGAGCGAGAAAAGGCGATCCTCAGCGATCAGGCCCGCCAATCCGGCAAGCCCGAGGCCATCATCGACAAGATGGTCGAGGGCCGCATCCGGAAGTACTACGAGGAGGTGGTGCTGCTGGAGCAGGTCTGGGTGCATGACGGCGAGAGCCGGGTGCGGGCGGTCCTGAAGAAAGCCGGCGCCACGGTCGCCGCCTTCGAGCGCTTCAGTCTGGGCGAGGGGATCGACAAGCCCGAAGGCCCCGACTTCGCCTCGGAGGTCGCGTCCGCCGCCGGTCGGTGATCACTTCATCTTAATCTCGACGGCATCGCCGCCCAGGCTCAGCATGAGCCCCTCGCGTTTGCCGTGGAGGTGCATGATCACGCCCGCCTGGTTCTGTAGCCAGAGATCGCCCGCGCTCTTGTTGCCGAAAGCAAACCCGTAGCGGGCTTGGCCATAGGTGCCGGGGAATTGCGCCAAGCTCCCGAGCTTGTACACCTCACCGGTCGCGGTCAGGGTCGACGCGCCGATTCCACCGATGCCCAATCCGGCTACGACGAATGGGTAGGCCTGGCCCGCGTAATACAGCGTGCCGCTGCCACCCCCGCCACTGGCGAGATAGGCGACCTGGACCTGGTGCATCTCGACGGTGGCGTCCGGCGTGAGCCCGGCCACGGCTTGCGGACCGACCTTCACCGAGCCCGTGCAGCCGGCGAGCGCCAGCAGCATGGCGGTGGTGCTTAGCCGCCGCGAAAGCTTATGCCGATTGCTCATTTTTCCAACCATACATCTGGTTTCCAGTGCGCGGAATATTGATCCGCATTTCGACACGATTGAGGCGCGAGCGCAAGCGATTCCCACGCCCGAAATAGCGACGCTTGTTACCGCGGGACCCTGCCATTATAGCTACCCGCTACCCGATGCCGCCGGTCGAGTCTCCCATGCCGCACCCGCCAGTCTATAAGCGCGTCCTGCTGAAGGTTTCCGGCGAGGCGCTCATGGCGCGGCGGGACTACGGCCTCGACAACGACCGGGTACGCGCCATCGCCGCCGACATCGGCGACGTCGCGGCGATGGGCGTGCAGGTCTGCTTGGTGATCGGCGGCGGCAACATCTTCCGCGGCGTCTCCGGCGCCGCCGCCGGCATGGAGCGGGCACAGGCCGACTACATCGGGATGCTGGCCACCGTCATGAACGCCTTGGCGATGCAGAGCGCGCTCGAGTCCCGCGACGTCCCGACCCGCGTGCAGTCCGCCATCCCGATGGCCACGGTCTGCGAGCCGTACATCCGCCGCCGCGCCGAGCGGCATATGGAGAAGGGCCGAGTGGTGATCTTCGCCGCCGGCACCGGCAATCCATTCTTCACCACCGACACCGCCGCCGCGCTGCGGGCCACCGAAATGAACTGCGACGCGCTGTTCAAGGGCACCCAGGTCGATGGGGTCTATGCCGCCGATCCGCGCCGGGCGCCGGAGGCGGAGCGGTACGACGAGCTCACCTATCAGGATGTCCTCGCCAACCAGCTGCAGGTCATGGACGCCGCCGCGATCAGCCTGGCGCGCGAGAATGCCTTACCGATCGTCGTCTTCAACATCCACGCCGCCGGAGCCTTCGCCGCCGTGGTTCGCGGCGAGGGCCGCTTCACCCGGATCGTCGAACGACCTTGAACCGCGCGGGAGGGCCGACATGCCAGCCGATCTCAACACGCTGAAGCAAGACCTCACCCGCCGCATGGATGGTGCGCTGGAGACGTTACGGCGCGAGTTCGCCGGCCTGCGAACCGGACGCGCCAGCCCAGCGCTGCTGGAGCCGGTACGCGTGCTGGCCTACGGCTCCGAGGTGCCACTGAACCAGGTCGGCAACACCGGGGTGCCGGAGGCGCGGATGCTGACAGTGCAGGTCTGGGACCGCTCGCTGGTCGGCGCGGTGGAGAAGGCGATCCGCGACGCCGGCCTCGGCCTCAACCCGGCCTCGGATGGTCAGTTGGTCCGCGTGCCGATCCCCCAGCTGACCACCGAACGGCGGGCCGAACTGGTCAAGCTCGCCCACAAATACGCCGAGGGCGGGCGGGTCGCGGTGCGCGGCGTGCGCCGGGACGGCATGGAGCAGATCAAGGTGTTCGAGAAGAAGCACGAGATCGGCGAGGACATCGCCAAGGTCTGGCACACCGAGGTGCAGAAGCTGACCGACCAATACACCAAGCGCATCGACGATTTCCTGGCCGACAAGGAAAAGGACATCAAGCAGGTCTAAGCAGCGCGTGCCCCCCGCCCATGTCGCGATCATCATGGACGGCAATGGCCGCTGGGCCGCCGCGAAGCACTTGCCGCGTGTGGCCGGCCACCGCGAGGGCGCCCGCGCCGTCCGGCGCGCGATCGAAGCGGCGATTGGTCATGGGGTCGGCTGGCTGACGCTCTACGCCTTCAGCAGCGAGAACTGGCGCCGCCCCGAAGGCGAGGTCAGCGACCTCACCGGCCTCCTGCGCTACTACCTCCGCAACGAGATCGCCGAACTCGACGCCAACGGCGTGCGGCTGCGGGTGATCGGGGAGCGGACGCGGTTCGCCGCCGACATCCAGCGCGAACTGGCGGATGCGGAGGCTCGGACCGCCGCCAACCGCCGTCTGAACCTGACGGTCGCCCTGTCCTATGGCTCGCGCGCCGAGATCGCGAAGGCCGCGCGCCGCGCGGCGGAGGCCGTGCGCGATGGCCGCCTCGATCCCGCCGGGATCGACGAACAGGGGTTCGCAGACATGCTCTCGACGTCGGGGATTCCCGATCCCGACGTGCTGATCCGAACCTCCGGGGAGCAGCGATTGTCGAATTTCCTGCTATGGCAGGCGGCCTACGCTGAGCTCGTATTCCTAGAGGTCCTATGGCCGGATTTCGATGACACGCATTTCAGTGCCGCGCTCGCCGAATACGCCAGCCGGGAGCGGCGCTTTGGCGGCCGGCCCGGCTGACCGCACGCCCCGCCGCGCGTGGGCGGATCTGCGCGTACGGGCGCTGTCGGCCCTGGTGCTGGCCCCGCTCGTGCTCGCCGCCATCTGGGCGGGCGGCACGGTCTTCTATGCGTTCGTCGGGGTGGTCGCGCTCGGCCTCGCATACGAATGGGCCGGGCTGTGCCGGGCCGGGGGGTGGCCGCGCGAGTCGCTGGTCCTGGGGATCGCGTCCGTCGGCCTGTGGGCGGTTGCCCTGGGCTGGCTGCGAGCCGACCCACTGGCGGGGCGCGCGAACGTGATCGGACTGGCGCTGGTGGTCTGGGGCAGCGACATCGGCGCCTACGTGGCCGGACGCCTGATCGGTGGCCCCCGCCTCGCCCCGCGCATCTCGCCCGGCAAGACCTGGGCCGGCGCCTTGGGCGGCGTCGCCGCGTCGGCCCTGATCGCCGTTTGTCTCGCGACTTTGCTGATCCCGACGCCAAACTTGCCCATCGCCCTGGCGGTCGGCGCGGCGCTGTCGGTATGCGGCCAGATCGGCGACCTCGCGGAAAGCGTGGCCAAGCGGCGCGCGGGGGTGAAGGATTCCGGCCGATTGATCCCGGGGCATGGCGGCCTGCTGGACCGGCTGGACGCCGTGATGGCCGCCGTGCTCGCCGCCGCGATCCTTTCGCTGGCACTCGGACGTGGGGTAGTCCTTTGGCAATGACCAACCAGCCTCCGCGCTCGATCACCGTGCTGGGAAGCACCGGCAGCGTCGGTACCCAGACCATCGCATTGCTCGCCGCCGCGCCCGGGCGCTACCGGGTCCGCGCACTGGTCGCCGGCCGCAACGTCGCCCGCCTCGCCGAGCAAGCAGTCGCGTTGCGCGCCGAATTCGCGGTCGTCAGCGACCCCGCCGGCGCCACCGCCCTCAAAGAGGCGCTCGCCGGCACCGGCATCGAGGTCGGCGCCGGGCCGGAGGCGGTGATCGAGGCAGCCTCGCGCCCGGCCGACTGGACAATGGCCGCGATCACCGGCGCCGCCGGGCTCGCCCCCACCCTCGCCGCGATCCGCCGTGGCGCCTGCGTGGCGCTCGCCAACAAGGAGGCGCTGGTCTGCGCGGGAGAGGTGATGCTGGAAGCGGTCCGCGCGGCCGGCGCCCGCCTGCTACCGGTCGATTCCGAGCACAACGCGATCTTCCAGTCCCTCGCCGACGGCAATCACGGGGCGGTCGAACGGATCGTCCTTACCGCGTCGGGCGGCCCGTTCCGCACCGCCAGCATCAAGGAGATGGCCCGCGCCACCCCCGAGGCGGCGCTCAAGCACCCGATCTGGTCGATGGGCGCGAAAATCTCGATCGATTCGGCCACCATGATGAACAAGGGCCTGGAGGTGATCGAGGCGGCGCGCCTCTTCGACCTGGCCGAGACCGCGATCGATGTGTTGGTGCACCCGCAATCGGTCATCCACGGCATGGTCTGCTATCAGGACGGCAGTGTGCTCGCCCAACTCGGTTCGCCCGACATGCGGATCCCCATTGCCCACACGTTGGCCTGGCCGGAGCGCATCCACACCGCCTCGCCCCGGCTCGATCTCGCCGCCGTCGCCCGGTTGGAGTTCGAGGCGCCCGACCCGGTCCGCTTCCCGGCCCTGCGCCTCGCCCGAGAGGCGTTACGGGCCGGCGGCGGGGCACCCGCGATCCTCAGCGCGGCGAATGAGGTGGCGGTCGAGGCATTCCTGGCCCGGCGAATCGGCTTCCTTGATATCGCCGAGACTGTCGAGGCCGTGCTCACCCGGATGGGCGCTCCGGCGGCGGACACGCTGGACAACGTGGTCGCGCTCGACGCCGCCGCCCGTCTCGTGGCGACGGAGCTTGTCGCCTCGCGTGCGCGGCATGATATGGTAGCCGCCTCATAACCCCAGCAGGCCTGCGTGCTACACGCCGTTCCGGATCTCCTCCGCACCGTGATCTCGTTCGTCGTCGTCCTCGGCGTGCTGGTGTTCGTCCACGAACTTGGCCACTACCTCGCTGCGCGGTGGACCGGGGTGCACGTGGAGACGTTCTCCATCGGGTTCGGTCAGGCGCTGACCAGCTGGGTCGACCGGCGCGGCACCGTCTGGAAACTCGCCTGGCTCCCTCTCGGCGGCTACGTGAAGCTGCACGGCCAGGAACGGGCCGAGGACATGTCGCCCGAGCGGCGCGCCCTGCGGATTCCCGGGCGCACCTTCCACGAAAAATCCGTGGGCAAGCGCGCGATTGTCGTCGCGGCCGGGCCGGCGGCGAATTTCGCCCTCGCCGCCGTGCTGTTCTTCGCCTTGTTCGCCGCTTTGGGCCGCCCGATCGCCTTGCCGGTCGTGACCGACGTTCTTCCCGATTCCGCGGCAGCCAACGCCGGGATCGTGGCACAGGATCGGATCGTGGCCGTCGATGGGACTCCGATCACGACGTTCGAGGCGTTGCAGAACGCGATCGGCCCGCATCCGGGCGAGCGCATCCGCATGACCGTCCGACACGCCGGGACCGACAAGACTATCCCCGTCACCCTCGGCGCGCAGCAAGAGAACGGCCGGGAGGTCGGGCTGCTCGGCATCAAGGGGGGCGTGGTCGAGTATCAGCACCTGTCGCCTGCCGCCGCCTTCGCCGGCGGCATCACCGAAACCTGGACGGTGACCGCCGAGACGGTGCGCGGCGTCGGCCAGATGATCTTCGGCCATCGGGGCACCGGCGAACTCGGGGGCCCGCTGCGGATCGCCCAGCTTTCCGGGGAGGTCGCGGCCCTGGGCATCGCCAGCCTGATCTCGTTCATGGCGGTCCTGTCGGTGAATTTGGGGCTGATCAACCTGTTCCCCATTCCGGTCCTGGATGGCGGGCACCTCCTGTTCTACCTGTTCGAGTTCCTTCGCGGCCGTCCATTGCCGGCGCGGGCGCAGGAATACGGCTTCCGCGCCGGCCTCGCCCTGCTGGTTGGGTTGATGGTGTTCGCGACTTGGAACGACCTGTCACATTTCGGGTTGTTCCGATGGCTGACGGGCTGAGCCCGCCCACGGGCGCGCCGTGACCACCAGATCGACGTGTCAACGCCCTCTCTTGCCGGATGCCACCGAAGCAGCCAGACGGGCGATCCTCGGCGCGATGAAGGCGGTCGCGGCGACGGGAGGCACCCCAAGCGCGCTTGACCAGCAGGCCATCCGGGGGGCCGCGCGCTTCGTGTTCGGTATCCCGGGCGAATTCGATGGGGACGCCCTGCCCGCTCTCGCGCCCGAGGCGCTGGCCAGCGAGCTTTCCCCGGACCTCGCCGACGACGCCGTGAGATTCCTGACCGTCATGACGCTGGTGGATGGCACGCTCGACAAGGCGAAGATCGCCGCGGTTGCTCGCTACGCGACGGCACTCGGCATCCATGAACGCTTCCTCGACGACATGATCGCCGCGGCCCGGGACCGGCTGGGCGAGGCGCTGGCCGACATGACGCGCGCCAACATGGAGAGCATCACCGGCAAGCCCTGGGCGGGCGGGGACATCGACCACTGGCTCATGCCCTATGGCGGCGGCAACGCGGACCCAGCGCTCGCGGCACGGTTCGAAGCGCTGTCCGCGCTGCCCACCGTCAGTTTCGGGCACAGCTTCTGGACGCATTTCCGCGAAAGCGGCTACGCCTTTCCGGGTGAGCCGGCGGCGCTCAACGCGGCGTTCTCCCTGCCACACGATTCGGCCCATGTCCTGACCGGCTACGCCACCACGCCGCGCGGCGAAATCCTCGTCTCCACCTTCACCGCTTCGATGCACAAGGTTTGGCCGATGGCTGGGCACGTGCTTCCGGTGCTGTTGACCTGGCATGTCGGCGTACGGCTGAACGACGTGGCGGGAGACGCCCATGACGCGCTCGATCCGACGGAGTTCTGGCACGCCTGGGCGGCGGGGGACGCCGCCACCGTCGATACGTTCGCTCCGGACTGGGACTTCTGGCGGCACATCAACGAGCCGCTCGTCTCGTTGCGGGAACGGTGGTCGATTCCGGTCGGCGGGGTGGAGGGGAACTGATCGCCGGGGATCGCCCGAATACTACGCACGGTCCCTGGCCAAACGCACGAGCACCGCGTCGATGCGCAAGAGGAGGTGCGCCGCCTTGATCGGCTCCTGGTCGGCGGGTCGGCTTGCGAGTGTCTTCTGGGCGTCCGCGGCTTCGTCGATCCCCCCGTCCGGCGCATCGCCCAGTCGCGCCGATGGCATCGGAGCACTGGACAGCGCCTCGATTGTGCGTTCGATCCGGGCGGCGGCGCGCCGCATCAGAGCGGTGAGGTCCGGGTCGATCCGAAGCCCGGGTTCACGGGCGATTCGGCCGAGTTCGCGCGACCAGAACTCGCACGCGGTCAGGAGGCGCATCCGACGGCGCAACGGGTCGCGAGCCGAGGGGAAGGACGCGCCGGACCGACTGACGTTGCGTAGGGTCTGGAAGCGCGCTTCCAAAGTAAGCGCCGCGGCCTCCAGGGCGGCATCGGGCCGGCCGGAGATCAGAGATTGCGTCGCCGCGCTCGTCAGTACCGCGAGCGCTTGCAGATAGCCCTGCCGCGCGGTGGCCGCGACGTCGCTGCCGCGCACCCGCCACAGGACTCCGGCGACGGTCACGCCGCACGCCACGCCGAACGCGCCCTCCTCCAGCCGCACCACCATCAGGTCCGGGGAAAAATAGCCGATCAGGCTGAACACCAACGCCAGGATGATGGTGACCCAAAACGCCATGACGGCGTAGGCGGCGGTCGAGGCGTTGAAAGCCAGGAACACGGCGACAACGATGCCGCCAAGGAGAAGGGTGGGGTGGCCCGCGAGAACGCTCGCGAGGATCGTGCCGCCGATCACGCCGGCGGCGGTGCCGAGCACGAATCTCATCCCCTTCGCAAGCGACTCGTCACTCGATTGCGTGCCCTGGAAAACCACGAAGGCAGCGAAAGCCGCCCAGTACCAGCGGGTCGTCGAGATGAAATGACCACCGAACACCGCAAGCCCGGTCGCCACCGCGGCCTGGGCAGTGGACCGAAATTTGGCGGCCGAGGGGCGCGGTGGCGACGGCGCCGGCAACGCGCCTCCCGCCACGACCATCTCCACCGTCGGCGCATCGCCTAGCAAGCGCGCCAGGGTGACCAGGCAGGGCTCCAAACGCGATCCGGATTCGATCGGCGCGATCGGGACCGCCTCGCCTGCGAGCGTGCGCCGCAGCGCGGCGATACGGGCGAGCACGGCGGAACGCTCCGCCGGTTCCGGCATGTGGTGCGTGGCGACCCAGACCGAGCGTTCCGTGGCAAGATCGAGTTCCATGAGATGAAGCGCCGAGCCGCGTTCCCTGGCCTGCGGATCCAGCTTCGCGGACGCCAGGAGGGCCGCGTCGGTCAGCCGCGCGGTTCCCTCGCGCAGATGGTGGCGCAAACCGGGCGGCCAGCCACCGGAACGAATTGCAAGATCGATCATGCCGAGCAGGGAGCCGATCTGTCGCCGGATGGCGCGCCTGATCCGTCGCACGGTCGCGGCGGGCCGCTCCGGCCAGAGCATGAAGCGTACGCAGATCGCGGCTAGGACGGCGATCGCCACGACGCCCAGCAGCAGCGGCAGCTCGGCGAGGGCCGGATGCATGACCAGGGTAAGGACGTACGAGATTATCGCGACGGTTCCGAGCGGCGGCCAGCGCGGGGCGTAGGCCTGCGCGTAGATCGCGGCGGCAAGGATGCCGACCAACGCGGCGTCCGCGATCAGAGGAACGGGCCGCAGGACGATGCCAAGCGCGGCCGCGCCGATCGCTGGCACGATGGCGAGCAGCATCGTCTCCCGCTCGCGCCGTGGTGTGACGTCGTGCACCGTCGCGGCGATGAGCAGGCTCATCGCGAAACCGAACACCTCGGTGCTTAGCGCGACGCCGGCGACGTAGCCTAGCAGCCACGTCAGCAAAAGCGTCAGTGCCGCGGACAGCGTCGCCCGCGCGGCATCGCGCAGCCTGACCAGGCCCGGGTCGGGAGGAAACAGATATTCGACCGCCGCGGGCAGCCTGATATCGCGCCAGCGAGCAAGGCTGACCCCGACCGCCACCGCGTGGTTCCGATCACATCAAGTCGGCGACCGCCTCGCGGTATTGCCTGATCGCGCCGACATGATCGGCCATCGTGCGGCCCGGGATGCGCTTGTGGTTTCCTCGCCCGTGTGTGCTCGCGACCGTCACATGCGTAACGCCCGCCGCCTTCCAGAACTGGAACTCCTTGCGCCAATCGGCCTCATGCCCATGCGCGGTCGACGTCCACACCTCGACGCCGATGCTGGCCGGATCGCGTCCCTCCTGCTCGGCGTAGCGGCGCAGCGTGTCGAACGCCGCCGTCGCCTCCGGCCCCGGCGGCAAGGCCAGCATCATCCAGCCGTCGCCCCATTTGGCGATCCGGCGCAGCGTGTTGTCGTGATGGCCGCCGAACCAGAGCGGAACCTGACCGCTCGCCGGACGCGGGTTGATGCCGGCGTCCTCGATGCGGTGCCAGCGTCCCTTGAAATCGACGTGCTCATTGGCCCAGAGGGCGCGCATGACCTCGACCTGCTCTTCGGAGCGGCGGCCGCGGTTGTGAAAGTCCTCGTTCAGGCCGACGAACTCCGTCTCGTTCCAGCCGACGCCGACGCCGAGGCGAAAGCGGCCGCCCGACAGGACCTCCAGGCACGCCGCCTGCTTGGCGACCAGCACCGCTTGGCGTTGCGCCAGGATCAGCACACCGGTCGAGAAGCCGAGCTTGGTGATCGGCGTGAGGAACCCGAACAGCACGAACGGGTCATGGAACCAGTCAGCCGAGGTGTTGCGATCGACCCAACCCGGGCGGCTCGCCACGTTGACGCCCAGAACGTGATCGGCGGCTTCGAGATAGTCGTATCCAGCCGCCTCGGCGGCCAACGCGAATTCCCGCACGGCTTCGGGTGCGCCGCCGACATCCGTTTGCGGGATCAGGGTACCGAGTTGCATCCGTGTTCCTCCGTCTCGTCAGGCGGGCATGGTGGCGTAGGCGGCCAGTAAAACCAGTCCGAAAATCGCGAGGGCCGCATGAAGGCCGATCGCCATCATCGGATCACGGCTGCGAAGCCGCATCCGCGGCACGAGCAGGCCCGCGAGGATCGCGCATCCCAGCAGGACCGCCGCCATCGTCCCGAAGCCACCGGCGCCATAGGCGACGCCGCGGGCGGGGCCGCGCAGCGCGACCAACAGCAGCACGAGGCCGCAGAAGCCGAGGCCTCCATGCAGCGGTCCGGCGTACCGCAACAGGCGGGCGCGGCGCAGTCCGTGCAGCAGCACCAACACGAGTCCGAGCGCCGCTGTCGCCGAGATTACCAATAAAGTCGGAAAAACGATCATGGGCTGGCGTCGCTTTGCGCTTGAAGCTGGCGCGCCGGCCGGCCAGATTGACGCCATGACCCGTCCGGACCCCAAAGTGATCGAGATGCGGATTGACGGTAGTTTCCCGCCGCCCCGCGGCGCCCCACTGCCGATGAAGATCGCCGGGATCGCGCTCGCGGTCGCGACGCTCGCGGGCGCGCTGGCGCTCGCGGCGCTGGTCGTTTGGCTGGTGCTGTGGGCGATCCTGGTGCTGGTGCCGCTCGCGCTGCTGGCGGCCGCCGTGGCCTGGGTCGCGTATCGCTATCAAGCCTGGAAGCGCGGCGGGTCATTCGGCGGCCCGCGCGACGTCTTCCGCCGTTAGGCCGAATTCCCGCGCCAGCAGGGTGTAGGAGCGGCGACGCGCTGTGGGATCGTGCAGTGTCGTGAGAACCGCGATCTCCTCCACGCCCTGGTCCGCGCCGAGCGCTCGCAGTTTCGCCGCGACGGTTTCGGGCGTGCCCCAGAAGGAGCGCGCCCGCATCCGTTCGATGCGCGCGAGGTCGGCCGGACCGTAGTTCTGCGCCATCGCCTCCTCCGGCGACGGTAGGGCGGTGAACTCGCCCCGATCGCGACGCAAGCGCTGGAGTTCGCGCGAGGTGAAAAGGCGCGCCGCCTCCGCCTCGGTCTCGGCGGCGACCGCCCACACGCAGAGCGCCGGGTGCGGCGCCGGGTGCAGCGCGCTCGGACGATACTGCGCGCGATAGAGGTTCAGCGCCTGCTCGGTGCCGCGCCCCTCGGTGATGAAGTGGGCGAAGCAGTACGGCAAGCCGAAATAGGCGGCGACCTGGGCGCCGTAGTCGGAGCTGCCGAGCACCCAGACCTCGGGCGAGGTCGCCCCGGTGGGCTGGGCGATCACGCCGCGAAACGGATGGTTCTCGACCAGCTCGTGGCCGCCGACCCAAGCGAGCAGGTCGCGCACCTGGGCGGGGAAATTGTCGGCGGCGGTCGCGGCTGCCGGGTTCAGCGCGAAGGCTGTGCGCTGATCCGATCCCGGCGCCCGCCCGACGCCGAGGTCGATGCGGCCCGGGGCGATCGCGTCCAGCACGCGGAACTGCTCGGCGACCTTCAGGGCGGAGTAGTGCGGCAGCATGATGCCGGCGCTGCCGATGCGAATGCGCGTGGTGGTCGCGGCGATGGCGGCCATCAGTACCTCCGGCGCGCTGCCGGCGATGCTGTGCGTATTGTGGTGCTCGGCGAGCCAGTAGCGGGCGTAGCCGAGTTGCTCACAATGCTTGGCAAGCGCCAGGGTCTCCCGCACGGAGGTCTCTGGCGCGCGGCCGGTGACGATGGTGGATTGGTCTAGCACCGAGAGCCGGATCATGCGGCGGGTCTCCTGACAGCGTGAGAGAAGGCGTGGCGGAGCTTCTATGCAAGGGCCGCGCGATCAGAACGCCGCCACGCCGAATGCCGCCTTCAGCACCGCGTACAGAGCACCACCGACCAGGAAGCCGACCAGGGTGCCGTTCACCCGCACGAACTGGAGGTCCTTGCCGATCCGCAACTCCAGCCTCTCGGTGATCGTCGCGGTATCCCAGTGCCCGACCACGGTGGCGATGAAATCGGCGATGCGCGACTGGGCGGCGGGCAGCAAGCGCCGCACGATCCCCTCGGCGGTGCCTTGGACGCGCAGGCGAGCGGCGGGATCGGTCTCGATCAGTTCCCCGAGATTGGCGAGGGCGCCCTCGATGATCGCGACCGTGCGGCTGTTTGGCCGCGCGGCGTCGGCCTCCAACGCGGCGCGCAGGCGCGCCCACAAGTCCCACAGCCACGCGAGCACGGTCTCGTGCGCCACCACGCGACGCAAGGCCGCGCCGATCTCCGCCGCGCGGGCGGGGTCCTCTTCCATGCGGGCGATCTCGCGGCGGACCCATTCATCGAAGGCGTCGCGCAGCTCCGAGCCGTCTGGGCTCATCTTGTCGAGTTCTGTCTCCACCGCACCCAGCACACGCTTCGCGACCGAGGCACCGATCGCCCAGCCCACGAGTTTCCCGCCCTGCTCGGCGACGCGGGCCTCGATGGCGGCGCGCAGTTGCTCCTCCTTGCTCGCGATCAGCGTCCTGATTTGCTCGAGCACGAAGCCGAACACTTCCTGATGGCGGCCGCCCTCCACGACGCCGCGCAGGGCGCGGGCGACGATCCGACCGGCGGCTGGCCCGCCGATGAGGCGAGGCAACACGCGCGAGAGCAGGCGGCGGGCGCGGCCGTCCTCGACCGAGGCGAGGATGCGCGGAAGCGTCGCCGCCAGCGCCTCGGCCGTCGGGCGCGCCGAGGTGGGATCGGCGAGAAAGCGATGCAGGACACCCGGCAAGTCGAGCCGGTGCAGCACGTTCGCGACCTCCGCGCCGGTGAAG
>JBAWFF010000258.1:0-18730 GCA_049591635.1 Acetobacteraceae bacterium
CCAAAACTTCATCATCCGCACGCCCTGCAACACCGCCGTCCGCCGCATCAGCACTTCCTCCCGGAAGCCCATCCTCATCGGACAGATCGAGTGCTACCTAAACCGGACAGATCGCGTGCTACCTACAGCCGGCGGCCGGGACCGCGAGACTACGCCGCCACGTCCTTCTGCCGCTTTGGGTCATAGTTGGCGTCGTACCAGTAGGCCAGCCACTCGGCGTAGGTGATCGGCGGCCAGCGAGATGGGTCGGTCGGACCGGCGCAGCTCGGCAGACATTCGATCCGGCAGTCGAAGGCGGGGCCGAGGAAGAATGGGATGGCGTAGCGGTCCCGCCCGACCGGCGGCAGCGCCCGATGCGGCGTCGACTTGAAGCGACCGTTCGTCCAGCGGTGCAGCATATCGCCGGAGTTGACGGCGAATGAGCCGGGCACGTACGGCACGTCAAGCCAGTCGCCCGACGGCATCCGCACCTGCAAGCCGGGCACGTCGGTCTGCGCCAGGAAGGTCATGAAGTTGGCGTCGGTGTGCGGCGCGATCCCGAACTGGTTGGGCGCCGCCTTCATCGGCGGATAATGCGAAAGCCGAAACGAGAAATGGCTATCGGTGAACGCCGCATCGAAGAAGCCTGGTTGGAGGTCAAGCGCCACGGCAAGCGCGGGCAGCAAGCGACGAGCGAGATGGTCCATCGTGGCCATGTAGTCGAGCACGCCGGCGCGCAAGCCGGGCAGTTCGGCCTCCTCCGGCCAGACATTCGGGCCGACGAAGCGGCGTCCCGAGCGGCGAAGCGGATCGTCCGTGCCCCGCTCTCGCTTGAAGAAGAAGGCTTCGTTCAGATCGGGCTGATCATTGGTGTTCACGTCCGAGGTCCACACGGCGTACCGGCCGAGCGCCATGTAACCATTGTTGTGCTCGTTCATTCGCAGCGCGAGCTTGCGCTCCACCGGGAGCGCCAGCAGCCGCCCCGCGTCGGCGAAGGTCCGCTCGATCGCGACCGGCGGCACATCGTGGCCGGTGAGCACGAGAAAGCCCACCGACGTCAGCGCGTCGTGGAACCGACCGGCGAGGGCGTCGAGGGCGCCTTGCCGGCCGGCGAGATAGTCGGCGATGTCGATGACCGGGATGCTCGTGGACATGGCGACGCTGCCTCCGATCCGCCGGGCGACCTTGGGCCGGGTGCCGGCGCACCGTCAATCCGACCGGAGCCTCGGGCTCGGCGAACCGGGGGCCCGCGTCACTAATGGCGGGGCAGCCCCTTGAGGGCGGCGAAGGCGCTCGATGGCGCTGGCGATTCCTCCACCGAGGTGACGCCCGGCTTGCGGGGGTAGGGATCCAAGGCGAGGGCGAGTTGCTGGGCCGCCGCTTCCCCGAGGTCGACCGTCGCGTCGGCGTATGGGATCTCGTCGTCTGCCTCGGGGTCGATCTCGTCGGTCTCGGTTCCCTCCGGCACGAAGCGGACGGCAAACGTCTCGGCGATGTCGGCCTCGAACTCATCGAGGCTGACCACGCAGACTTGCGTGACACGCGCTTGCAGCCGGCCGTCGGCGCGGATGCCGCCTGCCTCACACCGCAGAACGAAGGCGCAGTTCAGCGTCAGGATCGCCGGAATCCGCATCCGCAGGGCGAGCGCCTGGCACTCATCCGGATTGGCCCTGACCTCTACGGACAGGGGCGTCGCGCCGATGCGGGCGACGGCGACGGGGCGTGAAAGCTCCACGCTCATTCGGCGAGCACCGAAGCGGGCGGCTGGAACGAGACGATCCCGGCGGAGAGCGCGTCAAGCGGCTGGCGGGCCAGATCGGCGCGCTGGGCGAATGCGACTCGGGCCAGCGCCACGGCGGCGCCTGGCGGCGGATCGACGCCCCGCCAGACATTGCGGGCCAGGGCGGCGGCGAGGGCATCGGCCGCGCCCGACTCGAGCGGTGCCGCATAGGCCGCGGCGCGGCCGTGGAACGCCTCCCACATCGCGCGGACCTTCTTGCCGACCGAGAGATCGCCCACGCCCATCTCCCGCAATGTCAGGTCCATGTCACTGAACATGGCGTCGAACACCGCCTGCGCGAGGTCCGGCCCTGGAGGCGGCGCACCGCGCAAGCGCTCGATCAAAAGAATCACATGCAGGCCGACTAGGTCGAAGCGTCCGTCAAACGTGTCCGGCACGCCGAGGTTGCCGTAAAACGAGGGGGAGCGCGCGGCGGCGACGGCTTCCTTATAGAGTGCGAATCCGGCGCGCTCATGGCGCCGGCGCGAGCCGAGCATGGATGGGAAAAAGGCCACCTGCGTCTGGTCCTTGCCTGTAATGGGGCCAAGCTGATTGACTTGCGTCGGGGAGCGTGACACGCCCCCGACATAGCGTGCCGGCCTCGCCCGTCAAACCAGGGAGTGGTTCGGGAACGCGTCCCGATCCGCTCAGTTCAGGATGATCCCGGTTGCCCCGTCCCGCCACCCCGTCCCTTCGCAACGCCTGCCTTCGACGGTCCTGGGCATTCGTCTTACTGGGGGGTTACCTGCTTGGCGGCTGCGGGCTCCTCGGTCCGGCACCGCTACCGCGCGGTGACCGGGTGGATGCCGACCAGCTCAAGCAACTGGTTCCGGGGGTCAGCACACAAGCGGATGCGACCGCATTGCTCGGCTCGCCCACCGCGAAGGCCACGTTCGACCCGAATACCTGGCTCTATATCGGTCAGATGACCCAGCCGGTCATCGGCGGCACGCTGTCGGTGCTGAGCCAGAACGTGGTGGAATTGCGTTTCGATGATCGCGGCGTCCTGCGCGGCGTGCAGGCGTTGGACAAGGCCAACGGGTTCCCGGTCACTGTGGTGGCCCGCACGACCCCATCCCCGGGCACCGAGGCATCGATGCTCCAGCAGCTGTTCGGCAATGTCGGGCGGTTCACCCCGGGCGGTGTCAATGTCGGTCCTACCGCGCCGGCGGGGGGATCGCCGACCCCGTAGGGAGCTAGCGGGCGCCTTCGCGAAACAGGATCACCCGAACGGTGGCGAGGAGCACCAGGAAGTCGAGGAAAAGGCTCCGATTCTTCACATAGTAAAGGTCGAAGGCGAGCTTCTCACGCGCGTCCTCGACCGAGGCGCCATAAGGGTAATTGACCTGTGCCCAACCGGTGATGCCGGGTTTCACGTACGCCCGCTCATTGTAGAATGGGATGATTTCGCCCAGCTGCTCGACGAAGTGCGGTCGTTCAGGGCGCGGGCCGACGAGGCTCATGTCGCCGCGGAGCACGTTCAGCAACTGCGGGAGTTCGTCTATCCGGGTGGAGCGGATGAAGGCGCCGACCCGAGTAACCCGCGTGTCGCGCCGTGCCGCCCATTGCGGCGCGCCGGGAAGCTCGGCATCGTGACGCATGCTGCGGAATTTCAATAGCGTGAAGGTGCGGCCGCGCAAGCCGACGCGCTCCTGGCGATAGAGCGTCGGCCCGGGGGAGTCGAAGCGCACAAGGAAGGCCGTGGCCAGCATCAGGGGGAAGGTCAGGCTGAGCAGGAGCAGGCTGATGGCCACGTCAATCAGGCGCTTCTCCGCCGCCGCCAGGCGGCTGTTGTCGAAGCCGTCGGCGCCGAGCAGCCAAGCCGCGTCGAGGCGGTCGAGGTTGATCCGGCCTAGATGGCGTTCGCAAAAACCGAGCTCGTTGAACACGGCCATTCCACGCAGCTTGTAGTCAAGCAACCAGGCCGGCGGGGTCTGGTCCGACGCGCCGGTGGCGAGAAGCGCCCAGACACGGCCGGCCCGCAGCGCCTCCAGACTGGGCGGCGTGGCGTCGGGCGCGATCTCGCCGGCAAGTTCGAACATCGCGCCCCGCCGGGTCCGCAGCGCGCCGACCAGGCGATCCGCGGCGGGGCCTGCGCCGACCACGAGCACGCGCCGCGAGAACAGGGCGCGGCGCAGCACCAGCCGCAGCGCCCACCGCGTGATCAGCACCGCGGCGATCCACAGTCCCAGCACCTTGACCAGCCACAGGGCGTAGGTGGCGGTCAGGCCACCGTTGAACGCCCCCCCCACCGCCAGGGCCACCGGGAACGCCAGCACCGCGACCACGGCGGCGTTCAGCGCTACCCGCCGCGGATCAAGGCAAATATCCGGGCGATAGAGCCCAATCACGATAGCGGTGCCCGCAAGGGTGCACGCCAGCAGGGCGGCGTGGTTGGCCAGGCGAGGATTGATGGCGCGCCAGGAGGCACCGAGCAGGTCGGCGGCAGGAGGGGAAAGCATCATGGCGTAAACGACGATGAACGCCAAAATCAGTTCAAGGAGCCACAGGACCGCCATCTCGGGTGCGATGTAACGGCCGACACTCCGTGTCATGCATCATTCCCCAAGGCAAACCGGGCGGCGCGCATCGAACAGCACCCCTCGTCTTGCTACGCCCACCACGAAGCAAGCTACAGTGCTGTCCCTATACACGCCCGTCCGGCCCAGGCCGGCACTAAAAGGCTACCCAACGGCCAAGGAAACGTCTTACAATTCCATTGCCGCGTCAAGTTCCCTTTAGACTTGATTTACTTCGGATATTCCATCAATCATCGCGTGAGCGGTCTCGGCTGCCGTAACCCGCGCGCGGGGCCGGCCGGCGTCGCTGGTTCGCGGATGTCACCGTTCTAGCATGATCGAGGTCGCGTGTGTTCAGGTCCTCCACCTTGCTGCCAGTCCTCACCGTGGTCGTGGGCTGTGGGCTGCTCGCCGCGTGCGCCGTGCCGAATCAGGCTCCCGGAGGAGCCAGCGCGAGCGCGGCCACCTCGGCTTCGCATATGGGGCAGGAGTACGTCATCGGCTCGGGCGACACGCTCAGCATCTTCGTTTATCACGCGCCCGAACTCAGCGAGCCGGAGGTGCCGGTACGCCCGGATGGACGCATCTCCGTGCCGCTGATCCAGGACATCCAGGCATCGGGCAAGACGGCGACGCAGTTGTCGAAGGAGATCGAGGCGCAGCTGAAGCAGTACGTGCGCGACCCGAACGTAACCGTCATCGTGCGCAGCTTCGTCGGTCCGCTCGACCGCCAGATCAAGGTGATCGGCGAAGCGACCGAGCCAGAGGCGCTCCCGTACCGCGACCACATGACCCTGCTCGATGTGATGATCGCCACCAAGGGCCTGACCAAGTACGCCGCCGGCAATCGTGCGATCGTGGTGCGTCGAACCGCGTCGGGCCAGGATAAGATCATCCACGTCCACCTCGCCGATCTTATAAACGATGGTGAGATCTCCCAGAACATCGCAATGCAGCCCGGCGACACCCTCATCATTCCGCAGACTTACTTCTAACGCGGAGCCTGCGTCATGGACCAACTGCTTCATCTGCTCTCGCACACTCTGCGAATGGCTTGGCGGCGCCGCTGGGCGGGGATCGCGGTGGCATGGGTCGTGTGCCTGCTCGGCTGGGTCGGGGTGCATGAGATCCCAGACAGATACCAGGTTAGCGCACGGCTCTACGTGGATGCCGACGCGGTACTGACGCCGTTACTGCGTGGCGTCGCCGCCGATACCAATTCGACCGACCACCTCACGATGCTTCAACGCACGTTGCTCAGCCGACCGAATTTGCAGACCCTTGTTTCGAAGACCGACCTAGGTTTGACGGCGACCACGCCCGAGGCGCGGGAACGCATGATCACCGATCTCGGCACCGATATCGTCGTACAGGCGCAAGACAAGAACCTGTTCGCGATCTCCTATTCCAATAGCAATCCGCGCCTCGCGCGCGACGTCGTGCAGACGCTGTTGTCGATCTTCACCGAGGAAGCGACAGGCAGCAACCGCAGCGACATGGACAACGCGCTTCGTTTCCTGCAACTCCAGATCGCCTCCTACGAGACTCAGTTGCACGCGATGGAGGATCGGCGCGCCGCCTTCCGCACCAAATACGCTGGCCTGCTGCCGAACGGGAACGCCACCGGCGACACGGTAGAGGCGGCGCGGGACGCCGTTTCCAAGCTCGAGGTTTCGCTGCACGACGCGCAGGAGCGGGTAGCGCAGATCAAAACACGCCTCAAGGGAATGCCGGCGACGCTGCCTGGCCCGGAGACCGCGGGGTACGGCGGTGGAGCGGCCGGTGGCAGCCCGCTTGCGCAGGCGCAGTCGCGTCTGACCGAACTTCGGAACCTCTACACCGACAGCTACCCGGGCGTCATTGAGCAGCAAAAGTTGGTCGAGCAGCTGCGCCACACACCGGGCGCCGCCGGCGGCGGCGGCAGGGGGGCAACCCGGGGAGCCGGCGTGCCGAACGGGCTCTATGACCAGTTCACGGTTAAGCTGGTCGACGAGGAGTCGAATGTCGCGTCGCTCACCAACCAGGTCCAGAACGCCCGCGATGGGCTGGCGCGGATCGAGAAAGTGCAGCATGACCAGCCGGCGCTGTTGGCCCAGTACGAGAACCTCAATCGCGATTACGATGTGCTCCAAAAGAGCTACGACGAGCTGCTTGTTCGCTTGCAGGCGGCGCGGATCGCGCAAGCGGCGAATACCCAGGCAGACAAGGTCCACCTTCGCGTGGTCGACCCACCCGAGATTCCGGTGGTGCCGGTGTTTCCCAACCGACCGCTGTTGATGACGGGCGTCTTGCTGGTCGGCATCGGCGCAGGGCTGGCGGTTTCGGTTCTGCTGGCGCAATTCGACAGATCCTTCGGCACGCTCGACGAGCTGCGCGCGCTTGGCCTGCCGGTGCTAGGCGGATTGTCGACGATGGGGGGCCTATCGCTGCGCCGCCGTGCCGTCGCCGTCGGCCAGTTCGCGGCGGCGATCGTACTGCTGATAGGAATCTACGGCGGCCTGCTCATGCATATCCTGCGTGCTTCCAACACGGTCTGACAGAATGCCGAACGGTCCCCACTTGATCGAGCGCGCCGCCGCCCGGCTGGCGGCATCGGGCGCTGTCCCAGGACAGCTTTCCGCGGCGCCCCCGGTCCCCGGGACTATTCCTGGCGGCGATCTCGGTCCCGGAACGCTTGGCGCGGGGCCGCTTGGGGCGACGGCCTTCACATCGACGCAGACGACGCCCACACGCCCCGTGATCGCCGTGGCGTTGCTCGAAAAGGCGGGCCTGATGACGGATGAGGCCGGCCGCAGCCGGATCTCGGAGGAGCTGTGGCTGGTGCAGCGCCAGATCTTGCGGACGGCCTTCACCGCCGCCGGATCAATCCCCGCCAGCGCGGAACTGGCTGGCGCGTACCCGAATCTCCTCATGGTCACCAGCGCGCGGCCCGGCGAAGGCAAGAGCTTCACCGCGCTGAACCTCGCCGCCAGCATTGCCCGCCAGGGCGACCATCCTGTCCTGCTGATCGATACCGATGTGAAGGAGCGTTCGTTGAGCCACACCCTCGGGCTCGCCGAGGCGCCCGGACTGCTGGACTGCGCCGGGAATGGCACCCTCGACCCGGTGCGGCTTGACTACCCGACCGAGGTCGGCGGCCTCTCGGTGCTGCCGATCGGACAAGGCCACCACACAAGGGGGTCCGACCTGTTGGCCAGCCGCCACGTCGGACGGCTATTGAACGGGATGGCGCGCCGCCAGCCGGAGCGGCTGGTAATCCTCGATGGCGCCCCCTGCCTCGCGACCAGCGATCCCGCCGCGCTGGCTCCCCTGATGGGCCAGATACTCTTCGTGGTGGAGGCGGAGCGTACGCAGCGTGGGCATGTGGAGGCGGCGCTGGACCTGATCCAGGATTGCCCCGCGATCACCCTTGTGCTGAACAAGATGCAGCAGGCCGGGGGGAACGCTTTCGGCGCCTACGCCCCGTACTACACGTCCTGAGCGCCGTGCCCGGAATGGCCTGATGTCCGCCTCTGTCGCGCCGCCGCATCGCGCAGCCCGACTGGCGGGTGCCGCGCTTATCGGGATTGTCCCCGTCCTGGTCGCGTCCGCCGTGCACGCGCAGGATGCGACGACCGGGACACCGCCGGCGGGTCCCTCACCGATGGGCCTGCCGCCGGTGGGCCTGCCGCCGGCGGCGGTTATGCTTAACAGCCCAGTCGGCGGCTTGCCCAGCACGCTTGGCCAGAGCGATCTGCGCTACATGCCGGCGGTGCCACCCGCCGGCGGGCCGCGCGCTCCGGCCTTCTCCATTGTCCCGTCGATCGGCGTGGCGGAGATGTACAACAGCAACATCTTCCAGAGCCAAACCAACCCGAAGGGCGATTTCGTCACCGCGATCACGCCCGGCATCCAGATCACCGGCTCCACGCCGCGGGTCACCGCCAACCTTCAATATGCCCCGACCTTCTTGGGCTACGCGGGAACCCGCTCCGCCGATTCCATCGCCCAGCAGGGGATCGGCTCCGTCACCGCGGAATTGGTTCCCGACACATTCTTCGTGACCGCTCGCGCGCTCGCCTCGGTGCAACCGGCCGGCGGTGGCCTCGGTGGCCTCGGCGGGCTCGGGCTCGGGCAGTTCGGCTCGGCCAGCCCGCTCGGCTCGGCTGCCGGGTCCGCCTCGGCGCCTAGCGCCCTCGCCCTGGACAGCAACAACCTCACGCAGAATTTCGGTGCCTCGATCACGCCCTACGTGGTCCATCGGTTCGGTGATTTCGGAACCGCCAAGGTCGGACTGTCGCTGACGGAATCGTACTCCACCGACAGCGGCGAACTCAATCCGATTCCCGGCACCGTGTCGGTCGGCACCCAGCGCCAGCAGACCGGCGAGGCGACGGCGCAGTTCCAGAGCGGGCCGGATTTCGGACGTGTGCGTGACTTCGCCGTGGTGGACGCCGCGCGGAGCACCGGAACCGGCGTGTCGAACGGATCGCGCGACGACACCATCACCAACTGGGCCGGCTACGCGCTGAACCGCGCCGTGATGCCGTTCGTCGAATTGGGCGCCGAGAGCATCCATTATAACACGGCTCCCGCGACCAACATCAACGACGCGGTATGGCTGGTCGGGGTGGTGCTGACGCCCAACCCCGATAGCCAGATCTCGATCGGCTACGGTCACCAACAGGGCGCGAACTCGCCCGATATCCGAGGCTACTACCAGATCACGCCGCGAAGCCGGATCAGCATGAGTTATACTACCCAACTCGCGACCGACATCCAGCAGATCGAAAACCAACTCGCGCTGACCAGCTTCGATCAGTTCGGCAACGCGGTCGACGTCCAGACGGGGGCGCCGTTGTTTCTCGGCAACGGGCTGTTGAGCACGCAGAACGCCTTGTTTCGCACCCATTCGCTCAACCTCACAGAAACCACGGTGCTCGACCGCGATACGATAAACCTCTCGGTGCAGCACCAGAATCAGACGCCGGTCGGCTCCGCCCCCGGTTCGTCTCCCGGGATCGGTGAGGAGGTGACCTCCTTCAACGCGGCCTGGACCCATCAGATCAGCGAACGGACCAGCTTGGGCCTCGGCGGCGGCTATTCGCTGTCGTCGTTTCAAACCAGCCCGTCGGGGACGGAGCGCTCCTTTAACGCGAGCGCCGGGGCGAGCTATTTGCTGAGCGACACGGTGTCAACCGTGGCGCGATATTCATTCTTCAATCGCACGTCCAACTTCGCCGGACGCAGCTTCGCGGATAACATCTTCTTGCTTAGCTTGACCAAGCGGTTCTGAGCGGGGTCTCGTGTACGACGCGTTCTACAAACTCGCCGGCGCCCCCTTCCAGCTTACGCCGGATAGCCGCTTCTTCTTCGGCTCGACCGGACACAGCCGGGCGATCTCGCACCTCATCTACGGCCTCTCGCAGGAGGAGGGCTTCATCGTCGTGACCGGCGAGGTCGGCGCCGGCAAGACCACGCTGGTCGAGCAGCTCTGGGCCCAACTCGACCGGGCTACGTACGCGATGGGCCGGATCGTCACGACACTGGTCTCCGGCGAGGATCTGCTGCGTCTTGCGGTAGGCAGCATGGGGGTAGAGGATTCGAGCGGCGACAAGGCGACCTTGCTGCGCCGGTTCGAGCAGACAGTGCGTACGCACCGCGCCGCCGGGAGACGCTGCCTGCTGGTCGTCGACGAGGTGCAGAACCTGCCGCTCGGCGCGCTGGAGGAGCTGCGGATGCTGTCGAACATCACCGTCGACGGACGCGCCAGCCTGCAGACGATTCTGCTCGGCCAGCCGCAGTTCCGCGCCATGCTCGGTAGCAAGGACCTCGAACAGCTCCGACAGCGCGTGCTCGCCTCCTATCATCTCGGCCCGCTGTCGGAGCCCGAAACCCGCGCCTATGTCGAACACCGGCTGCGAACCGTCGGCTGGAGCGATGACCCGCACTGGAACGACGAGGCGTTCGCCGCGCTCTTTCGCGAGACGGCGGGCCTGCCGCGACGGATCAACACGCTCTGCGGACGCGTGCTGCTCTACGGGGCGTTGGAGGAAACCCATGTCGTCACCGCCGAGATGGTGGTGGCGACCGCCGCCGAATTGGCCCGCGACCTGGGCGCGGGGCAGCCCGTCCTGTCCCCGGAACCTCGGCTTGAACTGACCGAGGAGCGGAGCACGGACCATCTGGACGGGCGCATCGCGGCCCTGGAGCAGGGCGTCGCGCGGCAGGGGCGCACGCTGCATCGCTTGGTGGAGCTGCTCGGCTCATACGCGGAGCAACGCCCATGACAGCGGCGTCGCGGGCAGCCACGTTCGATGGACGACCCGACGACGCCAGGTCGGGCGAAACCCGACCCGTCAACGCGATGACGGTCGACGTCGAGGATTATTTTCAGGTCCAGGCGCTTTCCGGGCGTATTGCCCGGGCGAGTTGGGAGTCTATCTCACCCCGGGTCGAAGCGAACACGGATAGGATCCTGGCGCTGTTCGACGAAGCCCATGTCCGGGCGACGTTCTTCACGCTGGGCTGGATCGCACAACGCCATCCCGCCGTGGTGCGTCGGATCGTCGACGCCGGCCACGAATTGGCGAGCCACGGGTGGGACCACACGCGGGCCGACGCGCAGAATCCGGCCGAGTTTCGCGCCGACGTGGGTCGCGCGCGCCGCTTGTTGGAGGATATCGGCGGCGTGCCCGTGCGAGGCTACCGCGCCGCGACGTTCTCGATCGGGCCACGCAATCTGTGGGCCTTCGCCGCCCTGGAGAGCGAGGGCTATCGCTACAGCTCCAGCATCAACCCGATCCGCCACGATCTGTACGGGATGCCGGATGCCCCGCGTGTCCCGTTCCAGCCCGACAACGGAATGTTGTGGGAGATCCCGATGACCACGGTGCGCGCGCTGGGCCGCAACTTCCCGTGCGCCGGAGGCGGGTATTTCCGGCTGCTGCCCTACGGGTTCTACAGGCTGGGGCTGAAGCATATGCATCGCGCGGACCGCCAGCCCGGAATCTTCTACTTTCATCCTTGGGAGGTCGATCCCGGCCAGCCGCGCGTGGCGAATATCGGCCTCAAGTCGCGTCTGCGCCACTACACGAACCTGCGCCGGATGCATCCGCGCCTGCGTCGCCTGCTGGCCGAATTCGCCTGGGATCGCATGGACCGGGTCTATGCGCATATGCTGGGCGAAGCGGAAGGTGCCATCGAGACGGCGGACATTCACGAGATGGGAGCGGTGTGACATGACCACCCAGGCCCTCGCCCCCGCACGGCTGCGCCTTGCCGTGCCCGGTCTGGCCGGGATCGCGGCGCCGATCGTCATCGGGCTGGTGGTGCTTGGTCTGCTGTTCCATGCCGAGATCGACGCGGCCGTCCGGGTCTGGATCGGCTCGACCGCTTACAACCACTGTTTCCTGGTCATTCCGATCGCCGCCTATCTGGTGTGGGACCGGCGCGATACGCTGCGCGGCATCGCCGCCCGCCCGATCCCCGCGCTGGGGCTGGCCGCGCTGCCGCTGGCCATCGCCTGGTTCGCCGCCGAGCGGGTCGGCTTCATGGAGGGGCGCCAGCTCATCGCCATAACCTGCGTGGAACTGCTGTTCCTCGCGGTGCTCGGTGGGCGCGCCTTCTGGCTGCTGTGCGGACCGCTGCTCTACCTATACTTCCTCGTCCCCTTCGGCGACTTCCTGGTGCCGGCGTTGCAGAATTTCACCTCGGCCTTCGTCATGCACGGCCTCGATCTGCTGGGGATCGTCAACTACACCGATGGTTACGTGATCCAGATCCCAGAGGGCACGTTCTTCATCGCCGAGGCGTGTGCCGGGCTGCGCTTCCTAATCGCCTCGCTCGCGTTCGGCTGCCTCTACGCATTGCTGATTTACCGCTCGCCGGGGCGGCGCCTGGCCTTCATCGGGGCTTCGCTGGTGGTGCCGATCATCGCCAACGGATTCCGCGCCCTGGGGATCGTCACGCTCGGCCATCTCCTCGGCAGCGCGCAAGCCGCCGAGACCGACCACATTCTGTACGGCTGGATCTTCTTCTCCATCGTCATCCTGATCCTCGTCGCCATCGGCCTGCCGTTCCGCCAAGACCAACGGATCGCGCCAGGGACGCCCGCCGCACCGCCGGCACCGTCATCGCGCGCACCGATCGTGGCCGCGACGGCGGCGGTGGTGGTGTTGACGGCATTCGGCCCGGCGGCGGCATTCGCGCTCGACCGCGCCGCCGCCGGCCCGGGCGGCGCGGTGTTCAATCTCGCCTCGGCGGGACGCTGCACGGAGGTGCCGGTCGGGGCCGCTGCCGCGGACACGCCCGATATCGTCGTCGGCCGCTATACCTGCCCCGGGTTGGATGTGATGGGGTTGGGCGTGATCCTGCGCGCCAAGACCTTCTCGGCCCGCACCGCTCCCCGGCCAATCATGAGCGAGCAGGCACGCCTCACCAGTCCGCCCGACATCGAGGACGTCAGCTCGCGGACCGCGCTTCTGCACGGCGAACCGTGGGTGCTGACGCAGACGGAGAACCCGACCCACCTTGCCGCCTCCTTGCTGTGGGAGAATGGCCACGCGGTGGCGCCGGGCCTGCGGTTCCGCCTGCGGCGGGCGTGGCAGAGCATCGTCGGCGGAGGCAGCCCGATCGTATTGGTGGTGCTGACGCCGGATCCCGACCTCCCGGAGGTGGGACCAGAGGCGCAGCGGTTGGCTCGAGTGGCGATCGAGACGTTCCTGAACTCCGCGACCGGGCTCCACGCCGCACTGAACGCGGTGTCGCCGCCACGCTGAACGAGCGGGCGGCGGCGTTCGAGATACCGATGGAGGATCGCAGTTTGACGCGTGTCGCCTTGATCGGCGCGGGGTTCATCTCGCGCGTACATGCCGAAGCCCTACGTCGAATCCCCGGCATGGAATTGGCGGCGGTGATCGACCCTGTTTCGGACCAAGCGCACACGCTCGCGCGCGCGTATGACATTCCCAAGATCTTCGGCTCGCTACAGGACGCGCTCGCGGCGGATGGCTTCGATCGGGCGCATGTGCTGGTTCCACCGGATCATCACGCGGACATCGCGCAAGCGCTGATCGCCGCCGGCAAGCCGCTGCTGATCGAGAAGCCGCTGGCGCATTCCTCCGCGGCCAGCACGTCGTTGGTCGCGCAGGCGGAGGCCGCGGGGGTGGCGCTCGGCGTCAATCAGAACTTCGTCCACCATCCGGCCTTCGCGAAGCTGCGCGACATCGTCCGCGCCGGCCGCCTGGGCCGACCCAGTCACGTTTCTTGCATTTACAACGTGCCGCTGCGCCAGATCAGCACCCGTCAGTTCGGCCATTGGATGTTCGCCTCGCCTGGCAACCTGCTGTTGGAACAAGCCGTGCATCCGCTCTCGCAGATCGCCGCCTTGGCGGGCGACATCGGCGACGTTCGCGTGCTCTCTGGCCAGAGCCTGTCTGTCGGATCCGGCCAGACGATCTTTCCCACGTTCGACGCGGCTCTCGGCTGCGCCGACCTTCCCGCCTCGCTGCGGTTCGCGGTGGGTCAAGCCTTCCCGTTCTGGCGGGTGAGCGTGGTGTGCGACGACGGAGTCGCGGTGGCCGACATCCTGACAAACCAGTTCCACACCCTCACGCGGACGCGCTGGCTCGATGTCGTGGACAACGTGGCCTCGGCCGGCCGAACGGCCGGCGCCTTGGTCGGGGGGAGCATCCGCAATGGGCGCGACTACGGCTTGTCGCTGCTGCGGCTGAAGCCGCGGAGCGACCCGTTCGCGCAAAGCATGGACGCCAGCATCGCCAGCTTTCACGCCGCACTCGATGCCGGGCGAGCTCCGGAACTCGACGGACGGTTCGGCGCGATGCTTGTCACGACGTGCGAGCGAATCCGAGATGCGGCGTTTGGCGGGTCCGCCGCACCGGTATCGACCGCAGCGCCTGTTTCCACCGCGTCGCGGCAAGCCCCGGTGATCGCGATCCTCGGCGGCACGGGATTCATCGGCACCCACCTCGTGCGGCGTTGCGTCGCCGATGGCATCGCGGTCCGCGTCGTCGCGCGCACGACGCGCGGGCTGGCGGATATATTCAGCCACCCGCTGGTTACGCTGCACGCCGGCAACGTCCGCGACTCCGCCACCGTCGACGCGGCGATCGAGGGCATTCCCGTGGTCGTGAACCTGGCGCATGGGGGCGAGAGCGGCAGCCGGGAAAGAGTGACCACCGCGATGGTCGGCGGAGCGGAGACGGTGGCGCAGGCATGTCTGCGTCACGGCGTTCGTCGCCTCGTCCATGTCGGGTCGATCGCCTCGCTCTATCTCGGCCCGCAATCGCGGGCAGTGACCGGCGCGGCCCCGCCCGATCCGGAGTTCGAGCGGCGCAACGACTACGCGCGCGCGAAGGCGATGTGCGACCGGATGCTGCTCGACATGCACGCGAGGCTCGGCCTCCCGGTCGTTATTCTGCGCCCCGGCCTCGTGGTCGGTGAGGGCGGGATTGCCTTGCATGGCGGGCTTGGCTTCTTCAACAACGAGCAGCACTGCCTGGGATGGAACGGTGGTCGCAATCCCCTGCCCTTCGTGCTGGTCGAGGACGTCGCCGATGCGATCCTGCTGGCCTGTCGTGCCGAGGGCGTGGACGGCCACTGCTACAACATCGTCGGCGACGTGCGGCCCAGCGCACGCGAGTATATCGCCGCCCTGGCCGCGGCCACGCGGCGACCGCTGAAGTTCCATCCGCAAGTACCAGTCGGATTGTTCGCCGCCGATCTTGGTAAATGGGTCATCAAGCGAGCAGGCGGGCGGCGGTCGGTGGTGCCGTCGCGGCGGGATTTCGTCTCGCGGGGCTTGATCGCGACCTTCGATTGCGGCGATGCGAAGCGCGACCTGGGGTGGGTGCCCGTTTCCGATCCGACCGTGTTCCACGCCCGCGCGATCGGCGTCCATGCGCGTTGATGGTTGCGCAAACGCCCACGCTGCTCAGTGTCTTCGCGACGTTCGCCACCGGCGGCCCGCAGGTTCGCTTCGCCGCGGTGGCCAATCATTTCGGGCGCCGCTACCGTTACCTGATCGTGGCGATGGACGGGGTGACGACCGCCCGCGAGCGGCTTGATCCGGACCTGCATCTCGAGTTTCCCGCCGTGGAGGTGCGCCACGGCCGGACACTCGGCAATCTTCCACCCTTCCGCCGGATGCTGCGCGCGCTCCGGCCGGACGTGCTTGTGACGCACAACTGGGGTTCGATCGATTGGGCGATCGCCAACCTCGCCGCCGGCGTGCGTCACATCCAGATCGAGGACGGGTTTGGACCAGAGGAGCGCGATCGCCAACTTCCCCGCCGCGTGCTGATCCGCAGGCTGGTCCTGCGCCGAAGCACCGTCGTGTTTCCCTCACGCAGACTGGAAGGGATCGCGACCGAAATATGGCGGTTGCCCCGGCGACGGCTGCGCTACATCCCGAACGGCATCGATCTCTCGCGCTTCGCCGCCGCGCCGGACCCGGTGATCGCGGCGCGCTTCCCCGGCGAGGGGCCGGTGATCGGGACGGTGGCGGGGTTGCGGCCCGAGAAGGCGCTGGATCGGCTGTTGCGTGCCTTCACCTTCCTCGCCCAGCCGGCGCGTTTGGCGATTGTCGGCGATGGGCCGGAGCGGGCCGGGCTCGAGCGATTGGCCGCCGAACTCGGCGTGGCGAACCGGGTCTCGTTCACCGGCCATGTCGCCCGGCCGGCCACGCTTTACGCCGGGTTCGACCTCTTCGCGCTATCGTCGGATACGGAACAGATGCCGCTGTCAGTGATCGAGGCGATGGCGGCGGGTCTGCCGGTCGCGGCAACCGATGTGGGCGACGTGCGCCTTATGCTCGCGCCTGAGAACGCCGCGTTCGTCGGGCCGAAGGATGATCGGGCGCTCGCGCGATCGCTCGACGTGTTGCTGGCCGATCCCGCGTCGCGAGCGCGCATCGGCGCGGCGAACCGGGCGAAGGCGGCGCGCGAGTACGACGAGACCGCGATGTTCGCCGCCTACGGCGCGCTGTTCGATGGCCCGGCCGGCGGCCCTTCGCGCCAGGCGCGAAATGAATAGACGGCGAGCCCAACCCATTCGTGCAGGGCGTGGTAGCTCCGCACCCAGCCCGAGACCGTTGGTACGATCCCGCCGGTCACGACATCACCCGGCACCGGTGAAGCTGTGGGCAACAGCCCGAAATGGCGGAACGCCAGCACGGCACGCCGCTCATGCCATGCGTTCGTGACGACATAGACCGAGCGTATCCCCGCAGGCCGCAGGATCGCGTCGCTGTCGGCGGCGTTCTGCCATGTCGTCTGCGAACGATCCTCGATCCAGCGCACCGGCACGTGGAAATCGCGCTCCAGAGTCTGTGCCATCACGTGCGCGACAGGCATCTCGCCCGGCTCGAGCGAACCGCCCGAGACCAGCACCGGCAAGTGTGTGCGCTGCCACAGCCGGGCGCCGGCGAGCAGGCGCTGCAATGTCAGCTTGCCCGGCTCCAGCCCGTCCGGGGTACGGTCGACCTCGGCGCTAAGGATGACGATGGCGCCCGGCGGCGCGTCCGGTGGTGGACGCAGCGGCAAATCGCCTTCCAGCGAAATCAGCAGCGCGTTCCCGGTCAGCGGCAGCCCCAGCCCAAGCAAGACCACGAGCGAGGCGGCGGCGATCGCGAAGCCGAACCGCAAACGTCTGCCGGCTGCCGCAAGCACGATCCCGGCGAGGGCGACATAGACGAGGCTGGGTGGCGGGATGACGAGGTCGGTAAGGAGGACACGCAGGCTCATAGTCGCGCGCGCGCGTCCGCGGGCTGGCAATCCGACCGGTTCTGTGGAAAGTTCACGCGCCAGCTCCAAATAAAAGTGGGAGGATCAGGATATCATGAGGACATCGCGCATGGCCGCGCTCGGCCTGTTGCTGAGCGCCACCATCGGGCTGCACCCGGCGGCTGCCAAGACCTTCAAATGGGCCAACGACGGCGACGTGGGGGCGATGGATCCCGATACGCGCCAGGAGACGGTACAGCTCTCGTTCCTGGGCAACATCTTCGAGCCGCTGATCCGGCGCAATCGCGACCTCAAGCTGGAGCCGGCGCTCGCCGTCAAGTGGGAGCACACGAGTCCGAACGTATGGACCTTCCACCTGCGCCCGAACGTGAAATTCCAGGACGGCACGCCCTTCACCGCCGACGACGTGGTGTTCTCGCTGCATCGGCTACAGTCCAAGACGTCGATCATGAAGGCGACGATGGGCATGGTGAAGGACGTACGCGCGATCGACCCGATGACGGTCGAGTTCGAGACGTTCACGCCCGATCCGATCTTCCCGCAGGAACAGACCAACCTGCTGATCATGAGCAAGGCGTGGTGCGAAAAGCACAACGCGACCGAGCCGGTGGTGATCGGCGGCACCGCGGACAACTACGCGGTGCATAACGCGAACGGCACCGGGCCGTACCAACTGGTCTCGCGCGAACCGGACCGGCGAACCGTGGTGGAGAAGAACCCGAACTGGTGGGACCATAATTCGAGCAACGCCGATAAGGTGGAGTTCGACGTGATCGGCAACTCCTCGACCCGGGTCGCGGCGTTGCTGTCGGGCGAGATGGACATGATCTACACGGTCCCGCCGCAAGACATCAAGCGCATCGAGGCCTCTCCCGACCTGAAAGTGATCGAGCATCCGGAGCTGCGGACGATCTTCCTCGGCTTGAACCAGAGCCGAGACGAGCTGCCGACGAGCAATGTGAAGGGCAAGAATCCGTTCAAGGATCTGCGGGTTCGCCAGGCCTTCGTCCATGCGATCGACGAGGACGCCATCGCCAAGCGGGTGATGCTCGGCCTCGCGCATCCGAGCTACATGATGTGGGGGCCGGGAGTGAACGGCTACAATGCCAAGCTCGATGTGCGCCCCAAATACGATCCGGCGGAGGCGAAGAAGCTGTTGGCCGAGGCGGGCTATCCAGACGGGTTCAAGGTCGGCATGGATTGCCCCAACGACCGTTACGTGATGGACGAACAGATCTGCACGGCCATCGTCTCGATGCTGGCTAGGGTGGGCGTGAAAGTCGATCTGAACGCGCAGGAGAAGGCGAAATACTTCCTGAAGACGCAGGCGCCGAAATACGATACGGATTTCTACCTCCTGGGCTGGACGCCGGCGACCTATGACGCGAACAACGCGCTGTTCGCCCTGCTCGGCACCCGCAACGGCACCCGCGGCGAGGTGAATGCGGAGGGCTACTCGAACCCCAAGATGGATGCGCTGATCGATCAGATCAGCGTGGAACCCGATGAGGCGAAGCGCGACGCGCTGATCGACCAAGCGGCCGAGTTGATCCAGGGCGACGTTGCCTACATCCCGCTGCATCAGCAGGTCATCGTGTGGGCGATGAAGAAGAGCGTCGATGTCGCCCAGCAGGCCGACAACAACTTCCAGTATCGCTTCATCGAGATGAAGTAGGTTTCGATCCGCCCGTCGGCTCCGCGCGGAGCCG
>JBAWFF010000259.1:0-2242 GCA_049591635.1 Acetobacteraceae bacterium
GGCGGGCGGGGGCGGCCTCGCGCTCGCGCTGGCGCGCGGCGTGCCGGGGCGGGCGATGCTGGAGCGGCTGGTCGTCATGCCGCTCTATCTCACGCCGCTGCTGACCGCGATCGGCTGGAGCTGGCTCGGCTCGCCGCACAGCGGGATGCTCAACCTGCTGCTGCGCGACGCGCTGGGTCTCGGGATCACGATCAACGTCGTCTCCCCGGGCGGGGTCGTCCTGGTCTGCGTGTTGGCGACCATGCCATTGCCGTTCCTGCTGATGTCGGACGCGCTCGCCGGGCTCGACGCCTCGCTGCTGGAGGCCGCGCGCGTGCATGGGGCGCGGCCCGGCATGGTGCTGCGTCGGGTGACGCTGCCGCTGCTCGGCCCGTCGGCGCTGGCGTCGGCGCTGTTGGTGTTCGTCCAGGTGGTCGGCATGTTCAGCGTGCCGGCGGTGCTCGGGATGCCGGCGGGGTTCGACGTCGCCACGACCGAGATCTTCCAGCTGCTGGAGACCTATCCGCCGCGCCTCGGCGACGCGGCGGCGTGGGGATTGCTGCTGCTCGGCATCACCGCGCTGCTGACGCTCGCCCAATCGGCGCTGCTGGGCCACCGCTCCTTCGCGACCATCGGCGGGAAGGCGTTCCGGGCCTCGAGCAAACCCCCGAGCGCGCGCCGGCTGCGCGCCGCGCTCGCCTGGCTGTATGTCGCGCTGGCGACAATCCTGCCGTTGCTGGCGCTGCTGTGGGCGGCCTCCGTCGCTTTCGTCACCGGCAATATTCGGCTGACCCGCTTCACCGCCGCGCATTTCGACTACGTGCTGTTCGCCTATCCGAAGACCTGGATCGCGGTCGGTAATTCCATGCTGCTCGGCGTGCTGACGGCGACGATCGTGTGCGGGCTCGGCCTCGCGGTGAGCTGGGTGGTGCTGCGGACCCGCCAGCGCGGGCGCGGCGTGCTCGATCAGCTTAGCATGGTCCCGCTCAGTATGCCGGCGATGGTGTTCGCGCTGGGGCTGCTGTGGGTCTACGTCCGGGTGCCGGCGCCGATCTACGGCACCATCGCGATCCTGCTGCTCGCCTATGTCACGCACTACCTGCCGTTCGGCGTGCGCTCGACCGGCGCCGCGCTGCGCCAGTTGCATCCGGAACTTGAGGAGGCGGCGCGGGTCGCCGGCGCGTCCTGGCTCATGACGATGCGGCGGGTGACCGTGCCGCTGGTGCGCCCGACCATGATCGCCGCCTGGGGGCTGCTGTTCATCATGGCGATGCAGGAGGTCAGTTCCTCGATCCTGCTCTACTCGAGCAGCAGCATCGTGCTGTCGGTGGCGGTGTTCGACCTGTGGGAGAACGGCAACCCGAGCGACGTCGCCGCGCTCGGCTTCGTGCAGCTCGCCGCGAGCTTCCTCGTCGTCGCGCTGGTGCTGCGCGTGCGGCAACGCGCGGCGCTGGCATGACGGATGTTGTCGTGGTCGATGGCCTGGCGGTCGCGCATGGCGGGGTGCGTGCGGTGCATTCGCTCAGCCTCGCCGCCCAGCGCGGCGAGGTGGTAACGCTGCTTGGTCCGAGCGGCTGCGGCAAGACGACGACCTTGCGCGCGATCGCCGGGCTGGAGACGCCCGAGGCTGGGCGCATCGCGATCGACGGGCGCGCGGTGTTCGATGCCGCCGCCGGCGTCGATCTGCCGCCCGAGCGGCGCGGGCTGTCGATGGTGTTCCAGTCCTACGCGATCTGGCCGCACATGACGGTGTTCGAGAATGTCGCCTTCGGCCTGCGGGCACGCCGCGCGCCACGCGGGGACATCGAGGCGGAGGTGCGGCGCGGGCTCGATCAGGTGGGGCTGGGTGCGCTCGCCGACCGGGGGGCGACGCGGCTATCGGGCGGGCAGCAGCAGCGCGTCGCGCTGGCCCGCGCGATCGCCGGCAATCCGGGCGTGATCCTGCTCGACGAGCCGCTGTCGAACCTCGACGCGCAGCTGCGCCTGGCGATGCGCGCCGAATTCAAGGAGTTGCAGCGCCGGCTTGGGCTGACGGCGATCTACGTCACCCACGACCAGGAGGAGGCGCTGGTACTGTCCGATCGCATCCTGGTGATGCGCGACGGCAGGGTGGAGCAGGCGGGCACGCCGGCCGAGATCCACGACACGCCGAGGACCCGCTTCGTCGCCGATTTCGTCGGCGTCCGCAACATTCTGCCGTGCGAGGTGGGGCGCGAGGACGGCCGGCTGGTGGCGCTGCTTCCGGGCGGCGCACGGCTGGGCG
>JBAWFF010000260.1:0-5302 GCA_049591635.1 Acetobacteraceae bacterium
CCAAAACTTCATCATCCGCACGCCCTGCAACACCGCCGTCCGCCGCATCAGCACTTCCTCCCGGAAGCCCATCCTCATCGGACAGATCGAGTGCTACCTAAACCGGACAGATCGCGTGCTACCTACACATCTCGCGCGTCCCGCTTGGCCTCACGCCGTGCGGCGGTATAACCGTCCCGGACACCCGAAGAGGACACCACGATGCTGACCAGGCGCTGGGACAAATCCAAGCTGCCCTCCCGCCATGTGACCGAGGGGCCGGATCGCGCGCCGCATCGCAGCTACTATTACGCGATGGGGCTGACGCAGGAGGAGATCGACCAGCCCTTCGTCGGCGTGGCCACCTGCTGGAACGAGGCGGCGCCCTGCAACATCGCGCTGTCGCGCCAGGCCCAGTCGGTCAAGAAAGGGGTCAGCGAGGCCGGCGGCACGCCGCGCGAATTCACCACCATCACCGTCACCGACGGCATCGCGATGGGCCACCAGGGCATGAAGTCGTCGCTGGTGTCGCGCGACCTGATCGCCGATTCCGTGGAACTCACGGTGCGCGGGCACGCCTACGATGCGCTCGTCGGGCTCGCCGGCTGCGACAAGTCGCTGCCGGGGATGATGATGGCCATGCTGCGGCTGAACATTCCGAGCGTGTTCATGTACGGCGGCTCGATCCTGCCCGGCCGCTTCAAGGACCGCGACGTCACCGTGGTCGACGTGTTCGAGGCGGTCGGCCGGCACGCCGCCGGCACCATGTCCGATGAGGAGCTGCACGAGTTGGAATGCGTCGCCTGCCCCTCGGCCGGCGCCTGCGGCGGACAGTTCACCGCCAACACGATGGCGACCGTCAGCGAGGCGATCGGCCTCGCGCTGCCCGGCTCGGCCGGTTCGCCGGCACCGTACGAGGATCGCGACCGCTTTGCCGTTGAGTCCGGACGCGCGGTGATGGCACTGCTTGAGAGCGGCCTGCGCCCGCGCGATATCGTCACGCGCCGTTCGCTGGAGAACGCGGCGGTGGTGGTGGCCGCGACCGGCGGCTCGACCAATGCCGGCCTGCATCTGCCGGCGATGGCGCACGAAGCGGGCATCCGTTTCACCATGGACGACGTGGTGGAGATCATGCGCCGCACGCCGTACATCGCCGACCTGAAACCCGGCGGGAAATACGTCGCGTTCGATGTCTTCAAGGTCGGCGGCATCCCGGTGATCCTGAAGTCGCTGCTCGACGGGGGCCTGTTGCACGGCGACTGCATGACGGTCGCCGGCAAGACGCTCGCCGAGACCCTTGAGAATGTCGTCTTCCCCGAGAACCAGGACGTGGTTTATCCGGTCTCGCGCGCGCTGTCGCGGACCGGCGGCGTGGTCGGGCTGAAGGGCAACCTCGCGCCGGACGGGGCAATCGTGAAGGTCGCCGGGATGCACAACCTTCGCTTCGAGGGCACCGCGCTGTGCTTCGACTCGGAGGAGGAGGCGTTCGCCGCCGTGCAAGCCCGCGCCTACAAGGCGGGCGATGTCATCGTCGTCCGCTACGAGGGGCCGAAGGGCGGTCCGGGGATGCGCGAGATGCTGTCCACGACGGCCGCGATCTATGGCCAGGACATGGGAGATCAGGTGGCGCTGATCACCGACGGCCGCTTCTCCGGGGCGACGCGCGGGTTCTGCATCGGCCATGTCGGGCCGGAGGCGGCGGTTGGCGGGCCGATCGCGCTGTTGCGCAACGGCGATCCAATCGTCATCGACGCCGAGAAGGGCACCATCGACGTACAGCTGCCGGACGCCGAGTTGGCCGCGCGCCGCGCTGACTGGACGCCTCGCAAGACCGACTACAACAGCGGCGCGATCTGGAAATTCGCGCAGTTGGTCGGCCCGGCGCATCTCGGCGCCCTGACGCACCCAGGCGGGGCGGCGGAGACGCACTGCTACGCCGACATCTGACGGGTGCCGGCGTGAAGCGGCTCCTTGCCTTGGCGGTCGTCCTTGGCCTTGCCGGCGCCCCCATCCCGGCGCTGGCGCAGCCGGCTTACCCGCCGGTCCCGCCGCCGCGCTACGAACCCGTCCCGCCGCCGCCGGGCGGTCGCGTCACCTGGGAACCGGGGCACTGGCACTGGACCGGCGTGCAGTATGCCTGGGTTCAGGGGCGCTACATCGCCCGTCAGCCGCGCTATGGGCACTATGCTCCCGGCCACTGGCAATTCTCCCGCCACACCGGACAGTATGTGTGGCGCCCGGCGCATTGGCAGTAGGGGTCGGAGATGTCGCACGGGAGTCGGATCAGCCGCCGATCGGTGCTGGGCGGCGCGAGCGCGATGCTCGCCGCCGCCGGCGTGCCGGTTGTCGCGTCGCGGGCACAGACGGATGCTGATCCGCTGCCGTCCTGGAACGACGGCAAGGCGAAGCACGCGATTCTCGATTTCGTCCACGCGACGACCGATCCGTCGAGTAAGGATCGCGTCAATCCGGAGGACCGCATCGCCACCTTCGACCAGGACGGCACTTTGTGGGTCGAACACCCGATCTACGTGCAGGCCGTGTTCGCGCTCGACCGGGTCCGCGCGCTCGCGTCGCGGCATCCGGAGTGGCAACACACGGAGCCGTACTCCTCCGTCATCGCCGGCAACATGGACGCGGTGGCCCGTTTCGCCGAGTCGGAATGGCTGAAGATCCTCGGCCCGACCCATGCCGGCATGAGCACCGAGCGATTCGAGCAGATCGTCAGCGCCTGGATCGCGACCGCGCGCAATCCGCGCTTCAACCGCCTTTACACCGATCTCGTCTATCAGCCGATGCGCGAGGCGATGGACCTGCTGCGCGGGAACGGGTTCAAGGTCTACATCGTCACCGGCGGCGGGCAGGAATTCGTCCGCGCCTACGCGCGGCGCGTCTACGGCATCCCCCCCGAGCAGGTGGTCGGTTCAAGCATTGCCGTGAAATACGAGATGCAGGACGGCGGACCGGTCCTGATGCGGGAGTCGCGGCTGTTCTTCAACGACGACAACGCGGGCAAGGCGGTCGGGATCAATCTCTTCATCGGCAAGCGTCCGTATGCCGCGTTCGGCAACTCCGACGGCGATCGGGAGATGCTGGAATGGACGGGCGCGGGCGCGGGTCCGCGCCTGAAGATGCTGGTTCACCATGACGACGCGAAACGCGAATACGCCTATGGGCCCGGTGGTGGCTTGCCAGACACCCATGTCGGCAGGTTCTCGAACGCGCTGATGACGGAGGCGACGGCGCGCGGGTGGAATGTGATCAGCATGAAGGATGATTGGAAGAGGGTGTTCGCGTTTGCGTGAGAAGCAGCCAACTCCATAATCCATCCCTTCCCCTCTCCCGCTTCCGGAGAGGGGAGAGCGTAAGGGCCGCCATGCGGGCCGGCCGCACGGCGCATGGCTACAATCTCTCGTTTCCCTCCCCCTGGGTTATCGACATCGCCTCACGTCGATCGCCCGCGTTCCCGACACCCAAGGCCGCAGCTATCCGGGCCAACCCGACCATCCAGAGGCGGTCAAGACGATGGGGCAGGTCGCCGATCGCATACGGAAGGCGGGTGGGAGGATGCAATCGGACGTGATGAAGGCGGCGTGGGTCAGCGATATGCTGCTCGATGCAGGGCGTCATATTTTGTCGTTGTGACGCCCGAACGGGCGCCGGACGCCACGGGCTTGTGATATTGCCGGCAATGTGATATCGAGCGGGCGTGCGATGCGTGCTGGACACGAACGTGATCGTCGCCGCGATGCGCAGCCCTTCCGGGGCCTCCGCGGAGTTGTTGCGCGGCGCGCGCCGCCGCGAGATCACGCCAATCGTCAACGTAGCCCTCGCGCTCGAATACGAAGCAACCTGTCGCCTGGCCGAGCACAGACTGGCGGCCGGCCTGACGATGGACGAGGTCATGGTATTCGTGGACGCCGTCATCGCCATGGCCGAGCCGGTGGAAAGCCATTACCTGTGGCGCCCGCAATTGCGCGACCCCGCCGATGAATTGGTCCTGGAGGCCGCCGTGAATGGCCAGGCCGAGGCGATCGTGACCTTCAATACGCGCGACTTCGGGACCGCGCCGGGCCGCTTCGGCTTGGCGTTGCTTACTCCCGCGGAGGCCATCCGGAGACTGCGAACATGAAGCAAGCCAAGCACACGTATCCGCTGCGCCTGCCGCACTCCGTCAAGGCGGAGGTCGAGCGTCGGGCCAAGGCTGATGGCATCAGCATCAACCAGTTCGTCGCCACCGCCGTCGCCGAGAAGCTGGCCGTCATGGATACCGCCGCCTTCTTTGCCGAGCGGCGTGCTCGGGCGGACTTCAAGGCGTTCGATCGGCTGATGCGCCGCAAGGGCGGCGAGCCCCCGAGCCCGGACGACGCAATCGGTGATCCCCCGTCCCGCGGTTGAGCGAGACATCGAGTGAGGGCCGGCAGCGCGTGGAATGCCACCGAGCTGAGCTTCGATTTCTTTTTTCGTATGCTCAAAGATTTTACCAGGAGTCCCTCCAAACTCTGGGAGGCACATACCCAGCGAACTGTATTGCCCCGGAGGGCATGCCCTACTTCGTGAGAAGCCTGCGACCACAACGAGACTGGCACGCAACACTGTTGCCACTACCCTCCGGCAATTCATGGAGACACTCCTCCCCACCTTGCGCGTAAGCCAACTAGATCCAACAGGGCAAAGGGTAAAGCGTACGTAGACCCGCGCCGCCCAACTCGAAGGCAGCACCGATAGTTTGCGCTGCAAGCAAAGCTAACGGTTAAACCCTTATTTGGTCTTCCCTACCCCAACACCCCCGCCACCGCCCCGCTCAGACACGTCGCGATCGTGCCCGACAGCAGCGAACGGGTGCCCAGCGCGACGATCTCCGCCCGGCGTTCCGGCACCATCGCGCCCATGCCGCCGATCAGGATGCCGAGGCTGCCGAAATTGGCGAAGCCGCACAGCGCGAACGTCATGATGAGGCGGGAGCGCGCGCTCAGTGCGTCGGCCGGCAGCGCGGCAAGATCGAGATACGCGATGAACTCGTTCAGCACCGTCTTGGTGCCCAGCAGCCGCGCCGCCGTCGCGCTCTGCGCCCACGGAATCCCGATCAGCCATGCCACCGGCCGGAACAGATACGCGAACAGCCCTTGCAACGTGATCGCGCCCGGCAGCAGGCCGAGGCCCATGTTGACCAGCGCGACCAGCGACACCGCGACCAGCAGCATCGTCGTGATGCCGACCAGCGGCGCGACCCCCGCCGCGGTGCCGCGCACGATCGCATCGAGGCTGCTCACCGGGCGGTCGCGCAGCGCCAGCTCGCCGCCCGCCTCGCCCGGGCCGAACG
>JBAWFF010000261.1:0-2633 GCA_049591635.1 Acetobacteraceae bacterium
ATCTTCTGCGGCGAGGCGGGCATGTCGATGTGGCGTACATTGTAGTCACGCAGCGCGTCCACCACCGCGTTGATGACCGCGGGCGGGCTGCCGATCGCGCCCACTTCGCCGCAGCCCTTCACGCCCAACGGGTTGTGCGTGCAGAGCGTCACCTCGTTGCCCACCGTGATGTTCGGCAGGTTGTCGGCGCGGGGCATCGTGTAGTCCTGCATCGACCCGCTCAACAACTGGCCCTCCCGATCATAAACCGCGCGTTCCAGCAGCGCCTGCCCGATCCCCTGCGCGACGCCGCCCTGCACCTGGCCCTCGACGATCATTGGATTGATCACGCGGCCGATGTCATCGACGGCGGTGAACCTCACCACCTCCGTAACGCCGGTGTCGGCGTCGATCTCCACTTCGCAGACGTGGCAGCCGCCGGGGAAGGTGAAGTTCTTCGGGTCGTAGAACGCGGTCTCCTCCAGCCCCGGCTCCAGCTCCTCGATCGGGTAGTTGTGCGGCACGTAGGCGGCGAGGGAGATTTCCCCGAACGCCTTCGACCGATCGGTGCCGGCGACGGTGAACTTGCCGTCCTTGAACTCGACATCCTCGACCGAGGCTTCCAGCAAATGCGCGGCGATCTTGCGGCCCTTGGCGACGATCTTGTCCATCGCCTTCACCATCGCCGAACCGCCGACCGCGAGGGAGCGGCTGCCGTAGGTGCCCATGCCGAACGGGATCCTCGCGGTGTCGCCGTGGATGATCTCGATCTGCTCGAACGGCACGCCAAGCTGCTCGTGCACCAATTGCGCGAACGTCGTCTCGTGGCCCTGGCCGTGACTGTGCGCGCCGGTGAACACCGATATGCTGCCGGTCGGATGGACGCGAATGTTCGCGCATTCGTACAAGCCGGCCCGCGCGCCGAGCGAGCCGACCACGGCGGAGGGCGCGATGCCGCACGCCTCGACATAGGTGGAATAGCCGAGCCCGCGCAGTTTTCCGCGCGCCCTCGCGGCTTGCCGTCGCGCCTCGAAGCCGGCCACGTCGGCCGCTTTTTGGCAGTGGTTCAAGGTCGCGACGTAGTCGCCGCTGTCGTACTGGAGCGCCACCGGCGTCTGGTACGGAAAGGCGCTGGCGGGAATGAAGTTGCGCCGGCGCAACTCCACGCGGTCGATGCCCGTGTCATGGGCGATCACATCGACGATGCGCTCCAGCAGGAACGTCGCCTCGGGCCGGCCGGCGCCGCGATAGGCGTCCACCACGACAGTGTTGGTGAACACCGCCTTCACTTGCGCGTAGATGGCCGGCGTCTTGTAGCAGCCGGCGAGCAGCGTCGCGTACAGATATGTCGGCACGCTGGTCGCGAAGGTGGACAGGTACGCGCCCATGTTGGCCAGCGTGGTGACGCGCAGCGCCAGGAAATTGCCCTCGGCGTCCACGGCCATTTCGGCCTGTGAATCGTGGTCGCGCCCGTGCGCGTCGGACATGAAGCTCTCGGTCCGTTCGCACGTCCATTTCACCGGCCGGCGCACCTTGCCCGCCGCCCAGGTGACGATCGCTTCCTCGGCATAGTGGTAGATCTTGGAGCCGAACCCGCCGCCCACGTCGGGCGCCACGACGCGCAACCGGCTCTCCGGGATGTGCAGCACGAAGGCGCCCATCAGCAGGCGGATGACGTGCGGGTTCTGGCTGGTGGTATAAAGGGTGAAGTCCCCGCTCGACGTGTCGAACTCGCCGATGGCGGCGCGGGGCTCCATCGCGTTCGGGATCAGCCGGTTGTTGGTCAGGTCGAGCTTCACGACGTGCGCCGCGCCGGTGAACGCCTTGTCCACCGCATCCTTGTCGCCCAGGTGCCAGTCGTAGCAGATGTTGCCGGCCACCTCGTCATGCACCGTCGCCGCGCCGGGCGCCACCGCGTCGCGGAGATTGGCGACCGCCGGCAAGTCCTCCAGATCGATCACCAGCAACTCGGCTGCATCCTTTGCCTGCTGGCGGGTTTCGGCGATCACCACCGCGATCGGGTCGCCCACGTGGCGCACCTTGCCGATCGCCAGGACCGGATGCGCCGGCTCGGCCATCGGGGTGCCGTCCTTGTTGTGGATCTGCCAGCCGCACGGCACGCCGCCGACATTGTCGGCCGCCATGTCGGCCCCGGTGAACACCGCGACGACGCCCGGCGCCTTCGCGGCCGCGGTCGTGTCGATCCTGATGATGCGCGCGTGCGGGCGGTCGGAGCGGCGGATGAAGGCATAGGTCTGTCCGGGGCGATTGATGTCGTCGGTGTAGTGGCCGCGCCCGCTCAGGAACCGCAGGTCCTCCGTCCGGCGGACGGAGGCGCCGATGCCCTGGTGTCCCATGATGACCCTCCCGTTTGGATCGCTCTTATTCGGCGGCCGCCGGCATGGACTTGCCGTGCATCAGCGGCCACGCGGCGGCGATCGCCTTGACAATATTATGGTAGCCCGTGCAGCGGCAGAGATTGCCCTCCAGCCCGTCGCGGATTTCCTTCTCGGTCAGGCCCTGGGGATGGCTGGCCACGAGATCGACCGCCGACATCACCATGCCCGGCGTGCAGAAGCCGCATTGCAGCGCGTGGTGCTCGCGAAACATCGCCTGCATCGGATGCAGCGTCCCGTCCGCCTCCGCCAGCCCCT
>JBAWFF010000262.1:0-12167 GCA_049591635.1 Acetobacteraceae bacterium
AAGAAGATCAACGTCTCCACCGTGCTGGCCGGCCAGAAGCTCGGCCTCAAGGAGGTCGACGACGGCATTTGGCTGATCAGCTTCATGCACTACGATCTCGGCTACATCGACCTGGAGCAGAAAACCCCGCAACCCATCGACAACCCGTTCGGCTCGAGGTTGTCACCCATGTCTTAGGAACAAAGTGTTACCCATGTCTCCGGGCCGGACCGTTCTGAGATGGCGGATGGGGTGGGATTCGAACCCACGAACCCTTGCGGGTTGGCGGTTTTCAAGACCGCTGCCTTAAACCGCTCGGCCACCCATCCGCGGAGGCCAAGTCTATCGAATCCGCCCGATCGCCGCCATGCCGCTCCAACGAGGCTGGCGATGTCCACAAATCAGATGCGCGCACACGACGGTCGCGCGCAATGACAGGCCACATCATGGGAAGGGCCGACACCGCATAGTGTCGGCCGCTCCACGACGCACGCCTCGATCGCCATCGGACACAACGGTCGGTAGGCGCAACCGTCGGTCGGCATCGGCCCGTCGAAGGCCGGCGTCGGGGGCCCCGGCGGGGTGCTCACGCGGGGCGGCAGCACCGAGGCGAGCAGCGCTTGGGTGTAGGGATGCATCGGCCGCGCCAGCACCGCGTCGGCCGGCCCGTCCTCCACCAACCGGCCGCGATGCATCACCGCCACCCGTTCGCATAGCTGGCGAACGACGGCGAGGTTGTGCGACACGAAAAGAAAGGCGAGGCCGTGCCGCTCGCGCAGCCCGGCGAGCAGAGCGATGATCTGCGCCTGCACCGAGACGTCGAGTGCCGAGGTCGGCTCGTCGAGAAGCAGCGCCCGCGGCGACGGCGCCAGGGCGCGGGCGATGCAGACCCGCTGCTTCTGCCCGCCGGACAGCTCATGGGGGTAGCGAAACAGGAACTCCGCCGGCAGACCCACATCATCGAGGAGCGCCTCCACCCGCGCGGCCAACGCGGCGCGGCTGGAGCCGCCTTGGATGCGCAGCGGTTCGGCGACGGAGGCGAACACGGTGGCGCGCGGGTCCAGGGCGGCGTGCGGATTCTGGAACACCGCCTGCACGCCTCGGCGCAACGGCGCCAGCGCGCGGCCGGTGGCCTTGGTTACCTCGGTGCCGTCGAAGCGGATGCGGCCGGCATCGGCGGCTTGCAGCCGCAACAACAGGCGGAGCAGGGTCGATTTGCCGCACCCGGATTCGCCCACCAGGCCCAGCGCCTCGCCCGGGCGCAGCGTCAGGTCCACGCCGCCGACGGCGCGTATGGCCCGGCCGCCGGGCCGGCTGAATGAGCAGACCAACGCCTCGGCGGTCAGCAGCGCCGTCATGGCGTGACGGCGTGGCAGGCGACGCGATGCTGTTCGCCGACCTCGATCAGCTCCGGGCGGCGTTCACGGCAGACCGGCATCGCCAGCTCGCAGCGAGGATGAAAGCGGCAGCCCGGCGGCGGCGTGCGAAGGTTGGGAATGCCGCCGGGGATGCCGGTGGGATGGCGGGCTGGCCGGTCGAGGTCCGGCACCGAGGCGAGCAGGCCCCTTGTGTACGGGTGGAGCGGCGCGGCGAACAAGCGCTCGGCCGATGCGTCCTCCACGATGCAACCGGCATACATCACCGCCACCCGCCGGCACACCGCGCCGATCACCCCGAGGTCGTGGGAGATGAGCAGCAGCGTGAGGCCGAGGCGGGCGACCAGGTCGGCGATGAGTGTCAGGACCTGGCTCTGGATGGTGACGTCGAGCGCGGTGGTGGGCTCGTCGGCGATCAGCAGTCGGGGCTGGCCCGCCAGCGCCATCGCGATCAGCACGCGCTGGCGCATCCCGCCCGACAGCGCGTGCGGGTAGAGCACGAGTTGTCTCTCGGCGTCCGGCAGACGTACCTGCTCCAGCAGCGCGATGCTCCGCGCCCGCAACTCGGCCCGGCTCCGCCGCGGGTCGCGGCCCCGGTCATGCGCGCGCAGCACGTCGGCGAGTTGCTGGCCGATCGTGAACACGGGGTTGAGGTAGGTCACCGGGTCCTGGAACACCATCCCCACGCCTTGGCGGCGCAGATCGTCGAGGGCGTGCGGCCGCATCGCGAGAACGTCCCGCCCGTCGAAGCGGATCGTGCCGCTCAGGACCCTTGCTGGGGGCGTCGGATTGAGCCGGAGGATGCTGCGTGCCAGCACCGACTTGCCGCACCCGGTCTCGCCGACGATGCCGACCGACTCGCCTTCGGCGACGGTGAGGTCGATGCCGTCCAGCACGACCGAAGTGCCATCGAAGCCGTCGAACGCGAGGCGGTAGTCGCTGATCTCCAGCAGGCTCATCCGCGCGCGCTTCGCGGGTCGAGAATGTCGCGCAGGCCGTCGCCGAAGAGGTTGAACCCGAGCACGGTGAGGAAGATGAACAGTCCGGGGAAGAACGAATACCACCAGTATTCCGGCATGTAGCTGCGCGCGGTGGCGATCATCGCGCCCCATTCCGGCGCCGGCGGCTTGGCGCCCAGGCCGATGAAGCCGAGGCTGGCGGCGGCGAGGATGGCAAGGCCCATGTCCATACTCGCCTTGATAACGAGCGGGGAGACGCAGTTGGGCAGGATGTGCGTGGCCAGGATGCGCGCGTCCGATGCTCCCATCGTCCGCGCCGCCTCGACGAACGGCTCGGCGCGTAGGGTGAGCGCCTTGGCCTCGATCAGGCGCACGTAGCCCGGCCACCAGACGATGGCCAGCGCCACCACCCCGTGCAGGATGCCGGGCCCCAAGGCGGCGACGATGGCGAGCGCCAGCACCAGGCCGGGCACGCACAGGAAGACGTCGGTGATCCGCATGATGACCGCCCGTATCCGTCCGCCGAAATAGCCGGCGGCGACGCCGAGCGGCGTGCCGATCAGCGCGGCGATGACCGTGATCGTCAGCCCGACCCACAGACTCGTGCGGGTTCCCATCACCACGCGGGTAAAGATGTCGTCGCCCATCTCGTCGGTGCCGAACCAGTGCATCGCGGATGGCGGCAACAGCTTGTCGGCGAGGTGCATCGCGCCGGTCGCGTCGCGCGGGTCCGGCACGATCAGCCAGCCGAAGGCGGCCAGCACCAGGAACGCTGCGACCAGGAAAAGCCCGAGCAAGGTCGAGGGGTTGCGGGCGAAGATCCAGACCAGGAAGCGGAGCCGACGCGGCGAACGGGCGCCCAGCGCGATGCCGCTCATGAACTCGCCGTCCGCACGCGCGGGTCGAGCCAGCCATAGGCGATGTCGACCAGCAAATTGGCGAGCATGAACAGCACGCCGATCGCGAGCGTCGCGCCCATCACCGGCTTGAAGTCGCCGGCGACCGCCGAATCCACCGCGTAGAGGCCGATGCCCGGCCAGTCGAACACCGTCTCCACCAGCACCGTGCTGCCGAGCATCCAGCCGAACCGCAGCCCGATCATCGCGAGGGTCGGCAGCATCGCGTTCTTCAGGGCCAGCACGCCGACGATGCGCGCCGGCGCCACGCCGTGGGCGCGCGCGGCGGTGACGTAATCGGATTGCAGCACCTCGATCATCTCCGCGCGGTTGACCCGCGCCACGGCGGCGAGCGCGGGCAGCGACAGGACGAAGGCGGGCAGGATCGCGTGTCGCAACGCCTCGGTGAACACCGCGAAGCGGCCCTCCAGCAGCGCGTCGAGCAGCACCATCCCGGTGATCGGCGCCGGCGGCGCGGTCGCCACCGAAAGCTGCCCCCCGGTGGGCAGCCAGCCGAGCCAGCCGGAGAACACCAGCAGCAGCAGCAAACCGACCCAGAACTCCGGCAGCGCCATGCCGGAGACCGCGAGGATGCGGACGAGATGATCGAACGCACGGTTGCGCCGCACCGCCGCCGCCATTCCGACCGGCACGCCCACCAGGACGGCGAACACCATCGCCAGCAGCACCAGCTCGATGCTCGCCGGCAGGAATTGCGCGAGGTCGGTGGTCACCGCGTGGCCGGTGACGACGGAATGGCCGAGCCGCCCACGCGCCAGATCGCCGACATAGCGGAGAAACTGCACCGGCAACGGCTTGTCGAGGCCGTATTCGTGACGGATCGTGGCGACCATGTCGGGCGTCGCGTCGGGACCAGCCGCCAGCGCCGCCGGATCAGTTGGCGCGACGTTGGTGATCAGGAACGTGATCACCACCAGCCCGAACAGCATCCCCAGCGTCAGCCCGAGCCTGCGGGACAGGACGCCCAGCATCGATCGGTCAGCTCGCTGCGATCCACATTGGGTAGAAATCCACCTCCCCCGTCAGCCGCACCGGGCAGAAGTCGAAGCCTTGGACGTAATCGCGCATCGCCCAGCGCCGGTCCTCCACCATGCCGAAGATCGCCGGCTGGTCGGCGACGATGCGATCCTGGATCGCGGCGTACTGCGTCTTCCGCTTGGCCTGGTCCGGCTCGATGCGCGCGGCGGCGACCATCTTGTCGAGTTCGGGGTCTTGCAGATGGTGCATCCCCCAGTAGCTGCCGGCAGCCGAGGATGTGTATTGCGAGGCGACGACGTCGGGATCGGTGCTGACCGGCGTCACGTAGACGGCGATCATCGCGGGCGCCGTCTCCGCCTTCAGGCCGCGCGCGACCAAGGTCGGCCACGGGACCGCGGTGACGTTGACCGTGATATCGAGCTTTTGCAGCGCATCGAGCATCGCGAGCCCGATCTGCCGCTCGACTTCGAGGCCGGCGACATAGGCGTATTCGAGCGTCACGCCGCCCTTCGGCCATTGCGTCTTGGCCAGATACTCGCGCGCCTTGGCGAGGTCCTGGCGCGGCATGTCGGGGACGGCGATGTGGCCGAACATGCCGGCCGGGATCGGGCTGTCGAGCAGCCGCGCGGCGCCGTTCTCGATTTGCAGGAACGCCTTATAATCCGTCGCATAGGCGAGCGCCTTGCGGAAATTCACATCCGACGTTGGACCGTGCTGGGTGTTCAGCATGATGGTGAAGGGGGTCATGCCGGGATTGCTGCTGACCTTGATGCCGGCGGTCTTGGCAAGCTGATCGTAGTCCTGCGGCGTCATGTCGGTGACCATGTCCACCTCGCCGCGCTGCAAGGCGGCCTTGCGCGGCGCCGGCTCGCGGATCACCCGGTAGATCACGCCACCCGGCCGCTTCGCATCGCCCTCCGGCCAGCCCTTCCAGTAGTCGGCGACGGCGGCGAGGTCCATCACGGCCTGGGGGTCCCAACGGCGGATGCTGAACGGCCCGGAGCCGGCCTCGTTGACGGCGAGCCATTGCTGTCCGTAATCGTCGTTCGCCTGATGCGCCGTCACCTGTTTCGGATTGACGATGAACCACCAGGGAACGAACGACAGGAAGCCGGGAAAGACCCGCCGCAGCTGCATCCGCACGGTATGCGCGTCCACCGCGACGACGCCGGACGGATCGAGGTCGTCCTTCAGCATCCACGCCACGCCCTTGTTCAGCTTCAGCCCGCGCTCGAAGGAATAGCGAACGGCCTCGGCGTCCACCGGGTCGCCGTTGTGAAACTTCGCGTTGTCGACGAGGTGAAACGTCCAGGTCAGCCCATCGGGGCTGGTCTCCCAACTCTTCGCCAACCACGGAATGACGCGTGCGGGATTGTCCACGTATTTCGCCAGCGCGTCATAGATGGATTGCTGCATCATTCGCGTCGAGTAGTCGTACTTGACGTGCGGATCGAGCACCGGGACCGGCTGGTTGCCCGAGAACACCAGGGTTTTCCGATCGCCCTCGCGCACGAAGGCCGCCGCCGGCCGACTGTTCAGGCCGATCATCGCGGCGCCGCCGGTCAACAGCAAATCCCGTCGGCGCATCGTCTTCGTCTCCTCAGAGGATCATGTCGATCGCGTGCCCGACCAGCGTGCGCGAGAGCAGCACGGGGCATCGGGCGCCCTGCATGACCTGCCGGCGCATCGGTTCGGAGAACCCCATGCAGTGCATCACGATCATGCCGGTATCGGCCAACGCGGCGCCGGCCGCGCGCAGGCTGGCGCCGTCCTCGGCGCCGACATAGGGGGAGGCGGAAGCGAAGGTCGCCCGCAGGCCGGGGATACCGTGGAATTCGTCGATCTGCTTGGCGTTCGGCAGCAGCACGCCGACGTTGTCGATGCCGTAGGCGAGGGCTTGCACGAAATGGTCCACCGCGTGCTGCGGCTCAATGAAGGGCGTGCGCAGCCGGAAGGCGCCGAACTTTCCGGTGCACAGCAGCACGATAAGGTCGAAGCCCTCGCGGTCCAGCACCTCCAGCAGGCTATGCAGGCGCGTCTCGATCGCCGGCTTGCCGAGGAGCACTTCGCGCCCGTCGCGCAGACGCGACACCAGGCACTCCTCATCGCGCTTGGGCGCGATCGCCGCGATCTCGGCGTCGCTCATGTCGTCGAGCACGCCGAACTCGGCGACATCGAGCGGGGTCCGGGTCTGCGCCAGGAGTTCCGGCACCAGATCGGAACGCGGCGATTGTCCGATCGTCACGAAGGCGACGCGCTTGGCCATTTGCTTTCCTTTCGACCGGCACGGAGGGCACATAGCTAGCGCCGCGGCCCGCCTGCGTCGAGGTTCGCGGTCCTAAGTGCCCTGGACGCGGTCTACTAGCCGCGCCAGACTGACTGCGGTCGGGTGGCTTGGCGTGGCAAACCTGCGCTTCCGAACAGGAGGAAGGGAATGGCACACATCGAAGGCGGCTGCCTGTGCGGCCTGGTGCACTACGGCGCGGATGCGGAGCCCGCCTTCATCGGCGTGTGTCACTGCACGGATTGCCAGAAGTTCAGCGGCTCGGCCTTCGCGACGGTCGTCGGGGTGCCGGCACCTGCACTGAGCGTGACCGGGACGCTGAAGACCTTTACCAAGGTTGGCGGCAGCGGCAAGCCGATCCGCCGGCGCTTCTGCCCCGAATGTGGGTGCGGCATCATGGACGAAGCGGATGCAATGCCGGGCGTCGTGATGATCAATGTCGGTACGCTAGATGACCGGAGCTGGGTAAAGCCAGCCTCACAAATCTACTGCGACAGCGCCCAGCCCTGGGTGGAGCTCGGCGGGGAGTCGAAGCGCTTCGCGAGTGCCCGCCTAGTACCCCTGCACGGGGATTATGACTCCAGGACCGCCTCGGCGGCCCAAAGCCGGGCCATCTCGACCGCGAATTCGGCACGCAGCCGCTCGGTCTCTGCTTCCGGCAGGTAACGCGCGACCGAGTTGAAATGCAGTTCGGCAAGGGTCGCCTGGGTGAGGTCGCGCCACGGGAGCGTCTCGGCGCCGCGCGCGAGGGCGAGGGTGGTCAGGAGTTCCTCGCGGATGTTCTCGACGAATTCCTGCTCCATCGGATCGGTCATGTCCCGACCGGGGTCTGCGAACAGGTCGGACTGGGCGGCGAATCGAGACATCACGGCAGTCTGGCGAGTGGGCGTCCGTGCTGCAAGGACTTGCGCCGGCGCGCGACTGTTCCGCACCTTGGCGGAATGGCCCAACCCGGTTCCAGCGAGTTCGCCGCCCTGTGGCGGCAGACCGAGTTGCCGAAGATCGTCCGCGCGCTCGCCGCTCGCGGCAACGAGGGCTACGTTCGCACCCTGCTAAGCGACATCCTGCATTACGGGTTCGGCGCGCACTACCTCGAAATCGACCACGAGGTGCGGATGCCGGAGGTGCGCGGGTCTGCGTCAGGAGTTCCGCCACCAGACCGGAACGCGGCGATTGCCCGATCGTCACGAAGGCGACGCGCTTGGCCATCACTTTCTCCCAATCCGCGGGCTTGCCGCCGATATGCGACGGTAGCGCCGTATGTCGGGGGCGTCGAGTTGCAGGCAGTGTCTCAGTTGGAATTTCCGCAACGGGTGGGAAGCGGTCCTTCGAACCAAACCTGTCAACGGCCGGGTAGCGCCCATCTCCGTCGCTCAGCGGAGATTGGCCGTTTCTTGAAAGCGGACATTATTGCGGCGGGGCGTCTGCCGCCATCATGGGCGGATTACGAACCATGCATTTCAACCGGCGGCTACATGAAGGAATTGCCGGTACCTGACGGAACCTAGTCCAGCGGTGCCACGTCGAAGAGAAGTCAGCCAGCGTCATGCCCTCCCTATCGACGGAGCTCTCCTTTACCCTCGGCGTGCTGCAGTTCTTCCGCCAGGATTGGCACACCCAGATTGCAGGCCTGCACGCCCTGGACCACGCAAAGCTTCAGCACCTCCATGATCTCTTCCGTCGTCGCGCCAGCTTTCAGTGCGCCTCTGATATGACGACGCGTGCCAGGCGCGTACATGTGGGTGTAAGACGCATCGAGAGCGATGCTGAGAAGCTCGATCTCCTTGGGCGGCATTACGCCGCTCGCGTATATCCCGCCGCCCGTCGCCATGAACGTGTCGGTCCACACCGGGTCGAGCTCGACAAACGGGTCCCACGCTGTATTCCATTGGCCCATGGCTTTCATCTTGTCGCAGGCCGGCGTCGGCGCGGCCTTCGGGGCGGGCTTCACGCCAGCAACTTTCGCTTCCTCCAGAAGAATCGGTGCGCCAAGGCTGCACGAATGGATCGACATGACAGCCCCGCACTTGAGTACGAAGAGAATCTCTTCCCGGGTCGCTCCGGCCTTAAGCGCGGCGCGGATGTGGCGGCGCGTGCCGTCGGGGTTGAGGTTGGTGCAGGCGGCATTCAGGCCGACGCCGACCAGCTCGATGAACTTGCGCGGCAGAATCCCGTTGACCCACGGGTTCGTGCTCATCTTCACGCATGTCGCAGCCCACGCCGGGTCCCAGTCGCTGAGCTTGGCCAACGCTGGGTCCCACGGGCCTGGTTCAGGTGGTCGGCCAGTTGCTGCCGCCTCGTTCTCGTCTCTGCTACGCATTGATCTTGCCTCTCCTTGGGAACAACGAAAGGAAATGTGATCGAGCAAACCAAGTTCGGGGCAGCACACGCCGCGCGTTCGCCTGACTCACGCCTCGTTTGCGCGGGGCGACTCTCACTCGCCCGCCGGTCCGATTACTTCTTCCAAGCGCTCCTCCCACTCGCCCGCGTGGATGTGCCCGCATCCGCCCTGCGCCGCCGGATGGAATCGTCCATCGGTTTCATGCACCAGGAAGCCCATGTTGCCCGGATGGCGGTTGGGCGGCAGACCAAGGTTGGCAAGCGTTTCCGCAGTGGAATCGTAGGAAACGCCGATCTTGAGCATCTGATGCGCCTGCTCGGGCGTGGCGATCGCGCGTCCCAGTTCCTTGGCCATTCGCACGTGGCGCTCGATCATCTGGATCGAGTTCATGCGCACACCCTTCGTCGTGTCCCAGAGATTGTCCTCGATGCCGGCGCGCGTGTGCTGCCCAAGCGCGATGCAGATCGCCGCGACAGGATGAGTCAAGCGGAACGTCGTCTGGTAGGTGAAGCAGGAGCCGTGCGGCGTGCGACGGATCAGCTCCATCAGGTCGAACGGATTGGCGCCGCAGATGCCGCCGCCGCCGATGCTGAAGAAGCCGTTCATCGGCCCCATGTAATAGCCCTTGCGGATCAGCCGCTCCACGAGCTCGAGGCTGTGGACGTGCCCGAGTGCGAAGTACGGCTGGATTCCGTGCTGAACGAGCTGCTTGATGTTCTCCAGAAAGAAATCCGGTGTCGAATCGGCCACCAGATTTGCCATGGCGCGCATCATCTTTGGATTTTCGAAGCGTGTCCCTGCAAACGCCTCGGCTGGATGCAACGCCGTCAGATCGTAGAGCGAGGTGCCGCACGCGACGGTAACCTGGTCCGGCCTCGGATCGATCTCGGCCAGCTTGTGGCGCGCGTCGTAGCTCTGGAACTTCGCTTCCTCACCCGGCTCCGGTGCGAACGAGATGGACCCGCCGACTTGCAGGATCATCTTGGGCACAGCTTGGCGCAGCCGGCCAATCTGGTCGGCGTATTCCCTGAAGTTCTTGGAGATGTGGCCGGTTTTGGGATCACGCACATGGATGTGCAGAACCGTGGCCCCTGCGTTGAAGCAGTCCACCGCAATCTGGGTCTGTTCCTCCCAGGTTACGGGAAGCCGCTGTTCGGGTGTGCAATCCCCCGGCATCCACATCGGCCCGTAGGGCGCCGCCGTGATCATCAGTGGGGCTTGATTCTCCGGCAGCAACGAGTCGTCGGTGAAGTACATTGGCGTTGTCCCCTCTACGTTGCGATATTTAGCGTTTCAGTGACGCCGGCAAAACATTCCCGCTACCTCGATTCGGCTCCGGCGGCGGGAATGCCGCAGGGTCTGTCTGGTAGATCGCGAAGATGTTGCCCTCGGGGTCGGCGAGGACGGCGTACCACGCCGTCTTCGGGACGGCCGCCTTCGGCCGCAGCACAACCGCCCCGAGCTGCTCGGCCTCGGTGACCGCATCATCGAGCGATTTGACATGCACGTAGTGCACCCAGCCACGCGTGCCCGCGATAGGGCGATACGTCAGCCCACCGGAAACGCTACCCACCGGTGCTGCTCCGGCCTCGATCCGCCAGTAGTCCAGGCCAGGCACGCGTTCAAGCTCCCAGCCGAACAACTGGCGATAGAACTCTGCCAGCGTCGCCGGCTCCTCGGCGTAAATCTCGAAATGCGTTACAAGGCCAGTCAAGGATCGCACCCCCAGCGTCTATGTGTCGCCTGATGTCACCGGGTGGCAGGTTCGCCACCCGGTCAATTTCTGACACAGCAGCTTGACCGCCGCTTGCGATTTTACGACAGGCGCAACGAATGTATATTATGCCTTCGTGGCGAGGGGGGATGGGACCGAAGGTGTCGGGAGGGCAGCAACGTGTTGGGGCTCTTGCCGAAGTACCTCAGCTCCTGCGAGAGCTTGGGGCCGATCCCGCCGAGGTTGCGGCCGGCGTCGGGCTCGACGTTAGCGTACTCCACGATCCGGAGAATTCGATCCCCTTCACCGCGGCGGGCAGGCTGCTCCAGGCGGGTGCGATGCGGACGGGATGCGCGCATTTCGGCCTTCTGGTCGGGCAGCGGTGTGACACGCGAAGCCTGGGACTCGTCGGTCGATTGATGAGGAACGCACGGACCTGGGGCCGTGCCGTCCAGGACCTTGTCGATAACCAGCACCGCTATGTCCGAGGCGGGGTGCCCTACCTGGTGGTGCACGGCGGCGTGGCCTGGGCCGGCTACGCGATCCACCAGCAGGGAACCGAGAGCATCGATCATTTCTGCGACGGAGCCATCGCCATCGGATTCAACATGATGCGGGAACTGTGTGGATCGCTACCGAGCGAGGTACTGTTGTCCCGCAGGCCGCCAGCCGATATCCAACCCTATCGCCGCTTCTTTCGGGTCCCTGTCCGCTTCGATGCCGAGCAGTCGGCCCTCATCTTCCCTGACGGCCTGCTCGAACGGCCGGTGCCCGGCGCAGATTCCCGCCAGCGCGAGATTCTGGAAGCGTCGGTTGCGAAATACTGGGCCCTCGCTTTACCCAACGCTACGGAACAGGTCGTTCGGATCCTCCGATCTCGGGTCTTGTTCGGCGATTCCACCTTGGACGAAGTGGCGCGCTGCCTGAAAATACATCCGCGAACGCTGAATCGGCGCCTGCAGTCAGAGGGCACGACGTTCCGCACGCTGCTCAACGAAGCCCACTTCGAGGTGGCACAGCAGTTGCTCGCGGGCACTCGCATAAGCGTCAGTGGGATTGCCATCGCGCTGGGCTATGCCGAAACAAGCGCATTCAGCCACGCGTTTCACCGAATGGCAGGGGTGCCACCGTCCGAGTGGCGCGCCGGATCGGGGCCGCAGCGGCTCGCCGTCGAAGCCTACATTTGTCGCGGCTGACGAAGCAGTCTGTTTCCGCAGCGGCAGGCACCAGCGGGTTGGGCAGAGTCTGTGATGCCCCATCCGACGAGGCACTTGCATTTGCTGATCCCTCTGCTTCGGTGACTGTAGCCCCGAGCCAGCCGTTCACGTTAGCCGCTACATGCGATCGACAATTTCCAACAGCCAACGTCTGCTTATCGCCGTTTGATACTCCAAGGCGGCCGTTCCGGATTCGGCCAGGCTTGGCCGCTGAGGCCGCGCCCGCGAAGGTCGGCTATGGGTCGGAAGCGGAAATTCAGGCTGAGACACTATCGAATTGGCGGAGGGATTGCGCGCCGAGGATACCGGCGGGCAGGATGCACGCATGTTCCGAACCATCGAGCGCGACGAGTTGGAGCCGCTGGCGACCGGCGCCTGGATCCTCGGCACCGGCGGCGGCGG
>JBAWFF010000263.1:0-1816 GCA_049591635.1 Acetobacteraceae bacterium
GAGTGTCTGTTTGTGCGCAAGGCGATCGCTCGCATCGATCATCCGCCCGATGTTCATCCCTCCAAGCCGAGAAGCTCGCCCCTCGCCGCGCAGCTGGAGCTGGCCTATGCCTGATTTTCTCCGGACAACCCTGCGCGCAAGCGGGAACCCAGGCGAACAACACGGAACTTGGTGCTCGCTGACGTGGGTTCTCTGAGTTCACAAACGAAGTGCAACGCCAGGCTAAGGTGTTGCACTGGCACGATACTACGTCCACCTCACGCTGGAGGACCGCTGCTCGATTGCCCGCTTTCATGAAGGCGGGCAATCGGTCCGCCAAATCGCGGCAACTCTGGATCGCTCGCCATCGACGGTTTCTCGTGAGCTGACGCGCAATCGGGGTGCCAAGATCGGCTATAGACCCGCCTATGCCGAGGAGCAGGCCAGAGCTCGTCGCTGGACCGGGTCGAGACTGGAACGCGACGAGGCGCGGGTCGTGTCCCATTGCGTGGTGTAGGAGCGCTGCTCCTGAGCGGGGCTGAGCCGCTCGTCAGGCTGCCACGGCGGGCAAGCTGACGTTTGCAGTGTCGCTGACGACGGCGAGTGTCTCAAGGCTCATGTAGCGGCGCTGGACCGCCCACTCATCGTTTTGTTCGAGTAGAATGGCGCCGACCAGCCGGACGATGGCGGCCTCGTTGGGGAAGATGCCGACCACGTCGGTACGGCGCTTGATCTCGTGGTTGACCCGTTCGAGCGGGTTGGTCGAGTAGATCTTGGCCCGATGCTCTTTGGGGAACGCCATGTGCGCCAGCAAGTCGGGCTCGGCGCTGTCCATCAAGGTGGCAAGCTTGGGCACGCGCGCGCGGAGCTGGTCAGCGACGTTGCGCCACTGCGCGCGTGCGGCGTCCGGATCGGCCTCGGCGAACGCGGTGCCGATCCAAGCCGACACGATGCGGCGCTGTCCCTTGTCCGCGTGGGCGAGCGCGTTGCGCATGAAGTGGACCCGGCACCGTTGCCATGAGGCGTGCAGCACGCGCTCGATGGCGGCCTTGAGGCCCTCATGCGCGTCGGAGGTGACGAGCTTCGCTGGCGCCGACCGCCATGCCGAGCACCTCGCGTCGCCCGTCCGTGTTGACGCCGACCGCGATGGTGACCGCAACCGAGACGATGCGACCGGTCTGGCCCACTTTCACGTAGGTCGCATCCAGCCAGAGATACGGCCAGTCGGCCTCGATCGGTCGGCCCAGGAAGGCTTGCACGCGATCGTCGATCTCGCCGCACAGGCGCGAGACCTGGCTCTTGCTGACGCCAGTACAGCCCATGGCTTGCACGAGGTCGTCGACGCTGCGGGTGGAGATACCCTGGACATAAGCCTCCTGGATGACAGCGGTCAGCGCCTTTTCGGCCGTACGGCGTGGCTCCAGGAACCCTGGGAAGTAGCTGCCGCGACGAAGCTTCGGGATGCGTAGCTCGACCGTCCCCGCCCGGGTCTCCCAGTCGCGGTCGCGGAAGCCGTTGCGCTGGTTGGTGCGGCTTTCGCTGCGCTCGTTGTGGCCCGCGCCGCACAGGGCGTCGGCCTCCAGCTCCATCAAGCGTTGGGCCGCAAAGCCGATCATCTCGCGCAGGAATGTCGCATCGGAACCCTTCTCCAGCAGCTCACGAAGGGCAATCTTGTCGTCGGTCATTCCCGATCAAGTCGGGGACGGTGGCCCTCGGGTTTGAGTTGTGTCTCGACAACCCAACCCTACCCATCGCCGCCACGGTGACCACCGCTGTGGATAAGTAGCCCGCCTGCGCCAGACTCTCGGCGGTCGCTCCGGCGGGCTACTTACCCACA
>JBAWFF010000264.1:0-1790 GCA_049591635.1 Acetobacteraceae bacterium
GAGGGCGCCGAGCGAGCGGTCAGCGCGACGCTGGCCGCGCATCGCCGTCTTGACGTGCTGGTGTGCAACCACGGCGTGGGTGATTCAGAGCCGGTCGGCGACGATACGCCGGAGGGCTGGGAGCGGACGATGCGCATCAACCTCACCGGCCCGTTTTTGCTTGCCCGAGCGGCGCTGTCGCATCTGCTGGAGCAGAGAGGGTCTGTGGTGACGGTGGCCTCAACCAACGGTTGGCTTGCCGGCCCCGGGTGGGCCTCTTACTGCACCTCCAAGGCGGGGCTGATCATGCTCACCCGATGCTTGGCCAACGACTACGGCCCGAGAGGCCTGCGCGCCAACTGCGTCTGCCCGGGATGGGTGCGAACGCCGATGGGCGAACATGACATGGCAACGGTCCGCGAGGCGTGGGATGTCTCGACGGAGGACGCCTACTGGCTGTGCAGCCGCGATACGCCGTTGCGCCGCCCGGCTGCGCCTGAGGAGATCGCCGACGTCATCGCTTTCCTCGCATCTGCTCGCGCCGCTTACGTATCGGGCGCCGTCATACCGGTCGATGGTGGCGCCAGCGCCGTGGACAGCTCCTCGGCACCGTTCCACGGGCCACAGGAGCACCTGCGCGATCTGTTGCGCCAAGCATGACCGCACCCCGACCCCAGGCCACTGCACGCCACCGACTTGCACGGCGCCTGGGACATCGTCACTCCAGCACGTACTCAACGATCCGTTCCCGCATCACCGCGGCACCGCCCGCGCGGGCTTGGTCGAGCTCCTCGGGCGACAGCGCGTCAAGTACATCGAGCGTCTCGTTGTACTGCTCGAGCACATCCGGAGGCCACTCGCCTCCACCGCGTTCCAGCGTCGCCGCGGCGGCGCCGAGGACGGTCGCGGCCCGGATCAAGTCGCCCTCCGCGGCCATCACCGCCGCGAGACCGTTGAGGGTCCAGCCGAGGTAGACATCGTGGCCGCGTGCAGTCTCCGTATCTACTGCTCGCCGCGAAAGCTCGTGAGCGCGGTCGAGGTTGCCGAGTTGCCGTTCCACCATGCTCAGGTTTGCCGACTCGGACCAGACGACAAAGCCCATGCCTTGGCTTTCGGCCATTGCGAGCCTCGCCTCGATCACCTCGCGGGCGCCCTCGAGGTCGCCTGACATTTGCAGGGCGGGACCGAGTACGTGTATCGCGCTCGACCTTCCGGGGTCGTCGTCGGCGAGGTCTCGGGTCAGGTCGAGGGCCTCGTGAACGGTGCGGACGGCCTCAGAAGGATCGCTATACAGCTCGACGCGCGCGAGACCCGCCATGGCGAGTGCCTGAAGAGAGACATCACCCAAGCGTCGCCGTCTGGGATGCGATTGGTTCCCAGCCAGAACGTGACCAACGCCGATACCCCGCGTCGACTTCACCGCGGTCGAGATGCCACTGCAGCGCGGCGAGAACGTCGGGATAGCGCGCCTCGACGGGCTTCTCTACGTCGGGCTGGTGCGTCCGGGCCGCGATCCGGCCTGCCTCCGCAAGCTCGTACAGACCCTGCGCCTCGGCGGCGTTCATGACCGCGCATCATGGCTCAGGGAGGGCACTCCGTCAAAGATCGGGGCGCGCCTGGCGGGATCTGAGGTCGGGTATTCAGCGCTTGGTCTCGTACCTGGTCAGGAGCACACCGTCGGGAAACGTCCGAGTCTCCACCAGAGTCAGGTTCACCCAGGTGTCCAGGGCGGTGAAGAACTGCGTGCCGCCGCCCACCAGGACGGGGTGGGTGACGACGGCGTACTCGTCGATCAGCCCGGCCCGCATGGC
>JBAWFF010000265.1:0-17554 GCA_049591635.1 Acetobacteraceae bacterium
CTTTTATCGCCGAGCCGGTGTTGCGCGCCACCACGGCCACGCCGCCAACCGGCATGAACTTCGACGGCCACGGCCAGCCCTTCACCTCGACGACCTTCTCGACGCCAGGCACTTTCAGGGCATCGGCCGCGTCGAACGAGACCAGCTTCCCGCCGACCACGGGCGGGCGCGCCACCACGGCGAATTTCATTCCCGGGATCTTGGCGTCGATGCCGTACATGGCATTCCCGGTGGTGATGTCGTGCAGGTCGACGATGCCGACCTCGCCCTTGCCGAGGTAGCGGAAATCCTTCTGCTGCTTCAGCCGCAGCGCGGTGACCGGCGGCGTCGGCAACCGGCTCGCGTCCTCCGCGAGGTCGCCGAAGCCCAGCGAGCGGCCGGACGCGGCGTGCACGACGGCGTGGTTCTGTGCCGTCACCGTGGACCGATCCACGCCCCAGCGCTCCGCCGCCGCCTGTTCAAGCATCTGGCGCATCGCCGCGCCGCACTGGCGCATCGGCTGAACGAAATGGCGCAGGCTCCGCGAGCCGTCGGTGTCCTGGTTGCCGTAGGTCTTCTCGTCGCCCGGCGCCTGCGCGACGCGCACGCGCGACCAGTCGGCCTCCATCTCCTCGGCCACGACCAGGGGCAGGCTGGTGCGGACGCCGGTGCCCATCTCCGCCCGGCTGGCGATGATGGTGACGAGGCCGGACGGATCGATCGCGACGAAGACATGCGGGTCGTTGACCGTGCCGCCGGGCATTTCGCCCGCGCCGGTCGCCCATGCCGCCATCGCGCGGCCAGGCAGCGCGCCGATGGCAAGGACGAGGGCACCAGTGGCCACGACGCCCTGCAAGACGAACCGGCGGCTTACATTCTGGACGGGTGTGATCGGAGCGATGTGGGTCATGGCGTCACGCTCCCGTTGCCGCGAGCCGCACGGCGGTGACGATGCGCTGATAGCAGCCGCAGCGGCAAATATTGCCCGCCATCGCGGTATGGATGTCATCGTCCGACGGCTTCGGATTCTGTTCGAGCAGCGCCGCCGCCTGCATGATCTGCCCCGCCTGGCAGTAGCCGCATTGCGGCACATTCACTTCGCGCCACGCCTTCTGCACGGGATGGTCGCCGGTCGGGTGCAGCCCTTCGATGGTGACGATCTGCTTGCCGGCGGCATCGCTCACCACGAGGCCGCAGGAGCGGATCGCCTGGCCGTCCATGTGTACGGTGCAGGCGCCGCACAGCGCAGCGCCGCAACCGAACTTGGTGCCCGTCAGCCCGATCTCGTCGCGTAGCACCCACAGGAGGGGTACGGAAGGATCGCCGTCATAGGTGAATTGCTGGCCGTTGACACGGAGTTCCATAACGGCATTTCCCCTAATGTTTTGCCGCGCTCGCCGCGAACCGCGATCACCGCGCATCGCCCGGCTGGTCGCCGCATTATGGGGGCGGCGGCCACGGTCAGGACGAGGATTGACTCCTCGACCTGCCGTGAGACCGGCGTTGCCTCCCTAAACCCGGGCCCACGGGACCGCGGCGAGCCCGCGGGAATTGTTATGCGGCCCCGCCTCGGGAGTCACGCGATTTCGCGCGCGAAATCCGGATTGCCGAGGTTTTCTTTCGCCGCATTGTTGTGCGGCGCAACAAATGGTTGCGTGTCCGGATACCGCTAGGCCGATCCCTTGCGCCGCCGAAGCAGGCCAAGGCCGAGTATCCCGCTGGCGAGAAGGACCAGCGATGCCGGCTCCGGGGTTGGCGTGGCGACGAAGCCCTCGACATTGTCGCCGATCGTCGCGAAGCCGACCAACTGGCCCTTGTCGTTCACGCCATTGATCGTCGTGCTCACCGCGCCCGCGATGTCAAAGCTCGTGAAGACGCCGCCGATATCGGTATAGCCGTGCTGAACGCTGCTCGCGTCGGTGTAAAATCCGACGATCTCGCCGGTGTTGCTGATGCCGAGCGCCTGGGTGAACGTGGAAAGAAATGGATCGATCGTGCTGATGGAGCCGCCGTCGTCGAGGAAGCCGAGGCTGGTCGTGCTGGTCGGCATGTAGAAGCCGACGACCTCGCCCGCGTTATTGATACCCGTGGCTTGGCTGTTCACGTTGTCGGGCAGTATGCCATTGATGTCCGTGTAGGTTCCCCCGGCGCTCCTCGAATAGGCGTCTTGCCCGGTCGCTCCGGTGGCGTCGGTCGCCGAGGAGTAGCCGACCAGCGTGTTGGAATCATTGATGCCGAGCAGTTGGTTGAACACCGTGCCGGGCCGGTTCACCGTGCTGAACGTGGCGCCGATGGCGGTGTACCCATTGGTGGTGCCACTCGCATCCACATAGAATCCGTCAGTGCTGCCGGCGCTGTTGATCCCAACCGTCTGAAGCGACGTGGAGCCGACGGGAGCGATCTGGGCCGCGAAGCTGCTCGGTAGGGTCAGCGTGAACCCCGTGCTCGTCGTCGACCCGGAAATCTGGTCGGAGTTGTTGATCCCAAGCAGCATGGTGTTCGCCGGATCGAGTGGATTCGTGACGAGTTGGACCGAGTAGCCCGCCTGGGCCGCCCCCGTGCCGGCAAGAAGCAGAGCCGCGGCGCCTAGGCCGAACACTATACGCGATGTCATGTCGGATCCCCCTTGGTTGCCTCATCGTGGCCGGGCGGTTATCCTCACCGCCTTGTGCTTTCAAACCAGTAATTCTCGGTTGCCCATTAGTTCCCCTGATGGCACGCTCTCGGTCGTCTGCGGTGGCGCGAAATGGGGGATCAGCGATGCCGTCCAGCGTGACTCCCCCGGGGGGTCAGTCCGCGCGAGGCATGGCCGCGCCGCCGCTGCGATCTCGTCGCCTGCCATCGCTTGACGGAATGCGGGCCTTCGAGGTCGCCGCCCGCCATCTGAGCTTTACAGCCGCCGCCGAGGAGCTGTTCGTCACCCAGGGCGCGGTGAGCCAGCGCGTCAAGGCGCTGGAGGAGGAACTCGGCTTCGTGCTGTTCGATCGGCGCGTGCGCGGCCTCGCCTTGACGCCCAAGGGCGAACGCCTGGCACACGGAATTCGGCTCGGCGTGGGCCAGATCGCCGAGGCCATCGCCGCGGTGAGCAACCAGGACGATCCAGGGCCCCTGGTGATCAGCGTCCTTCCCTCCTTCGCGGGGCGGTGGCTGATTCCCCGGCTGGCTCACTTGACCGAGCGAGAGCCGGATATACACGTCCAGGTCCTTGCCGACCGTCGGCTGGCCGATCTCAGCGATCGGCGGATTCAGGCCGCGATCCGCTTCGGTGCCTCGCCGCCGCCCGATCTCGCGGTCACCGCTTTGATGGGCGACACGATCTCGCCGGTTTGGGCGCCCACGCTGCTCGCCCGGCATGGGCCGATAACGGGGATCCCCGACCTCGCCCGGCTGCCGATCCTGCATGACTCCAGCGTCGAGGGGGACCCCAGCGGTACAGATTGGGCGAGTTGGCTCAACCATGTCGGCGCGGTCGACGTGCGCCTGCCCGCCGGGCAACGGTTCAGCGAGCCAGGCCTTACCCTGCAAGCGGCGGTGAACGGCCTTGGGGTCGCGCTGGCCCGCGCCAGCCTGATCGAGGCCGATCTCGCCGCGAGCCGTCTGGTTCACCTGGGCCTGCCGGTCGTCCTGAGCGCGTACCGCTACTACATGCTCTGCTTGCCGGAGATGGAGGACGACCCGCGGCTCGTCCGCTTCCGCGAATGGCTGCTGGCCGAGATAGGCACCGACAATGCCCCTCTCGCCGGCTTTGCAGGACCGCCGCCCGCCGCTAGGGTCCGTCGCCCCGGAGCCTGGACCCCATATGCGTCTGTCGCACAGCCTGATTCCCACCCTGAAGGAAGTTCCCGCCGAAGCGCAGATCGCCTCGCATAGGCTGATGCTGCGCGCCGGGCTGGTGCGGCAGACCGCGGCCGGCATCTACGCCTGGCTGCCCTTGGGCTACCGCGTGCTTCGCAACATCGAGCGCATCGTGCGCGCCGAGCAGGACGCGGCGGGGGCGCAGGAATGCCTGATGCCCACCGTCCAGCCGGCGGAGCTATGGCGCGAGAGCGGACGCTATGACGACTACGGCAAGGAGATGCTGCGGATCACCGACCGCCACGACCGCGACCTGCTGTACGGCCCGACCAACGAGGAGATGATCACCGACCTGATGCGCCAGTCGGTCAAGAGCTACCGCGAGTTGCCGCAGATCCTGTACCACATCCAGTGGAAGTTCCGCGACGAGGTGCGCCCGCGCTTCGGCGTCATGCGCGGGCGCGAGTTCCTGATGAAGGATGCCTACAGCTTCGACCTCGACTATGCCGGCGCGGTCGTCAGCTACCGCAAGATGATGCTCGCCTATATGCGGACGTTCCAGCGCATGGGCCTGAAGGCGATCCCGATGGCGGCGGACTCGGGGCCGATCGGCGGCGACCTGTCGCACGAATTCATCATCCTGGCGCCGACCGGGGAGAGCCAAGTCTACTACGACGCGGCGTTCGAGGAGATCGACTATCTCTCGAGCACCGCCGACGACCTCGAGGGCTTCTTCCGGCAGATGACCTCGCATTACGCGGCGACCGACGACAAGCACGACGTTTCGGTGTGGGAGGAGGTGGCGCCCACGCGCCGCCGCGAGGGGCGCGGCATCGAGGTCGGCCACATCTTCTATTTCGGCACCAAATACTCCAAGGCGATGAACCTCGCCGTCACCGCCCAGGACGGCTCCAAGGTGACGCCGGAGATGGGCAGCTACGGCATCGGCGTGAGCCGCCTCGTCGGCGCGGTGATCGAGGCGAGCCACGATGAAGCCGGCATCATCTGGCCCGACGCCGTCGCGCCGTTCAAGGCGGTGATCCTCAACCTCAAGCGCGGCGACGCGGCGTGCGACGGCATCTGCGAGGAGCTTTACGCGCGCCTCGGATTGGCGGCGCTGTACGACGACCGCGAGGATCGCGCGGGCGTGAAGTTCGCCGACGCCGACCTGATGGGCCATCCCTGGCAGATCGTCGTCGGCCCGCGCGGCGCGGCCACTGGCCAGGTCGAACTCAAGCGCCGCGCCGGCGGGGAGCGGGCCGAGCTGTCCGTCGAGAGCGCACTCGCGCGCATCGGCTGAACGATGGCCTTCGGAGCCTTCGAGCGCGCCGTCGCCGGGCGCTACCTGCGCACGCGGCGCGGCGAGCGGTTCGTCTCGGTGATCGCCGGGTTCTCGCTGGCCGGCATCGCGTTGGGCGTCGCCACCCTGATCATCGTCATGAGCGTGATGGGCGGCTTCAAGCTCGACCTGCTCAGCCGCATCCTCGGCTTCAACGGCGATCTCGGCGTCTATGGGGCGGGCGGGAAGCTGACCCAATACGACGCGCTCGCCGACAAGCTGCGCGGCCTGCCGGGCGTGGTCTCGGCGGTGCCGGTGCTCGACGGGCAGGTGCTGATCACCGATCCGCGCGGCGCCGCGTCCGGCGGCTTCGTGCGCGGGATCGAGCCGGCCGACCTGAAGGCCTCGCGCCTGGTGAGCGCGCACATCGTCGCCGGCTCGCTCGATGATTTCAAGGGCGACGACGCGATCGTGGTCGGCTCCGGGCTCGCGCGCCAGTTCGGCGCCGGGATCGGCAGTGCGATCACGCTCGTCTCCCCGCAGGGTGCCGCGACGCCGTTCGGCACGGTGCCGCGGGTGAAGGCGTACCGCGTGGTCGCCATCTTCAACGTCGGCGAATATGCCTATGACAGCAGCTATGTCTTCATGCCGCTCGCCGCCGCGCAGGTGTATTTCCAGAAGCCGGACGCCGCGACCCAGATCGAGGTCATGCTGCGCGATCCGGAACGGATGGCGCCGGCGGTCGCGGCGATCCGCACGGCGCTGGGAAGCGTTCAGGCCAATGTGATCGACTGGCAGCAGAGCAACAACAGCTTCTTCACCGCGATCCAGGTCGAGCAGAACGTGATGTTCATCATCCTGGCGCTCATCATCCTGGTCGCCGCGTTCAACGTCATCTCCAGCCTCATCATGATGGTGAAGGACAAGACAGGCGACATCGCGGTGCTGCGCACCATCGGCGCCGGGCGTGGGGCGGTGATGCGGATATTCCTGATGTGCGGCGCCTCGGTCGGCATCATCGGAACGCTGATCGGCGCCGTCCTCGGCATCGTGTTCACGCTCAACATCGACCGCATCCAGGATGCGGTGCAGGCGGTCACCGGGGTGAACGTGTTCAACCCGGAGGTGTACTACCTGACGCATTTGCCGGCGCGCCTCGACGGCGGCGAGGTCGCCAAGATCATCGTCATGGCGCTCATTCTCTCGCTGCTGGCGACACTGTATCCGAGTTGGCGCGCGGCGCGCACCGATCCGGTGGAAGCGTTGCGCCATGAGTGAGGCGGCGCCGCTGGAGCTGCGCGGCGTCGGACGGGTCTATCGCAGCGGGGCCGGTAAGCTCGCGGTGCTGCGCGGCGCCGATCTGTCGCTGCGCGCCGGCGAGATCGTCGCCTTGGCCGCCCCGTCGGGCGCCGGCAAGTCAACCTTGCTGCATCTGGCGGGGCTCCTGGAGCGTCCCGATTCCGGGGCGGTATTCATCGACGGCCGCGACGCCGGCGCGCTTCCTGACGCAGAGCGCACCGCGATAAGGCGTGATCGCATCGGCTTCGTCTATCAATTCCACCATCTGCTGGGCGAGTTCTCCGCGCTCGAGAACGTCGCGCTGCCGCAAATGATCGCCGAGGTTCCGCGCGCCAAGGCGATGGAGCGGGGAATGGAACTGCTGCGTGCCTTCGGCCTCGCGCCACGCGCCAGCCACCTGCCGGGCAAGCTCTCGGGCGGCGAGCAGCAGCGGGTGGCGATCGCCCGCGCGCTCGCCAACCGCCCCGCCGTGCTGCTCGCCGACGAGCCGACCGGCAACCTCGACGTGGAGACCGCCGGCGTGGTGTTCGAGGAGCTGTTGGCGATCGTGCGCGGCCAGGGCGTGGCGGCGCTGATCGCGACCCACAACCCCGATCTGGCGGCGCGGATGGACCGGATCGTGACGTTGCGCGAGGGCAGGGTGGTGCCGGCCGGGTGATCAGGTCTCGATCAGTTCGACCTTGCAACTCCGGGCGGCGCGGCGGAGGTCGCGATCGCGCGTCGCGAGCGGCAGACGGTGGCGGATGGCAACATCGAGATAGGCGGCGTCGTACGGCGTGAGACCGTGCGAACGCGCCAAGACAAGCAACGGCCCGTGTGCACGCCGTTCGCAATCCGGGTCCGTTTCAATCGGCAGTTGGGCCAGGAGTTCGATGGCCGCGGCGCATTCCTGCTGCGTGATGCGCCGCCGACGCTCGCCCTGCATGAGCATGTTAGCCGTCTCATAATGCCAAAGCCCCGGCACCATCGCCCGGGTGGCTCGAAGGCCATCCAAGAGGCCAGTGCTGCGCGCTGATGCCTCGTCCCGGAAAAACCAAGCGGCGGTGAGCGAGGCGTCCAGAACGAATCCCTCGCTCACCATTTGCGACCGGCGTCGCGAAGTTCCTTCCAATCGCCATCCAGGGTGTGGCGAGACGCGAACTCCTTGATCCCTTCGATGGCCGCGTTGATCCGGGCGGCGTCTCGCCCGTCGTCAGCGGGCATCAGCTTCGCGACGGGCTTGCCGTGGCGGGTGATCGTGAATCGCTCGCCGCGTTCGACCCGATCGAGCAGGTCCGAAAGATGGGTCTTGGCCTCGAAGGCGCCGACGGTGTCCATTCAACCAGTCTCCAACCAGTCGTTCGTAGATAGGGCGACCCGCGGGGAAACGCAACGCCATTCCAGGCACGACACCGACTCGCCACGCGGCTAACATGGCCCAATGCCCCACGCGGACTTCGTCCACCTCCACGTCCACTCCGCCTATTCCCTCAGCGAGGGCGCGATCAAGGCCGACAGAATCGCCACGCTGGCGCGCGACGCCATGATGCCCGCGGTCGCCATCACCGACACCGCCAACTTGTTCGGCGCGCTGGAGTTCAGCCACGCCTGCGCGGCCAAGGGCGTGCAGCCGATCATCGGCTGTCAGCTCGGCCTGGCGCGCGAGGACAACGCCCGCCTCGCGCCCGATCCGATCGTCGCGCTGGCGCAGGACGCGACGGGGCTCGCCAATCTCCAGCGCCTGTCCTCGCTCGGGTTCCTGCAAACCGAGTCGGGGTTGCGCGCGCAGCTTCCGTTCGACACCCTCGCCACCCATGCCGACGGCCTGCTCCTGCTGACCGGCGGCACCGCGGGCCCGATCGCCCGGCGCCTCGCCGAGGGGCAGCGCCGCGACGCCGAGACGCTGCTGCGCCGGCTCGCCGAAGCGTTCCCCGGACGGACCGTGGTGGAGCTGCACCGGCACGGAACGGACACCGATCGGGCGATCGAACCCGGGCTCATCGGGCTGGCGGACGCGGCGGGATTGCCGCTGGTCGCCACCAACGACTGCTACTTCGCCCGCCCGGAGATGCACGCCGCGCACGACGCATTGCTGTGCATCGCCGAAGGCCGGCTGCTGTCGGATCAGGAACGCCGCCGCGTCACGCCGGAGCACTGGTTCAAGCCGGCGCCGGACATGCGCGTCCTGTTCGCCGATCTCCCGGAGGCGTGCGACAACACGCTCGCCGTCGCCCGGCGCTGCGCGGTCATGGCGGAGACCCGCAAGCCGCTGCTGCCCGTCTGCCCCAAGGTCCGGCCCGGCCAGAGCGAGGAAGAGACGGTGCGCGCGATGGCGCGCGAGGGGCTGACGCACCGGCTCGACGCGATGGGCGCCGACGCGCCCACACGAGCGCGCTATGCCGAGCGGCTGGAGTACGAACTGGGCGTGATCGCGGCGATGGGTTTCGCCGGGTATTTCCTCATCGTGGCCGACTTCATCCAGTGGGCGAAGGCGCACGCTATCCCGGTGGGGCCAGGGCGCGGCTCGGGCGCCGGCTCGGTGGCCGCCTGGGCGCTGACCATCACCGACATCGACCCGCTGCGCTTCGATCTCTTGTTCGAGCGGTTCCTCAACCCCGAGCGCGTGTCGATGCCCGATTTCGACATCGACTTTTGCCAGGAGGGGCGCGATCGGGTCATCGACTACGTTCGCCGTGAATACGGCGCCGACCGGGTCGCGCAGATCATCACCTTCGGCAAGCTCCAGGCGCGCGCCGCGGTGCGCGACGTGGGCCGCGTGCTCGGGCTGCCGTTCGGCCAGGTGAACAAGGTCGCCGAGCTGATCCCGAACAATCCCGCCAAGCCGGTGACGCTGGCCCAGGCGATCGCCGGCGAGCCGCGCCTCGAGCAGATGCGCGAGGACGACGAGGGGCTGCGCCGGCTGATGGAGATCGCCTTGCAGGTCGAGGGCCTGTACCGCCACGCCTCCACCCACGCCGCCGGCATCGTCATCGGCGATCGGCCGCTGGTCGAGCTGGTGCCGCTCTACCGCGATCCGCGCTCCGACTTTCTCGTGACCCAGTATTCGATGAAATATGTCGAGCAGGCCGGGCTGGTGAAGTTCGACTTCCTCGGCCTGACCACGCTCACTATCCTGGAGCGTGGGGTCGGCTATTTGCGCCTGCAAGGCACCGAGGTCGACCTGGCGCATCTGCCGCTCGATGACGCGAAGACGTACGAGATGCTGTCGCGCGGCGACGGCGGCGGGGTGTTCCAACTCGAAGGCCAGGGCATGCGCGACGCGCTGCGCCAGATGCGCCCGGACTGCTTCGAGGATCTGATCGCGATGGTCGCGCTCTACCGGCCCGGCCCAATGGCCAGTATCCCTGATTATTGCAAACGTAAGCATGGCGAGACGTGGGCGGCGCCGCATCCGTCGATCCATGACATATTGGCCGAGACCTACGGCATCATGGTCTATCAGGAACAGGTGATGCAGATCGCCCAACGCATGGCGAATTACAGCCTCGGCGCGGCCGACCTGCTGCGCCGCGCGATGGGCAAGAAGATCCGCGCCGAGATGGAGGCGCAGCGCAAGACCTTCCTGGATGGCGCCATCGCCAACGGCATCGAGCAGGAGAAGGCCGTCGAGGTGTTCGAGCTGATGGCGAAGTTCGCCGACTATGGCTTCAACAAGTGCCACGCCGCCCCTTACGCGCTGCTCGCCTACCAGACCGCCTGGATGAAGGCGAACCATCCGGAGGCGTTCATCGCCGCCTGCATGAGCCTCGCACTCGCCAACACGGATCGGCTAGCGGGGCTGAAGCAAGAGGCGGAGCGGCTGGGGATCGTGTTGCTGCCGCCCGACATCAATCGCTCGGACGCCGATTTCGCGCTGGAGAGCACCGCGGACGGGCGACTGGCGATCCGTTACGCGCTTGCCGCGGTCAAGAAGGTCGGTGTGGCGGCGATGGAGGCGATCGTCGCGGCGCGGGGGAAGCGGGGGTTCGCGGGCCTCGCCGACTTCGCCGCCCGTGTCGATCCGCGCCAGCTCAACAAGGGCCAGATCGAGAACCTCGCGCGCGCCGGGGCCTTCGATACGATCGAGCCCAACCGTGCCCGCGTGTTCGCCGGCGCCGACACGATCCTGCGCCGCGCCCAGGCGCTGGCCGGAGAGGCCGAGAGCGGTCAGATCGGAATGTTCGGCGGCGCCGGCACGCCGGAGGCCTTGCGCCTCCCCGATGTCGCCGACTGGCCGGAACTGGAACAGCTTGGCTTCGAGGCGGAGGCTATCGGCTTCCATCTCACCGCGCATCCGCTGGACGCCTATCGCCAAGTGCTGCGCCGGCTGGGTGTCATCGGCACCAAGGACCTGGAGGCGCGCGCGCAAGCCGGCGGCCGGCTGAAGCTCGCCGGCACCGTCGTCAACATGAAAGTTCGGCCGACCCGCACCGGCAGCAAGATGGCCTGGGTGCGCGTGTCGGACGCCGCCGGCTCGTGCGAGGTGACGGTGTTCAGCGAGGTATTGGTTCGCGCCCGCGATCTTCTGAAGGACGGGACCAATGTGCTCATCACGCTGGACGCGCAGATGCAGGGCGAGACGGCGCGCCTGACCGCGCAGGACGTCGTGGCGCTCGATCAGGCGGCGACGGAGGTGGGGACGGGCATCCGCGTGTGGTTGGAAGAGACCGAAGCGGTGCCGCACATCAGCGCCTTGCTCGGACGCGAAGGCAACGGGAAGGGGAGGGTGGTCCTGATCCCGCGCGTGGCCGACACGCGAAACGTGGAGATCGCGCTGCCCGGCGGATTCAACGTGACGCCGCGACTGACGCAGGCGCTGCTGGCGGTGACGGGGGTGGAGCGGGTGGAGGAGGTCTAGCTCACTCCGCCGGCACCAGCACCGGCGCCGCCGCGAGTTGCGTGCGGACCAGTTCGGCGAACACGCCGCCGCGCGCCAGGAGAGAGTCGAAGTTGCCACGTTCCACGATCCGGCCCATCTCGAAGACCAGGATCTCGTCGGCGTCGCGCACCGTGGACAGCCGGTGCGCGATGATGAACGTGGTGCGCCCGTGCATGAGGTTCCGCAGCGCCCGGCTGACGCGGGCCTCGGTCGCGGCGTCGAGCGCGCTGGTCGCTTCGTCCAGGATCAGAATCGGCGGGTTCTTCAGCAGCGCGCGCGCGATCGCCAAACGCTGGCGCTGCCCGCCCGACAAAGTGGAGCCGCGCTCGCCGATCAGCGTGTCGTAGCCGCGCGGCTGGCGCATGATGAAGTCGTGCGCGTCGGCGAGGCGGCAGGCGTGCTCGACCTCTTCCTGCGTCGCGTCCGGGCGGCCGACCAGCAGGTTGTCGCGGATCGTCCGGTTGAACAGCATGCTCTCCTGGAACACCACGCCGATCGCCGCGCGCAGGCTCTCGAGCGTCACCCCCTTGATGTCTTGGCCGTCGATCAGGACGCGCCCCCCGGTCGGATCCCACAGGCGCTCCAGCAGTGCCATCGCGGTCGACTTGCCCGCCCCCGTGGGTCCGACCAGCGCGACCGCCATACCCGGTCGTGCCGTGAACGCCACATCGCTCAGCACATTCTGCCCGCCCGGGTAGGCGAAGGCGACGTTCTCGAACACGACCTCGCCGCGCGCCGCGTCGAGGCGGCGGGCATCCGCCGCCTCCGGCACCGAACTCTTCGCGTCGAGCACGGCGAAGAACTCCTCGATCTGCGGGGCGCGGAAGAACAGGTTGGCGACGAAGTTCACCGCCGCCTCCAGCCGGCTGATCAGCAGGAGGGCGAAGCCCATGAAGCTGACCACCTCGGAGACTTCCGCTTCGCCGCGCAGGTGTAGGATGGTGCCGACCACGACGATGGAGATCACCGCGAGCGTGCTGGCCCCGCGGGTCAGCACGTTGACCACCGCCCACCAGTTCAGCACCGGGAACTGGTTCGCGATCACTTGCTGGGCGATGTCGCCGAACAGGCGGCGCTCCGCGGCCAGGCGGGTGAAGGACTGCACGACCATGATGTTGCCGAGCGCGTCGGACACGGTTCCCGCGAGGCGTGAATTGGCGCCCTCGGCGCGCCGCTGACCCGCCTGGGTGCGGCCGACGACGAAGCTGGTCACGGTGATGAAGACGATCACCAGCACGAAGAGGCAGATCGAAAGCCGCCAATTCATCAGCAAGGTCAGCGGCAGCAGGATCACCACGGAGGCGATGGTCGCCAGCTGGTCGCGGAAGAACACCAGCCAGAGCGCGAACATCCCGTCGGTGCCCGCGATCATCACCTTCATCAGCCGCCCGGAGTGGATGTCGCCGTGAAACGACAGCGGCAGGCTGAGCACATGACTGTAATAGCGTCCGATCGCCTTGATTCGATTGCGATGCGCGAGCCGCTCACCCTGCAAGGCCGTCGCCATGTTCGACGCGATGCCGGCCACGCCGACGCCTGCCCAGATGCTGAGCAAGACGGTCGCTTGCTGCCACAACACGTCGTGGCGTAGCTGGTCGGAATCGGCGAGCAGCCCGATCACCCGCCCGAACAGCACGGGATCGAGGAATTGCAGCCCCGCCACCATCACACTGCCGAAACAGAGCAGGACCGCGACCTTCCAGTCCGACCCAAGCAGGCGCAGCGTCCGCCCGTAGAGCTTCAAAAACCGCATCGATTCGTCCGCGACGCCCCCCGGTGAACCTATCCCATTGTCCTGTGGCGGGAAGGAGGCAACGCGCGGCTCGCGCTCAACAGGGGATCGCGGGAAACCGCGTCCCCGGCGCCACGAACTCCTCCTGGGCGGCGACGAGGTACAGCTCGCGCGCGCCCGCCTCGGCCGTCCGGCGAAGCACGCCGAACAGCGATGACCCGGCCCGCTCCAACGCCGCCGCGGCGTCTCCGGTGGAGAGGCAATGGTACAGGAACAGGGCGGCCAGCGCGTCGCCCGCGCCGTTGACGCTGATCGGCAGCTCCGGCGTGCGCAGGAGGTGAAACCGCCCGGACTCGGCCGCCAGCATATCGACATGGCCGGCCGGCGTCTCCGCGGTGCGGAGGCTGGTGAGCAGCACGATGCGTGGGCCGTCCGGGCGCATCGTCGCGGCCAGCCGGGTGGCGCCCGCCTTGGCGTCGTCGAGTGTCGCGCACGCCGCGCCGGTCAGAAATTCCAGCTCGAAGCGGTTCGGCGTGGCGATGTCGGCACTCGCCAGCACGCGGTCGCGCATCAGCTCGGCGATGCCCGGGCGGACATAGACGCCGGTGTCGTCATCGCCGATGACCGGATCGCAGCAATAGAGCGCGCCGGGATTGGCCGTGCGCACCCGTGCGAGCGCGTCGAGTACCGCCAGACCGATGCCGGCGTCCCCCATGTAGCCCGACAGGACGGCGTCGCATCGGCTCAGCGCGCCGCGCGCGGCGATGCCGTCGATCAGCGCGCGGACCGCCGCGCCGGTGAAGACCTCCCCGGTCCATGCGCCATAGCCGGTGTGGTTGGAGAACTGCACGGTATTGACCGCCCACACCTCGGCCCCGAGTCGTTGGAGCGGAAACATCGCCGCCGCGTTGCCGACATGGCCGTAGGCGACCCACGATTGAATCGACAGGATGTTCAAGGCGTGTGCTACGCAGTCCGTCCGCCATCCACCGGCAGCAGGATGCCGGTGATGAAGCTCGATGAGTCCTCGGCCAGCCACACGCAGGCATTGGCGATGTCCGCCGGCGTGCTCATGCGGCCGAGCGGAATGGAGGCGACGAAGCGCGCGCGCACTGCCTCGGTGTCCTCGCCGCCCATGAACTCCGCGGTCAGCCCCGTCATGCCGATCACCGGGCAGATCGAGTTCACACGGATGTTCTCGCCCGCCAGTTCGAGCGCCATCGCCTTGGTGATCGTGTTCACGGCGCCCTTGGTGCCGTTGTACCAGACCAGGCCCGGGCGCGGGCTGATCCCGGCGGTGCTGCCGATATTGATGATCGACCCGCCGCGACCCTGAGCGCGCAGCACGGGGAGGGCGGCCTGCGCCATCCAGTAGATCGACTTCACGTTCACCGCGAAGACGCGGTCGAATGTCGCCTCGTCCACTTCGAGCAGCGGGCGGTTGCGGTGCGTCGTCCCGGCGTTGTTCACCACGATATCGAGACCGCCGAAGGCGTCCACCGCCGCTTGGACCATCGCCCGCACGTCGGCGCCCCGACTCACATCTCCGCCCACCGCGATGGCGCCGTCCAGTTCGGCGGCGAGGCGGCGGGCAGCGTCGAGATCGAGATCGGCGACGGCGACCCGCGCTCCTTCGGCGGCGAAGCGCCGTGCGATGCCCTCGCCGAAGCCGCTCGCCGCGCCCGTGACCAGCGCGGCCTTGCCCTGCAATCGCATGGGGTCTCCTCCCGTCCGGCCGGACGCTAGAAGTGCGGCGTCCGCGTCGCAACAGGGAGAGCCTCATGGCCGCCACGCCGCTGCTGTTTCAGCCGATCACCCTCCGCTCCATCACCGCGCGCAACCGGGTGGTCGTCTCCCCGATGTGCCAGTACAGCGCGACCGACGGGCTGGGCGATGACTGGCACGTCCAGCACCTGGGCGCGCGCGCCGCCGGCGGGGCGGGGATCGTGTTCACCGAGGCGACCCACGTCTCCGCGCCCGGACGGATCACGCATCACTGTCTGGGGCTGTGGGACGCGGCGCAGGCGGCCTTCCTGACCCGGATCGCCGCGCTGATCGCCCGGCTTGGCGCGGTCCCCGCGATCCAACTCGCCCACGCCGGACGCAAGGCGTCGGTCCACCGGCCGTGGGAGGGCGGCAAGCCGATCCCGCCCGAACACGGCGGCTGGGTTCCCCTGGCGCCGAGCCCGATCCCCTTCGTCGAAGGCGCGACCGACCCGCGCCAGCTGAGCGGAGCCGAGATCGCCGCCATCGTCGGCGAATTCGCCGCCTCGGCCCGCATGGCGCGCGAGGCCGGATTCAAGATCATCGAACTCCACGCCGCGCACGGCTATCTGCTGCACTCCTTCCTCTCGCCCATCGCCAACCGGCGCAACGACGCCTATGGCGGCGATCTCGGCGGGCGGATGCGGGCGCTGATGGACACGCTGGACGCCGTGCGGGCCGAATGGCCCGACGAACTGCCGCTGTTCGTGCGCCTGTCGTGCACGGACTGGATGGCGGGTGGCCTGACCGTCGCGGACGCGGTCGAGATCGGCCGCCGGCTCGGCGCGCGCGGGGACGTGGATCTGATCGACTGCTCCTCGGGCGGCATCTCGCCGGATCAGCGTATCCCGTCGCTCCACCCGGGCTATCAGGTGCCGTTCGCCGAGGCGGTGAAGCACGGTGCCGGGATCGCCACCGGCGCGGTCGGGCTGATCACCGAGCCGACCCACGCGGCGGAGATCGTGGCGAACGGCCGCGCCGACCTGGTCATTCTCGCGCGGGCGCTGCTCGCCGATCCGGCCTGGCCGCTGCGCGCGGCGAAGGCGCTCGGCGTGCCTCCGACCCTTCCGCCACCCTATCAGCGCGCGAACCTGTGAAGCCGATTGCGGAGAGTTCAGCCGCTTTGAGGCGTTCCGCCATCGTCGCTGCACAGTTGTGGACCACACAGACGGCGCAAATCTTGTAGGAGCCTCCCGACCATGACGCGTATCACCGCTTCCGTCCTCGCCATCGGCGTCTCGGCCTTGCTCGCCGGCGCCGCCCCGCCGGCCGCCTTCGCCCAGACCACGCCGACCACGCCCGCCATGCCGGCCACCCCATCCACCGCGCATCCCCGGGGAACCACACCTCCGGAGAGGGCCGCGCAGCAGCTGGCGCAAATGCACCAGGAACTGGGGATCACGCCGGCCCAGGAGGGTCCCTGGGACCAGTTCGCGCAAGCGAACACCAAGATCGCCGGCGACCTCAATACCGCCTTCCGCGATCGCGCCGCGCAGACCGCGTCGATGAACGCGGTGGAGAACATGAAGTCCTTCGCCGACCTCGACGTGAAGCGGGCGGAGGACATGCAGGGCCTCGTGCAGCAATTCCAGGTTCTCTACGCGGCGCTGTCGCCCGATCAGCAGCACAAGGTCGACGCGATGTTCCGCCAGAACACGGAACGGGCCGCGGCGCGTCACGCGGCGCACGCCAAGGCGCACCGGTAGCTGCTTTCCACCGGCCGCCAAGGGCGCTAGAACCCGCGCCTCGGGCGGCCGGTCGGCATCGGCTGCTCCTTGTATCAGGAGCGTTTGCATGAAATCCGGCATCCATCCGGCCTATCACGAGATCAACGTCGTGATGACCGACGGCACCCAATTCACCACGCGGACCTGCTGGGGCAAGCCCGGCGACACGCTTCGCCTCGACATCGATCCGAAATCGCACCCGGCCTGGACCGGCCAGCAGCGCCTGATCGACACCGGCGGACAAGTGGCGAAGTTCAACAAGCGGTTCGCCGGATTGGGTCTCAAGGGCTGACGCCGCAACCTCTTGAATCGGGTTGCGGGGTTGCCAGATCAGTTCTGTCCGGGATGCCTTCGGGGTGCCGGAGCGTGCGAATGGACCGGCTCCTTCGGGGCGGTCCGCTGATCTGAAACCTTGCTACTCGCAGGAGGTTTGCAAATGACGACCCTTGATTTCGCCCCGCTGTTTCGTACCGCCATCGGCTTTGACCGGCTGGCGCGTCTGATGGATACGGCCGCCGCCTCGGGCGAGGCGCCGAGCTATCCGCCCTATAACATCGAGAAGACCGGCGAGGATACCTACCGCCTGACGATGGCGGTTGCCGGGTTCAGCCCGGAAGATCTCGACCTGACGGTCAAGGAGAACACGCTTCTGATCACCGGCCGCGTCGGCCAGGAGGGTCAGAAGAACGAGCTTCTGTATCGCGGCATCGCCGGGCGCGCGTTCGAGCGCCGGTTCGTGCTCGCCGACCATATCGTGGTCGAGGACGCGGATCTCGCGAACGGCCTGCTGCATGTCGGCCTGAAGCGCGTGGTGCCGGAGGCGCTGAAGCCCCGCCGCATCGCGATCGGCTCCGCGCCGGCGCAGATCGCCAACGACGCGCAGGGCGAGGCCGTCAAGGCGGCGTAACGCTCCGCGCGGACAGAATGGAGGGGGCCGGTTCGCCGGCCCCCTCGTCGTGTACGGAGGGCGTCGATGCGGCTGATGATCTTCGGACTCGGCTATGTCGGGCGCGCCGTCGCGGCGCTCGTGGGGAACGGGCCGGACCTGCTGACCCCTCCCCCTAACCCCCTCCCGCAAGGGGAGGGGGGACTCGCCCAAACCAGTCCCCCCTCCCCTTGCG
>JBAWFF010000266.1:0-3082 GCA_049591635.1 Acetobacteraceae bacterium
GACCACCGCCCGGCGCGCCTGCTCGATCTGGCGCTGCGCGGCCCGTACGTCGGGATGGTTCGGCCCGAGCCGGGCGAGCAGCGTCTGGAGTTGCGCGGTCAGCATGTCGACCTGCTGCTGGGCGTCCACCACCGACGGCGCGACGTCCGCCTGCGCCGCCTCGCCCGCTCCGTTCCGGGCCGCGTCCTGGCGGCCCTCTGCCTGCGCCAGATCGCTCCGCGCGCGCGCCAGGTTCTCGGTCTCGGTGCTCACCTGCTCGGCGTCCAGCCCGGCGTGCATCCCGCGCACCATGCCTTCGCGGGCCCGGTAGGCGGCGACCTGGTCCTCGCCCTTGCGCACCTCCAGCCGAAGCTCCGCCGCCCGGTCCTCCAGCCAGTCCTGCGCGCGCCGCACGGCGCCGAATTTCGTGGCGAGCTGGTCGCGGATATAGACGTCGATGAGCCGGTTCACGACCGCGGCGGCGAGCACCCGGTCTTCGGCGGTGAACGAGACCTCCAGCACCTGCGACGTGCCGATGGCGCGCACGTCCAGCGCCTGCTGCACGGCGAGCAGGACGGCGTTGCGTGCCGGCTCCCCGGTCGGGTCGGGCGGGCGCGGTTCGCCCAGGCCGAGGCGGGCGCGCGCCCAGGAGCTGATCCGCGCGATTAGCGAGGGCGGGCGGAGCGCCGGATTGAATGCGGGTTTGGCGAACAGGTCGAGTTGGGTCGCCACGCGTTCGATGCTTCGCAGGCCGCCCAGCACCTCCGCCTCGCTCGCCATCGTCGCCGCCGTGGTCGGGTCGACGCGCAGGATGCTTTGCAGCTCCCGGGGCTTGTACTCGTTGGGGTTGTAGAGAACCGTCCCGGTCGCGGTGAAGCGCGGCACGGTCTGGCGCAGCGCGACCGCGGCGAGCGCCGGGATCAATATGGCGCACGCCAGCAGCGGAACCAGCCGCCGGCGGGCGATTGCGAACGCGGCCTGGCCCGACATCCGGCCGGCCGGGGGATTTGACCGCTCGGCGGCATCGCGACGACGCGGCGGCGGGGTCGCCGCCGGTCCGGCGGAAGTCTCCAGCATGACGCCCCCACGAAGCGCCCCGGTCCTTTTGTCCGGAGCGGGCCGCCCATCATCGCGTGGGATCGCTAACGGATCGCTAATGGCCCGCCCCGGTCATCCGGCCGATCCCCAGCCCCGGGTCCGGTGCCCATGTTCAGGCGCCACAGAGAAAGGAATGGCCCCATGCCGCACGCCCTTGACCAGTTCTCCAATGATGCGTCCGACCGGATCGCCGCCGCGGCGCCGTGTGTCGTCGGGATTCGCGTCGGCCATCGCCCGCGCAGCGGCATCCTGTGGCGTCCGGACGTCGTGGTGACGTCCGAGCAGATCCTTCCGGACGAGGCGGAGTTGACGGCGGTGCATCAGGACACCGACGTGCCGGCACGGTTGGTCGGCCGCGATCCCGGCACCAATGTCGCCGTGCTGCGACTGAGCACGCCGCGCCAAGGCGCGCTGCCGGCCGCCGCGCCCGCTCCGCGCGTCGGCGCGTTGGCGCTGATGCTAGGGGCGGACCGACAGGGCGCGCCGACCGCCCGGCTGGCGATGGTCCACGCAACCGGCCCGGCCTGGGACAGCATGGCGGGAGGCCGGATCGACGCCATGCTGCGTCTCGATGCCCGGCTGGGTGCCGACGAGGGCGGCCCGGTGCTGGACGCGGCGGGCCGGCTTCTGGGGATGTCGACCGCCGGTCCGCGCCGGCGCACGCTGGTCATCCCGACCGCGACGATCGAGCGCGTGCTCGGCCCGTTGCTGACGGCCGGGCGCGTCACGCGCGGCTGGCTGGGCGTCGGGCTGCACAAGGTCGCCATCCCGCCGGCGTTGCGCGCAGGCGCCGGGCGGGAGACGGCGATGATGGTGATGAACCTGCTGGATGGCGGGCCGGCCGAGCAGGCGGGCGTGCTGCCCGGCGATATTCTCCTTGACGTCGCGGGGGCCCCGGCGCCCGACGCACGTGCCCTGGCCGCCAAGCTCGGCCCGGACAGTATCGGTCAGCCCGTCGCGGTGACACTGCTGCGCGGCGGCGCGCCGCTGACGGTGTCGATCACGGTCGCCGCGCGTCCGGCATGAGCCTGCGGGTTGAAGTCAGGGCCGAGGATCCGATCCGGCGGCGCGGGCTGGCCGCGATGCTGGCCGGCGCCGGGTTCGTATTGGCCCACGACGCGCCGGACGTCGTCCTGTGCGACGACGCGGCGCCGGGCGCGGAGGTCGAGGCGCCCGTAGTCGCATTGACCGACAGGATCGCGCCGCCCGACGCGGCGGGCGTGCTTCCCCGTGCCGCCCAGCCCTGCCAGATCCAGGCGGCGCTCCGCGCGGCGGCGGTCGGGCTGGTGGTCCGCCTGCCCGGCGCCTCTCCCTTGCCCGGCTTCCGCGGCGCCGACGACTCGCCCGCCTTGACCACGCGGGAAGCGGAGGTCCTGGCGGCGGTCGGCCTGGGCCTCAGCAACAAAGCGATCGCGCGCCGGCTGGCCATCTCGGTCCATACCGTGAAATTCCATCTGGAGGCGCTGTTTCAGAAGATCGGCGCGACCAGCCGGGCCGAGGCGGTCGCCAAGGGGCTTCGCCAAGGGATAATGGAGCTTTGATCGAGCGGCCCCGGAAATGTGGTCACGTCGGCGGCGCAGGCCCTGGATTTGTGCACATACTGGCCTTCGCAGGTGCAGCATTTGGGGACACAACGCCCTTCGCAGATGCAGCAATTGTGGACATCTTTCGCAATTGCGAACGCGATTTGGAGACACAACGAAGGGCCTCGCCGTCCAAGCCACCCGCGTTAACCGAACGGCTACGAATCCGCGCGAGGATGAGCGTATGCCATGCGGTCGCACTCAGCTTTTGGCCCTCGCCCTCGTCCTCGGCGCCGCCGCCTGCGCCCCCGGGGGCGACCTGCCGCCGCTCCGCTCCGCGGCCAATAGCGGCTATCGCCTCGGACCGGGCGATGAGGTCCGCATCATCACCGTCGGCGACGAGGCGCTGACCGGGGAATTCCGGGTCGGCGACAGCGGCCGCATCGCGCTTCCGATGCTCGGCGGCGTGTCCGCCGCCGGGC
>JBAWFF010000267.1:0-15819 GCA_049591635.1 Acetobacteraceae bacterium
TTGGCGGCCCGCGCGAGCGGCCTGTTCGCGGAACCGGCGCAGGCGCAGCCCGCGCCGGTTGCCGCGTCCACGCCCGAGCTGATCCGCCCGAGCCTGTTCGGCACTGTCACCGGCGTCTTGCTGCGCCGGCGCGCTGGCGTAGTGGCGATCCAGGAGTCCCACATCGCTCGGGTCGAGCCGGTTGTCACCGAACGCGCCGAGGCTCCGGCCGCCACCGTACGAGCGGTCGCGGGCGAGGAGATGGGCATCGAAATTCCCACCTTCTTGCGGCGCCAATCGTCGTAGGGCCTTCGCTATAAGAGCATGGCGAATCAATTGTTTAGCCGGTAACACTTGGACACAAACCGTGTCTGGCGAATCGGCGGGACCGCCTCATAGTCAGAGGCGGCCCGCTGTGTTCTGGCGGCCGCCACGGCGGAACTGGACACATCCAATGGATTGCTCCCTCTGACCCCGGCCCATCAGCACAGCCTGCGGGCACCGATCTCCTGCGTGGGCGTCGGATTGCATTCCGGGCGCCGCGTCAGCGTGACGCTGCACCCAGCGTCGGCCGATGACGGCATCGTGTTCCGCCGCGGCGACTTGCGCACGGACGTCCCCGCCCGGTTCGATCACGTCGCCGACGCGAGGCTTGCCACCACGGTGGGGATCGGCGGCGCGCGCGTGGGCACGATCGAGCATGTGATGGCGGCGTTGGCCGGTTCGGCGATCGACAACGTGGTTGTGGAACTGGACGGACCGGAGTTGCCCATCCTCGACGGCTCGGCGGCGCCGTGGCTGTTCCTGCTCGACTGCGCCGGCGTCGTGGCGCAGCCGGAGGCTCGGCGGGTGATCGAGGTATTGCGCCCCGTCCGCGTCGCCGACGGCGCCGCATGGGCCGAGCTTGCTCCGCCCGACGCCTATGACGGGCTGGAGCTGAACGTCTCGATCGACTTCCCCGCCGCCGCGATCGGGCGGCAATCAGCCTCGCTGCGGTTCACGCCGGACGCCTTCCGCCACCGCATCGCGCGTGCCCGCACATTCGCCCTGGCCGAGGACATCGCGGCGTTGCGTGAAGCCGGCCTCGCGCTGGGCGGCAGCCTGGAGAACGCCGTCGTGGTCGATGGCGGACGCGTTCTGAACCCGGGCGGCCTGCGGATGGCGGACGAGTTCGTCTGCCACAAGCTGCTCGACGCGATCGGCGATCTGGCGCTGGCCGGCGCGCCTCTGCGCGGACGCTTCCGCGCGCACCGGCCGGGCCATGCGCTCCACAATCGGCTGCTGCGGGCGCTGTTCGCCGACCGGGCCGCATGGCGTGAAGGCGCGCGGGAGGCGGAGCTGGCGGCCGCCTAACCCCAGCTGGCCGTCGCCCGGTCGACCTTGTCGCGCAACCGATACCAGCCACCCATCGCCGGCAAGAACCAGGGATTGCCTGAATAGAGCTTGTGGTCGGGGAAGTCCGGCGCGTCGAACGCGCATTCGTAGTTCGCTTGCCCGGCGATCTTGCGTGCCGTCTGATGGCCGAGATAGGTCATCATCGCGACGCCGCTGCCGTTGCAGCCGAGCAAATAGTGCATCCCGTCCTGCTGGCCCATGTGCGGCAGCGCATCAAGGGTAAACGCGGTGTTGCCAGTCCAGGCATGGGTGAGCTTCATATCCCTCAACTGCGGGAAGCGATCCGTCATGAAACGGCGCAGGATCGGCGCGCTGGTCTCGGCATCCACCTGGGTAAACCGCGCGCGGCCACCGAAGATCACGCGCTTGCCGTCCGGCGACATGCGGTAATAGCAGAGAATGCGCGGTGTATCACCGAGCGTTCGCCGCTTCGGAATGAGCGACGCGGCCAGATCCGGCGGCAGTTCCTCGGTCGCGATGATGTGGCTCGCGATCGGGACGATGCGGCGCTTGAGCCGCGGGGTGATGTCGCCGGTATAACCGTTGGTCGCGATCACCAGCTCGACCGCCTCGACGTCGCCGCGGCCGGTTTGCACGCGCCACACATCGCCCGACCGGATGATGCGATTGACCGGCGCCCGCGCGCAGACAGCAATGCCGCGCCGCCGGCAGGCATCGAGCAGGCCCTTGTAGTAGAGCGCAGGGTGCAGATTGGCGGAGCGTTCCACCACCATCCCCCCGTAGTAGTAGTCGCTCGCGATCTCCTCGCGCTGACGCTCGCGGGGGACCATGTAGGAGTCCGATTGGGCCGCCTGATTGAGTTGATCAACCCGTTTGGCCAGCTTCGCGTAATGCAACGGCGTCGAGGCACCTACGAAACGCCCGGTCTTGTTCCAGAAGCACTCGATGTTTTCCTCGACGATCAGGCGCTCGATCAGGCTGAAGGCGTCCGCCGAGTCCGCCAGGATCGCATCGGCGCGGTCCGATGCGATGGTCCTGCCGGAAAAGCTCTTGCCGACGTTCACGCCGCCGCTGACGGCGCCCCCGTTGCGCGTGCTGGCCCCGAAGCCAAGCTCCTTCGCCTCCAGGACGACGCACTCGATGCCAAGCTTCGTCAGTTCGAGCGCGGTGGACAGGCCGCCATAGCCGGCACCGACGATCGCGACCCGGACGCGCTTCGGCAGATCGATCGGGTCTTGCGCCGTGGGCCGGTACGCCTCCCACCAGTACGGCATCGCCTTGAAGTCGGCATGGAAGATCGCTGATCGCGCCATCGCCGATTCCTTCCTCAACGTGGTCTGCCAATGGATTCCGATGCGCCCGACAGAGTCCGCGTCCGCTCCACGAGCGCAAGGAGCGGGCGGGGGTCGGCGGCGAATAGCCGTGCCTCGGTGCGGGCCTCCTCGGCGATCCGGTCGAGACAGGCCTCCGCCTCCGGTAGTGTCGCGCGGAACGCCTCGGCGAGAAACGGTATCGCGTCTTCTCCGGGGACGGCGTTCGGATCGGCGAAAGCACGCGCCACGGCAGGATCGGCGATCGCCAGCGCCGCCGGCAGCGTGAGGATGCCGTCGCGCAGATCGTCAAAGCCGCCGCCGCCAAGCGCCGCCGTGCCGCGCACGTCGGCGACGTCGTCGCAGCCGTGATAGAGCAGCCCGAGCAGACCGCCGAACCGGCGGAGCCGCTGCGTGCGGTCGCCGAGACAGGCGGCCACCTCGAACATCGATCCGGTGTCCTCACCGGCGATGATCCGCCAGTCCTCGAAGCCTTGTGGCTGGCGGCGCAGCCGCCATTGCATGCACTCCGCCACCGCCAGGCGCTTGAGCAATTCCGCCAAAAGTTCGGTCAGATCCGGATCGGCGGCGGCTCTACGGAATCCGTCGGCGACGACGTAGCCAGACGTCATGAACGCATGGAGCTGGCCAAACTTCTTGTACAGGGTGAGCCGGCCGCGCCGCTCGTCGGACATATCGACGATGTCGTCGACGACCAGCGAGACGTTATGGAACAGCTCGATCAGCAGCGCCGCCTCGATCACCTCCGGCGTAACATCGCCCGATCGCATCGCGCGCCAGCACGAGAAGATGGTTAGCGGGCGGAAGTATTTGGAGCCGGAGAGGAACTGCCATCGCAGCGCATCATGCAGCTCCGCGTCGCAGCGCTCGATCCACCGCTCGATGGCAGCGGTGAGCGCCTGCATCTCCACTGAGAAGTCGAAAGGCGCTTGGCGCTCCCGTGACGTTGGGGTGCGGAGACCACCGGAATCTCGGGCGACCACTACGCCGCCTTCGTGTCTCCGAATAGGCCGCCCATCCGTGCCAGGACGCTCAGGTGATGGTCCGCGTCGCCGAACGTCTGGTCGATCATGGTCATGCGCTTGAAATAATGGCCGACCTTGTACTCCATCGTCATGCCGATCCCGCCATGCAACTGGATCCCCTCCTGCCCGACCAGCTTGCCGGAGCGGCCGATCTGCACCTTCGCCGCCGACAGCGCCCGACGTCGTTCGGTCGCGTCCGCCTCGGTGGCCATCATGGTCGCGAACAGCGCCATGCCGCGGGCCTGCTCCACCGCGGTCAGCATGTCCACGGCGCGGAACTGCAACGCCTGGAAGCTGCCGATCGGGCGGCCGAATTGCTGGCGCGTCTTGAGGTAGTCCAGCGTGATCTCCTGGATGCACGCCATCACGCCCACGGCCTCCGCGCACAGTGCCGCCATCGCCACATCGACCGCCTGCTCGATCGCGGGCAACGCGGCGTCGGCCTTGCCCAACGGCTGCCCCGGCGCGGTCTGTAGAGCGATCTCGGCCGCGCGCAGCCCGTCCTGGGTCGGGGTAGCGCGCCGTGTCACGCCGGTTGCATCGCCATCGACGAGGAACAGGCCGATCCCCGCCCGATCGCGCTGCCCGCCGGAGACGCGGGCGGTGACGAGCAGCTTATCGGCGCAATCGCCGTGCAGCACCACGCCCTTGACACCGTCCAGAACCCAGCCCCCGTCCTGCTCGCGCGCGGTCGTCGCCACGTCGGCGAGGTTCCAGCGAGAATGGCGCTCGATATGGGCGAAGGCGAGCTTCAGCTTGCCTTGCGCGATGAGCGGGATCAGCCGCGTCCGTTGCTCGGCGTTGCCGGCGCGATTGATGAGGCCGCCGCCCAGCACGACGGTCGCGAAAAACGGCTCCACGATCAGGGCGCGGCCGAACGCCTCCATCACGATCATCATCTCGGCGGCGCCGCCACCGAAACCGCCATGGATTTCGTCGAATGGCAGGCCGAGCAAGCCGAGCTCGGCATATTGCGCCCACAGCGCGGGGCTCCAGCCATCGGGCTCGGCCATGTACTTCTTGCGCTGCTCGAAGCCGTACTGATCGGCCACGAGACGGTCGACGCTGTCTTTCAGAAGCCGTTGATCGTCGTTGAGGTCGAAGTCCATCGCGTGCCGTTCCTAAAGTCCCAAGATCGCCTTGGCGATGATGTTGCGCTGAATCTCGTTCGAGCCGCCGTAGATCGAGACCTTGCGGGTGTTGAAATATGCCGGACCCGCAGCGGCGGCGTACTCCGGACCGAAGGCGGGTTCGTTCTGGCCTTCCTCCTGCGGCTGATACGGCATCATGTACGGACCAACCACCTCCATCACCAACTCGGTCAGCCGCTGCTGGATCATCGAACCACTGAGCTTCAGGATCGACGATGCTGGGTTCGGGCGCCCCTTGTTCTCGCGCTTCCTCTCGTCGGACACGACGCGCAGTTGCGTCATCTCCAACGCTTTCAGCTCCACCTCGACGGCGGCGAGCTTCTCGCGGAATCGCGGGTCCTCGATCAGCGGGCGATCATCGGAGCGTTCCATCGCCGCCAATTGCTTGATGCGCGCGACCTTGGCCTTGGAAGCGCCGACGCGGGCGATGCCGGTGCGCTCGTTGCCGAGCAGGAACTTGGCATAGTCCCAGCCCTTGTTCTCCTGTCCGACGAGGTTCTCGGTCGGCACCTCGACATTGTCGAAGAACACCTCGTTCACCTCGCGCCCGCCGTCGATGGTGACGATCGGGCGGACGGTGATCCCTGGCGTCTTCATGTCGATCAGGACGAACGAGATGCCCTCCTGCTTCTTCGCCGCCGGATCCGTGCGAACGAGGCAAAAGATCCAATCGGCGTATTGCGCGAGCGTGGTCCAAATCTTCTGGCCATTGACGATGTACTTATCGCCCTTGCGCTCGGCACGGGTGCGCAGCGAGGCGAGGTCGGAGCCCGATCCGGGCTCGGAGAATCCCTGGCACCAGAAATCGTCGGCATTGGCGGCGCGCGGCAGGAAGCGACGCTTCTGCTCCTCGCTGCCAAACTGGGCGATGACCGCGCCAACCATCGAGACGTTGAAGGCGATCGGCGAAGGCACGTACGCCAACTGCATCTCGTCTTGGTACATATAGACCTCGACCGGGGACCAGGGCTGGCCACCCCATTCGACAGGCCAGTTCACCGTTGCCCAGCCGCGCGCGTTCAGGATGCGCTGGCTGCCGACCATCTCGTCCTTGGTGAGATGCTCGCCATCGCGCAGCTTGGCGCGGATGGCCTTGGGGACCTCGGTGCGGAAGAACCGGCGCGCCTCGGCGCGGAATGCCAGTTCCGCCTCGGTGAAGTTCAAATCCATGCTGGCCTCCCATCGTATCAATCGGCAAGGTGCTGGTCGGCGAAGCCGGCGTCAATCGGCGAGAGGGGAGAGAATGGCAGGTTTCGGGGACACGCGCAGCCTGGCCGACGTGTTCCGCGCGCAGGCACGCACCCGCCCGGACTCGGCGGCACAGGTATTCGGCGAACGGGTCACGACCTACGGGGAGCTCGACCGGCGGGCGAGCAGGGTCGCCAACGGGCTGATCGCGCTGGGCGCCCAACCGGGCGCGCGGATCGGTTATCTCGGCAAGAACTCTGACTTCTACTTCGAGCTGCTGGTGGGCGCGGTGAAGGCGAACGTCGTGCTGGTCGCGGTGAATTGGCGTCTCGCCCCGCCCGAGGCGGCGGCGATCCTGAACGATGCCGGGGTGGAAATCCTCTTCGTCGGCGTGGGGTTCGCCGACGCCGCCTCGGCGATCGCGCAAGCGGGTTACGCCACGCGCCACCGCATTTCGATGGACGGCTTCGCCGATTGGCGCGACGCGCAGATGGAGACGGATCCGATGCTGGCCAGCGCGCCGAACGACACGGCGTTCCAACTCTATACGTCGGGCACGACCGGGCTGCCGAAGGGCGTGGAGATGACCAACCGCAACATGCTCGCGTTCCTGGCCGATTACCGCGGCGAGTCGTTCAGCGGGATCGGGCCGGCCGACGTCATGCTCACCTGCATGCCGGTGTTTCACGTGGCCGGCACGAACGTGGGCGTGCTGGCGCTTGCCTGCGGCTGCAAGAACGTCGTCATGGAGGAGGTAAGCATCCCGGGGTTGCTCGACCTGATCCCCCGGCATGGCATCACGGTGGCACTTCTGGTCCCGGCGGTCATTCTCGCTTTGGTGCAACATCAAGACGTCGCACGCGCCGACCTGCGATCCATACGCCGTCTGGTTTACGGCGCCTCGCCGATCGCGGAGGAAACCGTGCTTCGCGCCGCCGAGCTGCTGCCTGGCGCCGAGCTGTGGCAGGTCTATGGCTTGACCGAGACGACCGCGACCGGGACCACGCTCGCCCCCGCGTTCCACGCAGGCCCTGGCGCCAGGCTGCGCTCCTGCGGGCGAGCGTATCGCAATGTGGAGGTGCGTGTGGTCGGGCCGCTCGGTGACGCACTGCCCGCTGGAGGGGTGGGCGAGATCGTCATTCGCGCGGCGGCGGTGATGAAAGGCTATTGGAACAATCCGGAGGCGACGCGGGCAGCGTTCTTCGACGGCGGCTGGCTGCGCACCGGCGATGCCGGATATTTCGACGACGACGGCTTCCTTTATATCCACGACCGCATCAAGGACATGATCGTCTCCGGCGCGGAGAACGTTTATCCCGCGGAGGTGGAAAACGCGCTGTTCGGCCACCCCGCCATCGCCGACGCCGCGGTGATCGGCGTGCCTGACGAACGGTGGGGCGAGGCAGTGAAAGCGATCGTCGTGCTGCGATCGGGACAGCAGGCGAGTGGGGAAGCCATAATCGAATTCGCGCGCGGGCGCATCGCCGGCTACAAGCTTCCCAAGTCGGTCGATTTCGTACCCGCTTTACCGCGCAACCCGAGCGGCAAGATCCTGCGCCGGGAGTTGCGCGCGCCGTACTGGGCAGGACGGACCCGACAGGTAAACTGAGGACCCGCACGCGGAGGATTTTATGTCGCTCGACCATTGGCTGGCGTTCACCGCGGCCTCGGCGATCCTGCTCATCATTCCCGGGCCCACGGTCCTGCTTATCGTCTCTTACGCGCTTGGACACGGGCGCAAGGCGGCGGCGGCCATCGTGGCGGGCGTGGCGCTCGGCGACCTGACCTCCATGACCGCTTCCATGCTGGGCCTCGGCGCCGTCCTGGCGACGTCGGCGGCGATCTTCACGGTGCTGCGATGGATCGGCGGCTGCTATCTCATCTATCTGGGGATCAAGCTGTGGCGGGCACCAGCGATGGCCGCCGATGCAGACGAGGTGCCGCGGGCCAATCCGAGGAGGATGTTCGCCCACGCCTATGCGGTGACCGCACTTAACCCCAAGAGCATCATCTTTTTCGTCGCCTTCGTGCCCCAGTTCCTCGTTGCGTCCCACTCCTTCTGGCCCCAAATCGTCGTGCTGGAGGCGATTTTCGTCTCGCTCGCCACGCTCAATGCGACTTTGTTCGCACTTCTCGCGTCCGCCGCCCGGCAGACCTTGCGGGCACCGCGCGTGCGGCTTGCCGTGAACCGAACTGGCGGGTCTCTCCTGATCGGGGCTGGCGTCCTGGCGATCGGATGGCGTAGGGCGAACGCCTGACGCCATCCTCAACCACGCCCGATCGGAGGAGCCCGTCCGACGTGACGTTGACCGGCCTTGCCGCCTTCCCGTCCGCCGTGCCGACGACGCGCCCACAACGGCGCGGCGGACAGTCGCGCCTGGCCTGGGGATTGCTGGCGCCCTCCCTCGTCTGCCTCACCGCCTTCACCTATTGGCCGCTCGCGCAGGTGCTGGGACGCTCGATCTGGGCCGGCGGACCGAGCACCGGCAACTACGCGCGGCTGTTCGCCGACGCGCATTTCACCCAGGCGGTCGTCAACAATCTGATCTACGCGGCAGGCACGATCATACCGTCGCTCGGCTTCGCCCTGCTGTTCGCGGTGGTGCTGAACGAGACGACCAAGGTGACGCTGGCGCTGCGCGCGCTGTTCGTGCTGCCATTGATGATCCCACTGGTCGGCGCGGCGGCGCTGTTCAGCTTCCTGCTCCTGCCTGGCGAGGGGCTGCTCGACACCTATCTCGCCCCAATGGGCCTCGGGATGGCGAACTGGTTGGGCGACCCGGCGCTGGCGCTGCCCTCGATCATCGCGATCACCGTATGGAAGAACACCGGGTACTACATGCTGTTCTTCCTCGCGGGGCTCGCCGCCGTGCCGGTCGACCTGCTGGACGCCGCGCGTATCGACGGCGCGCGGACATGGGCGCGCTTCCACCATGTCACGCTACCGATGCTCGGCCCGACCTTCGGCTTCGTGCTGCCGATCGCCGCATTGAACGCGTTGACGGCGATCGACCACGTGGTGACGCTGACGCAAGGCGGCCCGTCGGACGCGACCAATCTCGTGCTGTACTACATCTATCAGCAGGCCGAGCAGAATCACGACAATGGCCTCGCCGCCGCGGCGACGGTGCTGAGCGTCGCCGCCCTGCTCGCGCTGACCGCGGGATCGCTGCGGCTGACCGATAGGGGCTTGCATCATGCGTCGTAGCCGCACGCTGCGTCTGCTGGCGCTGCTCGCGGTCGGCGGCGCGGCGCTGCTGTGGGCGATTCCGTTCCTGTGGATGGCGGTCGCCTCCTTCCGTCCCGGCATGCCGTCCGACGTCGCGACCTTGCTGCCGCGCCCGCCGCTGGGGTTCTCGAACTACACCGAGGCGTGGAGCAGCGGCGCCTTCCCGACCTGGTACATCAACACCCTGTTGGTGTGCGGCGGCATCCTGTGCGTGCAAATGGTCGGCGCGACCATGGCCGGGTATGCGTTTGCGCGGCTGCGCTTTCCGGGGCGCGAGGCGCTGTTCGCCGCCTTCCTGTTGCAACTTCTGCTGGTCCCGACCTTGCTGATCGCCCCCAACCTGACCACCATCGTCGACCTTGGCCTCTATGACCGGCTACCCGGCATCATGGCGCCGTATTTCGCCTCCGCCTTCGGCACGTTCCTGATGCGCCAGGCGTTCCGCGCCATCCCGCGCGACTACGAGGAGGCGGCGATGCTCGACGGTGCCGGACCGCTGTCGTTGATCCGCCATGTGCTGGTGCCGCTGGCGCGCCCGAGTCTGACGGCGTTCGCCATCGTCTCGGTGACGTTTCACTGGAACGAGTTCCTGTGGCCGCTGATGGCGGTGTCCTCGCCCGACAAGCAGGTGCTGACGGTGGGGCTCGCGTCGTTCGCGTCGGGGTCCGAGGCGGGTGGGGAATGGGGCGTGGTGGCGGCGGGCACTGTGCTCGTGGCCGCGCCCTTGCTGATCGCCTTCTTGTTGTTCCAGCGCCGCTTCGCCGCCTCGTTCGTGTTTTCCGGGATCAAGGGTTAGGGAGAAGACCGCCATGCAGATCACCCGTCGCGCCACGATCGGCGCCGCTGCCGCCGTTTCCGCCGTCGGCATCGCGCGGCGCGCCGTCGCCGCGCCCGTCGAGATCGAGATGTTCTTTCCTGTCCCGGTGCAAGGCAAGCTTGCCGTCGAGATGCAGCGGCTGATCGGGGTGTTCAACGCCCAGCAGACGGACATCAAGGTGACGCCCGCGTACACCGGCAGCTATGACGATACCAACGTGAAGACGCGCGCCGCGATCGCCGCCGGCAAGCCGCCAGGCTGCGCGATCATGTCGGCCAATTTCGTGCGCGAATACGTCATCGACGCGGCGGCGATATCGCTCGACGCGCTGATCGCGCACGACAACATGACGCCCACCACCTTCATGGACCAGTTCTGGCCGGCGCTGGCGCTCAACGCCACCGAACAGGGGCATGTGTACGGGGTGCCGTTCCAGAACTCCACGGCGCTGCTCTATTACAGCGTGCCGGCGTTCGAGCAGGCGGGGCTCGATCCCGCGCATCCGCCGGCAACCTGGCAGGAATGGGTCGATGCGGCACGCAAGATCGCCAAGCCGAACGGCGAGCGCTACGGGATCGTCTGGCCCAACAGCTACGATTATTGCGGCTGGTTGTTCTCGACGCTGGCGATGAGCAATGGCGGGCAGTACTACGACACCAGCTACGGCGGGCAGGTCTACTACACCGAACCCTGCACGGTCGCGACGCTCGGCTTCGTCGATGACCTCGTCCACAAGCACAAGGTGATGCCGGCGGGCGTGCTGGACGCCAATGGCTGCACCGCGGCGTTCTTCTCCGGCCGCGCGGGCATGATGCTGCTCTCGACGGGCGCGCTCAGCTACGTGCAGGCGGGCATGAAGCAACCCTTCAAGGTCGCCTACGTACCGCGCAACGTGTTGAATGCGGCCCCGGTCGGCGGCGGCAGCCTGATTATCCCGACCGGCAACTCGCCAGAGCGCCAACAGGCCGCGTGGACGCTGATCAAGTGGTTGACCAGCCCTAAAATCGCCGGGGAGTGGGCCCGCTTCACCGGCTATTTCGCGCCGAGCCGCGCCGCCTACGACCTGCCGGAGATGAAGGCGTACTTGGCAAAGACCCCGGAGGCCGCTGTGGCACTGGCGCAGTTGAACGAGGCGGGACGCGGCTGGTTCGCTACTTTCAAGACGGTCGCCGTCCGCAAGGCGATGGAAGATCAGGTGCAGGCGGTGCTTAACGGCCGCGCCAAGCCGGCGGCGGCGGCGGCGCAGGCGCAGCACGACGCGGAGGCACTGATGCGCCCGTACCTGGAGCGCACCGCGCTCAAGCTGCCGGCGTGAGCGAGATGCTGATCGCCCAGCTCACCGATCTGCATGTACGCCCCATCGGGCGCGCGTCCAGCCGTGTCGTCGAGACGACGATGCTGACCGAGCGGGCCATTCGCGCCGTGATGACCCGCAAGCCGCTGCCCGACGTGGTGCTGCTGACCGGGGACCTGGCGGATCGCGGATTGGCCGAGGAATACGAGGTGCTCGCCGCCATCCTCGCCCGGAACGTGGCGGTGCCCGTCTTCGCTATCCCGGGCAATCACGACCACCGCGAGACGATGCTCGCGCGTTTCCCCGGCACGCGGCAGGAGGAGGGGTTCATCCAGTATGTGCTTGACGATTTTCCCGTCCGCCTGGTGATGCTGGACACGCTGGTACAGGGCGCTCCGCACGGCGAGTTATGCGCCGCGCGAATGGCGTGGCTCGACCGCACGCTGTCGACGGCGCCGGACAAGCCGACCTTGATCGCGATGCACCACCCACCGTTCCTCTGCGGCATTGGGCACATGGACGGCATGGCACTGCAACGACGCGAGGCGTTCACCGCGCTGATCGCGCGCCACAAACAAGTCGAGCGGATCATCTGCGGCCATGACCATCGACCGGTAACAGCGCGGGTCGCACAGGCGATCGCGTCGATGGCGCCTTCGGTCGCGCACCAGGTAGAGCTGGATCTGCGCCCCGACGCGCCCTCGGCCTTCGTGCTGGAGCCGCCGGCCTACCAATTGCACCATTGGTCCGCGGCACACGGCTTCGTCACCCACACCGCGTATGTGGAGCTCTATCCGGGGCCGTTCCCGTTCCTGTCGGACGCGGAGTAGATGGAGCGAGGATCGCGGTACGTCACCGCGATCCTCGCCGCCATTCCCTGACTCACCAGTAACGCCACCGACCGCCGTACCAGCGGCGGTGATAATAGCCCCGCCCGCCGTACCAATATGGCGGGCGGCCATAGTAGCCCACGGGTGGAGGCGGGGCGTAGTACGGGGGCGGCGGCCTGTAGTATGGATGGGGAGGGGGCACCCAAACCCGCACGCCTCCCCGCCAGACCCAATAGACGTCCTGAATCGCCGGGTCGGCATGGGTCGCCAGGGATGGACCGGACGGGCCGAGACGAACGGGAGCGGCCTTGGCTTGGAGGCCGATCGACGTCGCGGCCGTCAGGATCAACCCCGCCGCCATGTGTCGCCATTGCATGTTGCGTCTCCTTTTCATCCGTTCGGCCAAGATCGAGCCGCGAATTTGGCGAGAGGATGACCGAGATCGCTCGTTTTGTTGCTGCCCCCGTGCAACCGGCGCCGGTCTTCGTCGATATGGGACCATGCCTTCCGATCCGCCCATCCCGCCCGGTCAGCCTCCGGGCAGTCCCGACCCTGACGATCCTATCCCCATTCAGGAGCCGCCGGCACCAATACCGGTGCCGCCGAGCCCTCCGCCGGAACCTTTGCGGGCAGGCAGGAGCCGGATTCCAACAGGAGCGGCGACATGATTCGCCGATTTTGACGGGACGGCGCGAGGGTGGGCAGTCTAGCTCACGGTGGCGGCGGATGTCGGCGCCGTCGCTGGACAACCAAACTGGAGGAAACCGTGAGCAACACGAACGCGATTACCCGCCGCGCGCTGGGCCGTCTGGCGGGCCCGGCGGCGCTGGCGCTGGCGGTGGGTCCCAGACACGCCTGGGCGGCGGGGAAACGCCTCGCCTATCTCACGCCAGGGTTGGACCTGCCGTTCTGGCGCACCCTGGCGAAGGGCATCGAGGACGTCGCGAAGCAGAACGGTGGCAGTTCCACCACCTATGACAGCCACAATTCGGCGCAGACGCAGCTACAGAATGCGCAGGACGCGATCGCCAAGCAGACGGACGGCATCATTATCTCGCCGACCGACAGCTCCACCGCGCCGTCGGTGATCGCGGCCGCCACGCGTGCCAACATCCCGGTGGTAATCGCCGACATCGGCACCAATAGCGGCGAGTACGTGTCCTTCGTGATCTCCGACAACGAGAAGGGCGCCTACGGCATCGGCCAGGTGCTGGCGAAGGCGATGACGGCGAAGGGGTGGAACCACAACACCGTCGGCCTGGTCACGATCAGCCTCGCCCGGCTGAACGGCAAGGCGCGCACCGGCGGCTTCATGAAGGCGATGGACGAGGCGGGAATCAAACAGGGCGCGCTGTCGCAGATGCAGACCTACACCGCCGACGAGACCTTCAAGTTCGTCCAGGACATGCTGACCGCGCATCCCGACATGCGCGGCCTGTTCATCGAGACGGACCAACCGACCATCGGCGCCCTGCGCGCGCTTAAGGCGGCGCATCGCGACGGCGAGGTGCTGGTGGCCGCCTTCGACGGCATCCCGGAGTTCATCGACCTGATCGCGAGCGGCCAGATCGTCGGTTCCGGTATGCAGCAGCCTTACCTGATGGGGCAGAGCGCCGCCGGCGCGATGTTCGACCACTTCGCCGGCAAGACGCCCGCGAAGCAAATCCTGGTGCCGATCCTGGTGGTGGATCAGGAGAACCTGAAGCAGACCGCGCCGATCGTGCGCAAAACGACGTTCGGCCTGTAGCACCGACTCGTCAGTCGCGATGAGCCTGCTGGTCCTGCGCGACATCTGGAAGCGCTTCGGGGCGACCCAGGCGCTTTCGGGTGCCGCGTTCGACCTCCATGCCGGCGAGGTCCATGCGCTGGTGGGCGCCAACGGCGCCGGCAAGTCCACGCTGTCGCGCATCATCTCCGGCCACGTCCAGCCGGATCGCGGCGAGATCCTGCTGGACGGCGCCGCCATCCGGCTCGCCGGCTCGCGCGAGGCGATCCGCCGCGGCATCGCGATGGTGACGCAGGAGACCTCGCTCGCGCCGGACCTCTCGGTGCTGGAAAACATCATGTTGCCGCGCATCGGCATGTCCGGCGCGCTGCACTGGCGGGCGTTGCGGGCGCAGGCGCGCGCGCTGGTGGACGGGCTGGGCCAAGGCGCGGCGCTGCCGCTGGATGCGCCGGTGCACGAACTCAGCCTCGCCCAGCGGCAACTGGTGGAGATTCTGAAGGCGCTGTCGGTGGACAGCCGGATCATCATCTTCGACGAGCCGACCGCGCCATTGTCACCGCGCGAGAGCGAGCATCTGTTCGATATCATGCGTCAGCTCGCGGCGCGTGGACGCGGCCTGATCTTCGTCTCGCACCGGCTGGAGGAGATCTTCGCCATCGCCGACCGGGTGACGGTGCTTCGCGAAGGCAAGCTGGTGGAAGGCGGTCGCGCCACCGCCGGGTTGAGCCAGAGCGAGCTGGTCCGCCTGATGGTCGGGCGGGAGTTGCAGGACATCTACGCCCGCGACGACGGCGCTCGGCCGGCGACGCCCACCGGGCCGCCGGTGCTCCGGGTCCGCGATCTGTGCGCCCCGCCGGCGGTGCGCGACGTGTCCTTCGAGGTCCACGCCGGCGAGATACTGGGGCTCGCCGGGCTCGTCGGCGCCGGACGGTCGGAGACGCTGGAGACAATCTTCGGCCTGCGCCACGCCCGCTCCGGCACCATCGAACTGGATGGGCGTCCGTTCGCGGCGCGCAATTCGCGCCAGGCGATCCGCGCTGGCATCGGATTGATCCCGGAGGATCGGCGCGGCCAGGGGATCGTGCCGGATTTCTCGGTCCGCGAGAACCTGCTGCTCGCCCATCTCGGCCGGCGTGCCGGCGCCGGCCTTGGCTACGGGGAGCGCACCGATGCCGTGCACCGGCTGCTGGAATTGCTCGACCTGCCGCGGCACCGATTGCTGGATGCGAACATGCTGAACCTCAGCGGCGGGATGCAGCAGAAGGTGATCCTGGCGCGTTGGCTGGTCCTCTCGCCGCGCCTGCTGCTGCTCGACGAGCCGACGCGCGGTGTCGACATCGGCACAAGAAGCAGCATCTACGCGCTGATCCGGCGCATCGCCGCCGAGGGAGTCGCGTGCATTCTGGTGTCCTCGGATTTCGAGGAGGTAATTGGCCTGGCCGATCGCATCACGGTGCTGAGTGACGGGGTCAGCGTGACCGAGTTGCCGAGCGCGCTGATCGACATCGAGAAGCTGGGCATGTTCGCCGCCCCGCGCAGTTCGGCCGAGCGTACCCACACCCTGCTCGAGCAATTGGTCGCGCGGCACGGCGGCGTCGCCTACTGGATCGCGATCGAGGGCGAGCGGGTGTTCTGCTTCGACAAGGTGGGCACCGATGCCGACGCCGACCCGGGCTTCGCCGCCGGCGGATTCCCGGAACTGTCGCGCACCTTGATCGCCCATGCGGTCGGCTCGGCGGATGAGGGGGTGGCGACGACGGCGGACGGCGCGCGGCCGACGCTGCTGGTGCCGGTGCGCGGGCGGCGTGGCCATAGCTTCGGCCTGATCGGTCTGACGCTCGGGCGCGCCCCGCCCGGCTTCGACGCGGCTTCGGTGCAAGCGGAGATCGAGAC
>JBAWFF010000268.1:0-1863 GCA_049591635.1 Acetobacteraceae bacterium
CCGCAACCGGAGCCGCCGCCTCGGCCGTCAAAGGCGGCGGCTCCGGTTCCATTCCAGCCGGCGCTACCGCCAGTGCTCTCCTCTCCACCGCCCTCCACCGAGCAGGCGGCGGTTCCGGCCGCGACCCCAACGCCAACGTCTCCGCTAGCGCCCGCTCCCCTGCCTTCCGCGCCGACGCCGGTCATCTCGGCCACACAAACGGCCACCAGCGACTCGGCAGGGGATTCGACCCCAGCCGCGCAACGGCCACCGCCGCGCGCTCCGACGATGATGTTGCGCGCGAAGGCGCCCGTGTGGGTGGAGGTTCGGGAGAAATCAGGCCACGTGCTTCTGCGCCGGACGCTTCAGACCGGCGAAACCTGGCCTGTCCCCGCCGATCCGAATCTGTTGTTGAGCGCCGGCAACGTCCGGGGCCTCGAAATCGTGGTCAATGGCGAAGCGCAACCCTTGCCCGCCTCGAAAAGCGGCGTCCTTCGCGACGCTCCGTTGGATGGTACGTAACGAGAGCCCGGCCCCGGCGCCCAACGAGGCGCCGGGGCCGACCCGTTAGCCGTTCCCCGATTCAGCGTTCGGGTTGAGGTTCACCGCCACGAACGCGGGCTGGCCGTTGCGGATGATCCGCAGGGCCAGGGCCTTGTTGTCGTGGCCCAGCGCGTCGCCGATCGCCCTCATCGCCTCGCCGGGATTTTGCACCGCGTGCGTGCCGACGCCGACGATCACGTCGCCCGGCTGGATTCCCGCCTGCTCGGCCGGCGATCCCGGCTTCACCTGCATCACGACCGCACCCGCCGTGTTGTCAGGCAACTCGAGCTGCTTCGCGAGGTCCGGCGAGACCGAGCCGAGGGCGAGACCGAGCTTTTGCTCGTGCTCGTGCTGGCTCTGCCCGCCGCCCTGCGCCAATTGCTGTTCGCTCGGCAACTCGGCCACCTTCACATTCAGCGCCTCCGGCTTGCCGTCGCGGAAGATGTCGAGGCGCGCCTCATCGCCTGGCTTGATCGCCGCGATGTTGATCGCCAGGGCGCCTGGATCCTTGATCGCCTGGCCATTGACCGTGCGGATCACGTCGCCCGGCTGCACGCCGGCATGGGCGGCCGGCGTGTTCGGCTGCACCGCGGCGACCAGCGCCCCACCGGCGGTGGAAAGCCCCAGCGCCTTCGACATCGCATCCGATACCGGCTGCGCCTCCACCCCCAGATAGCCGCGCGTGACGGCATGGCTGGAGCCCTCGAGGTCGGCGGAAATCCGCTGGATGGTGCTCGACGGGATCGCGAATCCGATGCCGATGGACCCGCCCGACGGTGACAGGATCGCCGTGTTCATCCCGATGACCTTGCCGTCCTGGGTAATGAGCGGGCCGCCCGAGTTGCCGCGGTTGATCGGGGCATCGACCTGGATGAATTGGTCATAGGGACCGGACCCGATGTTCCGCCCGACGGCGGAGACGATGCCCGCCGTCACCGATTCCGAAAGACCGAACGGGTTGCCGATGGCGATGACCCACTGCCCGGGCTGCACGTCGTCGGAGTTGCCCAGTTGCAGGTACGGCAGCGGATGCGGCGATTCGACCTTCAGCACCGCGATGTCGGTGCGCGGATCGGTGCCGACGACCTTCGCCGTCAGCTTCGCGCCGCTCGACAGGGTCACCTCGACCCGCCGGGCGTCCTTGACGACGTGGTTGTTGGTGATGATCAGCCCGTCCGGATTGACGATGAAGCCCGATCCGCGCGCTTCGACGGCGCGCGCCTGGGGCTGCTGGCCGCCCGGCGGCATGAACTGGTTGAACGGGAACGGCAACGTCGGCCCCTGCCCCTGCTGCGGGCCTTCCTCGCCGAAGGCGGCCGAGGGCTTCAGGTAGTTGGTGAC
>JBAWFF010000269.1:0-22939 GCA_049591635.1 Acetobacteraceae bacterium
TGCGCCTGATCGGCCAACTGCCTGGGCGTGCCGGGATCGCGCCGTGCCGGCTCGGTCAGGTCAGGACCATCGACGGGATGATCGTCTACGTGCTGCTCGCGCCCGCGCTCTATCAGCGGCGCGGCACTGCCTATTCCCGCCCGGACGGCACGGATTGGCCGGACAACGACCTTCGCATGGGCCGGCTGTCCCTCGCCGCCGCCGACATCGCGTGCGGGCGGGGCGGGGCGGGGTGGCAACCGGACGTGCTGCACGTGAACGACTGGCCGGGCGGCCTCGCGCCGGCGTATCTGCGCTGGGAAGGGGCTCCGATCCGCACCCTCCTGTCGGTTCACAATCTGGGCCACCAGGGCCTGTTCAGCGCCGACCATCGCCACGGCCTCGGTATTCCGGAGCAGGCGTTCGGCATCGAGGGCGTGGAGTTCCACGGCAACGTCTCGTTCCTCAAGGCCGGCCTCTATTATGCCGACCATGTCTGCGCGGTTAGTCCGACCTATGCGCGCGAGATCACCACGGAGGCGCTCGGCGGCGGCTTGCATGGACTGACCCAAGGACTTGCGGCGCGCGGCCAACTGGATGGCATCGTCAACGGGATCGACGAGGGTTGGAACCCGACGACGGACCCTTACTTGCCCGTCCGTTTCGGTCCGGGCGATCTGGGCGGCAAGCACGCGACGGCCGATCTGGTCCGCACCAGCCTGTGCCTCGCGCCCTCGGACGGCCCTCTGTTCGGCGTCGTCTCGCGCCTCGTGCAGCAGAAGGGCCTGGATTTCGTCGCCGAGGTGGGAGGCGAGATCGTCCGCGAGGGCGGCCAGATCGCGATCCTCGGCCTTGGCGAACCGGAGACCGAGCTGTTGCTGAACAGGCTGTCGCGCCGCCATCGCGACCATATCGGCGTGCTGGTCGGGTTCAACGAGCCGATGGCGCACCGCATCCTCGCGGGAAGCGACTTCCTGCTGATGCCGTCGCGCTTCGAGCCGTGCGGCCTCACGCAGATGCAGGCGCAGCGGATGGGCACGCTGCCGGTCGCCCATGAGACGGGCGGACTGGCCGACACGATCGAGGACGGTGTCACGGGTTTCCTGTTCCGCGACCTCTCGCCCGACGGGCTGCTCGGCGCCTGCCGGCGCGCCTTCGCCGCGTTCATGGATCCGGAGCGGCTCGCCGCGATGCGGCGCGCGGCGATGGGGAGGCCTGTTGGCTGGTCGCGCGCCGCGGGACAATACATGCAACGGTACGCCCACCTGTCCGGCCAGCCGATCCCCGAGCCGTCCAAGGACGCCGACCCGCCCGGCCCGACCGTGACCAGGGAAGTGAAATCGCTCCAACTCGTCGCGGCCTGAGTTACGTTTGTTTGCTTGCGGCAATCATACCTTGCAGGGCGACGCGAGTTTCCGTATCGTTACGCCTACCATAGGTCTATCGGGGCGCCCATGTCTCTCGGTTCGCGTGCTGAGGCGCTCGCTTGATAATCTCCCGATGGCTGCTGAGCGTCGCCGTCGGGTTGATCCTGGTGGGTGTGGCCGGATTGGGCGTGGTGGTGTGGCTGACCTTGCCGCCGCGTCAGCAGTCGCCCGCGATCCCCGGCCTGGCGGCCCCAGTGGATGTCACCTTCGACGCCGACGGCATTCCGCGCATCCGCGCCGCCAACGCGTTCGATGCCGCGACGGCTCTCGGCTATGTCCATGCGCGCGACCGAATGTTTCAAATGGATCTGATGCGCCGCCTCGCCTCGGGACGCCTGGCGGAGCTGTTCGGGGCGCGCGCGTTGCCGATGGATCGGGAGATGCGGACACTCGGGCTCGCCCGGCGGGCGGCGGATGACTATGCCGCACTGCCCGTGGACGGACGCGCGCTGCTGGAGGCGTACGCGCGCGGCGTGAATGCCTGGATCGATCGGCGAGGGAGATTCTCCGCCCCGGAATTCGTCGTGTTCGGGGCGCCCGAGGCATGGCGGCCCGCCGACAGCCTGCTATGGGCGAAAACGATGGGCTTGTGGCTGTCGATGAACTGGCGTCAGGAGCTCGCGCGCTGGCGCCTCGAAGGGACCATGCCGCGCGCACTGATTCTGGCGCTATGGCCGAACGCGCGGACGGTCGAGGCGCCAGATGCGCCGGCGCGGCAGTTCTCCGGGATCGACGAGGATGAAGCGGACCGATTCGCGGCCAGCATACCTGATTTTCCAGCCCCGTTCACCCAGCCCAGCCGCGCCTCGAACGCCTGGGCCGTCGATGGCCGCCACACGGAGACCGGCGCGCCGCTGCTGGCTGGTGATCCGCATTTGGCGCTTGGGTTCCCTTCCATCTGGTATCTGGCGCGCATCGATACGCCCGACGGGACGCTGGCAGGCGCCACATCGCCCGGCATCCCGCTCATGGTACTCGGCCATAACGGCCACATCGCGTGGACGTTCACCACCAACGGCGCCGACGTGCAGGACGTGTTCGTCGAGACGCCGGTCGATCCCGACCATTACCAGACACCCGACGGGCCACGCCCGTACACGGTGCGCGAGGAGCGCATCCGGGTGCGCGGGGCCCCCGACCAGGTGCTACGGGTTCGCGAGACCCGGCACGGCCCGGTGATCAGCGACCTGTTCGATGCGAAGGGCGTGGTGCTCGCGGTGGCGATGGCGAACCTTCTCCCGGGAGACACCGCCGCCGAGGGGCTGCTGGAATTGAACCGCGCGACGACCGTGGCGGCGGCGGGCAAGGCCGCCCAGCGCATCACGTCGCCGGTGCAGAACCTGATGGTCGCCGATCGCCACACGATCGGTATGTTCGTGACCGGACGGGTACCAATCCGCAAGGCCGGAGACGGGGCGATGCCGGTTTCCGGGGCGGATGGGGCGCACGACTGGGTAGGCTGGGCGTCGGGCGAACAGCTCCCGCATTTCGTCGCGCCCGCCAGCGGCATCCTCGTCAATGCCAACGAGCGCGTGGCGCCGCCCGACTTCCCGGTCTATCTCGGCCGCGACTGGTTCGCCGACTGGCGGGCGCGGCGCATTCGCGCGCTCCTGGGCCGCACCGCGCCGTATGGCGTCGCGACATTCACCAAGATGCAGATCGACGTCACCAGCACGATGGCGCGCCGGATGCTGCCCGCGCTGCTCTCGATCCGGCCACCGCCCGGCACCCCCGGCGTGGCGCGGCGGCTGCTCGAGGGCTGGGACGGCGCGATGACGATCGATCGTCCACAGCCGTTGATCTTCGAGGCATGGATGGGCCGTTTCTACAACGCGCTTATGCGCCGCGCCGGCGTGGCGGGCGCCCGCGCCGAGGCGGCGGCGCCGCTGGTGGAGTTCCTTCCGGGCACTCTATCGCCCGACGGGGCGCATTGGTGCGGCGGGGATTGCACCGAACTCCTAACCGAAACGCTGAACGAGGCAGTGGCGGATCTCGTGGCGCGATTCGGGCCCGATCCGGCCACCTGGCGGTGGGGCGCGGCGCATAAAGCGGTATTCGCGCATCCCCTGTTGGGACAGCTGCCGGTCCTCCGCCGGATCGGCCGGATCGCGATCGAGGCTCCGGGCAGCGATGCCACCGTGTTCGCCGAGGCCGGCGGGGCGACCGATTTTCAGGCGGTTCTGGGGCCGGAGTTCCGTGGCGTATACGACCTGGCCGATCTCGACCGCAGCCGCTTCGTGATCGCGCCCGGCCAATCGGGAAATCTGTTCAGCGCCCACGCCCGCGATTTCCTCCGGCGTTGGCGCGATGGCGAAACGGTGGCGCTGACGGCCGCTCCGGGGCATATTGAGGGGCGCATCCATCTGTCGCCGTGAGCGTGGCCATTGACGCGGCGCCGCGGTTTGGAAAACATGCGGTCGAAACGCCCATCATGACCTACAAACCGCCCCATCGCCCGCAGTTCTTCTATACCACGGCACCTCTGCCGTGCCCTTACGTGGCGGGGCGGACGGAACGCAAGGTGGTGACGGAAATCACCGGTCCGGATGCCGAGGCGCTGCACGATCGGCTCTCGCGGGCGGGCTTTCGGCGCAGTCACAACATCGCCTATGCGCCGGTTTGCCCGAACTGCCAGTCCTGCGTGCCCATACGCATCGTCGCCGCCCATTTTCAGCCCGACCGCGCATTGCGCCGGATCGCCCGGGCAAACGCGGCCGCCGAGGGGTTCGAGGTTCCCGCCCGCGCCACCGCCGAACAGTTTCGTTTGTTCCAGCGCTACCAGCACACGCGCCACGGCGGCGGCGACATGGCGACCATGAGCTTCTACGACTACCGCGCGATGGTCGAGGACACCCCGATCGAGAGCGTCATGGTGGAGTTCCGCGATCCCGACGACCGGCTGGTCGGCGCCTGCCTCATCGACCGGCTGGCGGACGGGCTATCAGCTGTATACAGCTTCTTCGCGCCCGAACTGGCCAGCCGCTCGCTCGGCAACTACGCGATTCTGTGGCTGATTGAACGAGCGCGGCAGCTTGATCTGCCGTACGTCTATCTCGGCTACTGGGTGCCGGAGAGCCGCAAGATGGCTTACAAGGCCCGGTTCCGCCCGACGGAAATCCTGATGGGCGGCGCCTGGCGGATGTTGACCGACGCCGATCTGGCCGTCGAGATGGTAGGCGCGCGAGCGCTGGTTCCCGAATCCGCCACCTGATCCCGACATTCGCCGCGACGCCCGGGACCAGCCCGGGCGCGACGACGACGGATCAGGCGCCCACCACCGGAAACTCGCATTTCGGGTTCAGCGGGTGCAGCGCCTGCGCCGGAGGGGTTGTCGAGACGTATTCGAACAAATCCCAGCCGCCGGGCTTCGCGGGCGCCTTCGTCTTCCAAAGGTAGGCCGGGAACTCGCCGCGGCCATCGGCGCGGATGGCGCCCTTGCCGAACGCGTCATCGTCGGTCGGGATGCCCTTCATGCGGGCCACCGTGTCGCGGCCGCTCTTTTTCGCGTTCGCCGCCCCCATCGCTTCCGCTGTCTTCAGGTAGTGCGTGACGATGCCGTAGGCGCTCGCATGGGCCATGTTCGGATAGGTGCCGTTGGCCAGCTTCGGCAGCACGCGCTTCGTGAACGCGCGCGTGCGATCGTTGTAGTCCCAGTAGAACGAGGTGGTCACGTTCAGGCCCGCCGCCAGCTCCGGACCGACGGAGTGGACGTCGGTGATGAAGATCAGGAGCGGCGCGATCTTCATCGACTTGTTGAGGCCAAATTCGTGCGCCTGCTTGATGCAGTTCACGGTGTCGGCCCCGGCGTTCGCCAGCCCCAGCACGTGTGCGCCCGACGCCTGCGCCTGCTGCAGGTACGATGAGAAATCCGTCGTCTCCGGGAACGGATAGCGAAGCGCTCCCTTCACCGTGCCGCCGCCCTTCTTCACCACGTCCGTGGTCTGCTCCTCGAGCGTGATGCCGAACACATAGTTCGCGGTGATGATGAACCAGCTCTTGCCGTCCGGTTGCTTGACGATCGACCCGCCCTGGGACACCGCCATCATGTAGTTGTCGAAGCTCCAGACGATGGTGTTCGGACTGCACTGCTTGTCGGTCACGTCGGTCGAAGCCGCCGACGCGTTGAGCATGATCTTGTTCTTCTCCTTGCTCACCTCCGCGACCGCGAGCGCCACCGAGGAGGTTGGCACATCGACCGTGCAATCCACGCCCTGATCATACCATTGCCGCGCGATACTGGCGGCGACATCCGGCTTGTTCTGATGATCGGCAACGATCACGTCGACGTCGAAGCCATGCGCCGAGGGGTTGAACTCCTCCACCGCCTGGCGCGCGCACGCGACGGAGTTGGGGCCCGTGTTGTCGCGATAGGTGCCGCCGAGATCGGTGAGCACGCCGAGCGTGATCTTCGGCCGCGCCTGGGCGCGGGCACTGAGCAGCGGAGTCACGGTAAGCGCGCCGGCGCCCGCGAGGGCTCCGCGACGGGTGAGATGCATGGACAGCCTCCGAACGTTTATTATAAGCCGTTCGGCTAGTGGCCCGATCGCGCGGTTGAGTCAACCCGGAACGCCGCCGAATTGGCCGGTTTTCGCCGAGCCGCTTGGCCTACAGGACAGTTACTTTTGATCGGTTGAGAGTCGGATTGAGCCAGAAATTGACGTCGGCGTATTTGGCGAAGAGATCGGGTGGGAGGCAGGTGTCCCGCTCGAGATATTCCACCCGAGGGCGAACCCGATGGAGCCCCGGCATCCCAAGTTGAGCATCATAGGCGGACTCGTTGTATACCACGTCATCGAGAGTATAATTGAAGCCCGGTTCGCCTAACTCCTGGTGTAACCTGTCCATTACCTGCCTAGGGCTTCGGGCAAGGCTGTCGTAGCACACGACGATCAGGGTACGCGCCCGCTCGCTGAACCACGCTTCCCGCAAGGAATTCCACGCCAGGCCGACAAGTCCTTTGTCGGGATCCATCAACGTCTCGACGCGGGAATAGATCGAGCCACCGGTCTTGTAGTTGAACAGCTTCGAGGGCTGTAGCGCGTTGCGGCGGACCAGGCGCTCGACGCTGTCCAGAATCCAGGCGACATCGCGCACGCAACAGATGATGCGAGCGGCGGGGCGAAGTTCGGCGAGAAGCGCCGTTCGTGCCGTCCAAGTGCGATTGGTGTCGAAGATCACGCGGTCGGGTGGGGTGTCGGCGTAGTACGACCGGACGACGCCACGAAGGATGGCGCGACGGCGTTCGTCGGTAAAGAATGAGGCGAACTCGCTGGCCCCGCTCATGCTGTGCAGTAGATTGCCGCACAGCATTGCGAGCGGGCTCGTCACGCCTGCACGGAAGCGCGGATTCTGGCGCAGCAGCGCGCTGAGCAGAGTGGAACCCGAGCGTGGTAGCCCGGAGATCATGTGCAGCTTGGGTTCCAAGTTCAATGCGTCACGTTGGATGCGAGATCGGTTCCGTGTGTTTGCAGCGCGAGAGAGGAGGCAAGCGCCGACCCGAGGCCTGATCCGCTGAAGGCCGTCACGGGGGGCGCCGATGGCGACGACGAGGCGTAGCGCTGTTGCACAGCGGCGATGTCGGTTGCATCGAGCGTGCGGTCGGCGGAGCCGAGCGAGTAATACATTACCGAGTTCGGGTCCGAATCGTCGCTGAGTCCCAAGGCGTGGCCGATCTCGTGCAAGGCGGCTTGGTAGAGCGTGGCCCCGGTATCGCCGTATTCCAGACCGCCAGAGCTGCCGACGAACTGCATCTCGGCGGGATCTTCAAGCCGGACAACCGCCTGGTTAAGAGCGTTGCCAGAGGCATTGAGGGAGGTGTAGCCGATCACGTCGCTGGTGGCGGTCTGGAAATCGCCCCAACCGATGCGAATGTTGGTCCGTGCGGAATCCGCGACCTCCTTGATGTCGAGGCCGGACGCTTTCGCCCATGCGCTGATGGCGCTCTCTATGACCGACTGATCGCCGGTCGCGATGGCGCCGCTGAACGGCGCCGGGCCGGTATCGGGACCGCCGGCGAAACTAAAGGTGATCGTGCGCCCGGCCCATTCGGGGCCAGAAGGGTCGTTGCCGAGCGTGGCCGGCGATGTCGCCAGATCACCCGCGGCCGCTGCCGTGGCCTCGTTGATCCCGGCCCCAGCCGCAAGCGCCGCTTGGGCATAGTCGTGGGCGCGGTCATACTGGGCCACGACGTCGATCCCAGTAAGCGGCTTGCCCGCGCTCTGCCCGACGAAGGCATATCCGTTACCGTAAGAGTCGTTGGCGTCATCGTCCCCATCATCGGAGCCGGGATCGCCGGCAAAGGCGGTTCCGCTGTCGGACTCGCCGCTGCCGTCCACGAAATCCCCAGCTCCCGACGCATCGACGTAATCGTCGCTGCCGAAAGTCGGATCATCGATTCCAGATACGGATATGTAATCATCGCTTCCGTCTATCCTATCATCATTCCCGGTGACATCCGCATAGACGGACGGATCGAGGGCTACAGTATCGTCGCTGCCGTTGAAAACGTCGGCGGCGGCGCCGGTAAGCCCGAGATTGACATAGGCGTCCGGCTGCGAGTTGACGACATTGTCGCCGCCGTCGACGCCGAGGGCGTCACCGGTGTTGAGGTTCAGGTCATTGGCAGTGCCTTGGACGAAATAATCGGTCTCTGGCGTAGTGGTGACAAGCAGGTCCGAGGCGATGATCCCGTAACCCGATCCGCCAAGCAGTCCGAGGTAGTCCCCGGTGGCGCCGACCTGGACGCCGTCGTTGCCGCCGCCGAGGAAAAAGTTGTCGCCTGTACCCCCGAGGTCGAGAGAATCGCCCGAGCCGGTCAGGGTCCCTCCGACGTAGGCTTGCGTCACGACGGTCGAGCCGGAACCCGAAATCGAATAGCCGCTGCCGTTGAGCAATCCGAGATCATCGCCCGTTCCGAGGTTGACGCCATCATTGCCGCCCTCGAGATTAGCCTGCGTGTCGCTATTCAGGTCGATGCCGGTGCCCTGACCGTTCGCGGTGGCGCCGCCCACCTGATCGCCGCTGCCGTTCACGGCATCGAAGGCCCCGTAGGTGTTGCCGAGAGCCACGAGGTCGCCCGCCTGCGTGTTAATGGTGTTGGCTCCCCCAAGGGCGCTGAAGCTATCGCCGGTGCCGAGGTCGACGCCATTGTTGCTTCCGTCCAGATTGATCTGGGCATCGTTCTCGAGAATGACCCCAGTGGGCTGGCCGTTGGCGGTAGAGCCACCCAATTGGTCGCCATTCGCGTCCACGGTATCGAAGGCGCCATTGGTGTTGCCCACATACACGAGATCGCCAGCACCCGAGCTGATGGTGTTGGCACCGCCGTAGGCGCCGAGGCTGTCACCGGTGCCGAGGTAGACGCTATTGTCGCCGCCGTTGATGTTCGCCTGCGCGTTGCTGGCGACGCTGATCTCAGTGGGCTGGCCGCTAGCAGTGGTGCCTCCGGCGGTGTCACCGGACGCATTCACCGCGTCGGCGTCGCCGTTGGTGCCGACGACGTACACCAACTCTCCGGCTCCGGCATTGATCGTATTGCCGCCGCCGCTCGCGCCGAACGCATCGCCGGTGGCAAGGGAGAAGATGTTGCCGTTGCCGAAGGCGCTAAAGCTGGTATTAGCCCATGTCGCAACCGTATCGCTCGACCCGCTGACCGAATAGCCGCTGCCGCCGAGCAGGCCGAGGTAATCGCCGGTGCCGCCCAATCCCACCGAATCGTTGCCACCGCTCAGGTTGACGCTGGTGTTCGCCCAGGTGTCGACGGTGCTGCTCGACGCTGTGACCGAATAGCCGGCGCCCCCGAGGAGGCCGAGGTAATCGCCGGTGCCGCCCAGTCCCACGGAATCGCTGCCGCCGCTGAGATTCAGGCCGGTATTCGCCAGGGTGTCGATCGTGTCGCCCGACCCCGTGACCGAGTAGCCGGTGCCTCCAAGCAGGCCCAGATAATCGCCGTTGCCTAGACTGACCCCGTCGCCGCTACCCGTAACGTTCGCCTGCGCATCGCTGCCGAGGGTGATGCCCGCATCATTGGCCGCGTCGACCGCATCGGCGATGCCGGCAGTATTCTCGACCAGCACGGAATCCGAAGCCTGCGCATCGATCGTGTTGCCGCCACCGCTCGAGGTTACGCTGTCGCCGGTTCCCAGCATGATGGTATCGTCGGCGCCCAGGACAGTGACGGTTTCATTGTTGGTGACTGTTATGGTCTCATTGGACGCGGTCACGGTGACGTTGGTGCCATCGATGTCCACCGCGCCTGCACCGGTGAAGGTTGTCTGCGTGCCGCTGCCAAGGTCCACGGTGTCGTTGGCACCACTAAACGCGATTTGATCACCGCTGCCGCCCAGCAGGTCGAGGGTGCCGCCGCCACCCAGGCTGACCGTGTCACTCCCGCCGGTGAGAGTGAGACCGGTGTTGGACGCCGTGGCGAGCGTGCCGTTCGCCATCGTGACTGTATAGCCGGTGCCGCCGAGCAGGCCGACGTAGTCTCCGGTGCCGCTCAGCGTGACGCTGTCGTTGCCGCCGCCGACATTGACGGTGTCGGTGCCGGCGCCGGCGATGGCGTCGCTGGCGATGGCGCCGCCGAGCGTGTCGCCCGCGGCGAGGCTGATCATGGAACTGCTGGCATTCACGGTCAGGCTGGTGTTCGCCGCGGTGTCGGTGACCGTACTGCCGGCGCCCAGTGTGTCGGTATCGCCGCTCCCGGCGTCGGTCACGGTCTCGTCGGTGGCCCCCGTCACCACGTCGTTGCTCGTCGTGTTCGCGAAGTCTCCACTCGCATGGAGCGCGACCGTTTCGTTAGTCCCCACATCGGCGGTGTCGTTCACGCCGCCCCAGGCCGCTATGGTGCTCCCGGCACCGATCGCGGTGGCGATGTCATTGGTGCCGCCGAGCTGGATATAATCGTTGGTCGCGCTGGCGCCGGCGCTGACCACGTCGCCGGTCCCGAGTTCATAGGCCGTGCTGGCGGCTCCCGCGGTCAACGTCGCGCCGTTGCCCCACATCCAGGCGGTGCTGGCGGTGCCGTCGGTGCCGGTATCGGAGACTCCGTTGAGGTAGATCGTGCCGCCGGCGCCGACGCTGCCCACGTCGGACACGTCTAGCAGATAGACCGCGTTGTCGCCGCCCACCGCGATGTCGGAGGTGCCCCACGCCTGGATCGTGTCGCCGCTGCCCAGCGCGGTGCCGGTGACGCCCACGCCGTCGAGCTGAAGGTCGACATTGGTGGCGCCGGCGGCGGCGCTCACGGTGTCGTCGTTGCTCGGCGTGTAGACGGTTGAGTTGGAGCCGGCGACGATGCTGTCGTCCCCGCCCCTCGCATAGGCGGTGCCGGAAGTGCCGATGATGCCGGAATCCGAGGCGCCGTCTTGCTGGAGGAACGCGTTGGCGCCGGTCTCGTCGAGAATCTGGCCGGTCGATTGCTCGTAGCCGACATCGGCGGTCCCGGTCGCGGTGATGGACTCGCCCGTCCCCATGTCCCACACGGCGACGCTGTTGCCGTTCACGATGCCGGAGGAGTTCGCGCCGTCGACGTAGAGCGTGCCGGCGTTGAGGAAGCTCGTGGTGTCGAGGCTGCCGGTCTGAGTGACGATGTCATTGGTGCCAGCGCTGATGGTCAGGTTGCTGCCGCTGACCCCGAACCCGAGGCCGTTGGCGGCATCGACGACGCCGTTCGAAATGTTCACCTGGGCGCCGGTGGCGTCGATCGTGACCGTGCTGCCGGCAAGTGCGTCGATCGTGTCGTCGATGCCCATGAAGGTAAAATTGCCGGCGCCGGTCAGGTTGGTTGTGACGTTCGAGGCGTACACTGTGCCGGAGGTCTCCACTGCGGTGGAGTCAAGCGAGTTGAGGTTGAAGGCCGAGGCGAGCGCGCCGGTGCCCAGCGTATAGGTGTCAAGCAGCGAAGTTCCGCTTGTGTAGCCGGTATCGGTCTGCATCCGTGCACCGGTACCATTTGTGCCGGAGTAGTTGGACCCAATGCTGATGGTTCCGGCCGAGGGGGCAAAAGACCAAACCTGAGAGCCGCCCGCCACGAAGTCCGCCGTCTCCGACACGGGAGCGCCCGTGGCGGAGTTCAACCCAATCGACTCAGACGCGTATGAACTCACCGCGCTGGCGATGCTGACCTGGGTGATTTGACCACCGGAGCTATACGTGAGTGTGTCGCTCTGGTCCACTAGGCCGGTGCCGTTGTCGATGAATTGGGCTGTCGTGAGCTGACCGCCCGAATTGAAGCTGTCACGCTCCGTGGTGTTGGGCGGGCTCGATCCGCCGAGCGGACCGGGTGGATCGTTCGGGTCTCCACCCGAGCCGGAGCCGCCGAAAGTGTCGGTCTGCCCGAGATGGTTTTGCGACCCCGGCGCCCACGGAAGGGCACCAAAGTTGCTTCCCCACGGCCATCCCTGACCACTGAAGAACTCCGTGTTTGACGGGTCGTACCCGCTCATCCGAATGACCTCGCTGGCCACCGAGTTGGAATTCTGGTCCGCCAGAAAGTACGGCGTGTTCAGCGTTGCCTGCTGGAGTTTTAGCGCGTCAGGGATGAAGGTGTTGTTCCAGATCGGGTCCAACTGACTCTGCGGACCCGATACGAGGGTGATCTTCGTCCAAGAATCGAAGACTGCCGTATTGAGGTTTGAGGTGCCCGGAATCTTGGGAAAATCTGAGGTGCCAGCGATGTACGCGCCCATCTGCATCTGGATGTTGCCAAAGGCGGACTGAAGGTTGGGCATTCCATTAGGTCCGCCGCGAATGTAGGACATTACGCCGGCGTCGTTCGTGTAAAGGAGAAATTCGTGGTATCCGCCGAGAATATTCGGGGTGTCGAGCCCCGACCCGGCTGACAGCGAGGCGCTTACCGGACGCAGTACTAACTGTATGCTTGCCATGACGTTTTCCGCTTTTCCCCGTGCTTTTAAAAACGCCGTTAGCCGGCACTTGCGGCTTACGGATATGCGGCCGTATTAACCCAGGTTGCCTTTGTGACCTTAATCCTGCCTGTCGTCGCAATATTGATGAAGACGACGATGCTGTCGTAAGCTCTGAAGTGGTTCCCAGGAATCTTCTTCAGAACGTCGTAGTCGAACGAAATTCCACTGTCGGTTCCAGGTGCCGGAACAGGCAGGGGCCACACTGTGCCCAGTTGCCGCATTTCCTCGATTATCGCGGGGAAGGTCATGCCCGATATGACCTTGGCAAAGACGTCCGTGACGTCAACGGTAAGTATCCCCGCGCGTGAGACGTAGGTCACGTCCACCAGCGCCACGAAGAGGTGGTTGCCGGCGAACTTGTTCGGGTCAAACATTCTTCCCCCCATGAGCAGTGGGCAAAGTGCCACGATGCCAACCAGCCCAAAACCTAGCGTCGTCCTCCGCATGACGAACCAGTTACGATCAAGTTTCATTCGTGCTCCTAAGTCAACTTACTCGCCTCTTCCGCATTCCGTCGCTCGCTTCACATAAAAGGCACCCGGAGACATTTGCGAATGACTGATCCGATCAGTTAATGCACGTTAATTCTTCATCCGAACCGTCCGCTCTTCGGGAACCCGTTCGGCGGCGCCCGCCCCGCTTGCGCCCGCTCGCCCAGCCACGGGCGCAGATCCATCTCGGTGCGGGTGCGTCCGCCGCTCGGCCAGCTCAGCCCGTCGGCGAGGCGGAACACCCTCGCGTCGCCCAGCCCGCCGTCCTTGTAGCGTTGCAGAATCACCCCCGCGCCCCGCCCCATCTCCGGCACCTGCTCGAGCGGAAACACCAACAGCCGCCGGTTCTCGCCCACCACGGCGACATGATCGCCCTCGGCCAGAACGCACAAAGCCGCTTCCTCGCCGGGGCGGAGGTTCAGCACCTGCTTGCCGGCGCGCCGCTCGCTCAGCAGCTCGCTAGCCGGTACGACGAAGCCGCGGCCCGCATCGGATGCAACCAGGTAACGCGTCCCCTCGGCATACACGAACAGCGCCACCACCTCGGAATCATTGCCCAACTCGGCGAGCAGACGCACCGGCTGGCCATCGCCGCGCCCGCGCGGCAGGTCGGCGGCGGTCAGCGTGTAGGCGCGCCCGTTGGTTGCGAACAGGCACAGCCGATCGGTCGTCTGACACGCCAGCAGCACCTTCAGGCGATCGCCCTCCTTGAAGCGCAGCTCCCCTGGATCGGCGACGGCGCCCTTCAACGCCCGTATCCAGCCCTTCTCCGACAGGATCACCGAGATCGGCTCGCGCTCGACAAAGCCATCGCTGGCGACCTCGATCACCGCCGGCGGGGCGCCGATCTCGGTGCGCCGCGCACCCAGCGCACCGGCGCCGAAGCGCGCGCGAATGTCCTCAAGCTCGGCGGCGATGCGGTTCCAACGGAGACTTCCGTCGTCCAGCAGCGCCCCGATGTCGCGGCGTTCGCGCGCCAGCGCCTTGTGCTCGCGGCGAAGCTCCATCTCCTCCAGCTTGCGCAGGCTGCGCAAGCGCATGTTCAGGATCGCCTCGGCCTGCGCGTCGCTCAGCGCGAAGCGCGCCATCAGGCGCGGCTTCGGCTGCTCCTCCTCGCGGATAATCGCGATCACCTCGTCGAGGTTCAGATAGACGATCAGGTAGCCGTCCAGCACCTCCAGCCGCCGCTCGATCGCGGCGAGGCGGTGGCGGGAGCGGCGAAGCAGCACTTCCTGGCGATGGTCGAGGAACGCAAGCAGCACCTCGCGCAGGCTCATCACCCGCGGCGTGCGCGTTGCGTCGAGCACGTTCATGTTGAGCGGGAAACGCTGCTCCAGCGCGGTGGCGCGAAACAGCGTCTCCATCAGCACCTCGGGCTCGACGCCGCGCGTGCGCGGCTCCAGCACGACGCGGACCTTCTCGGTGCTCTCGTCGCGCACGTCGCCCAGCAAGGGCAGCTTCTTGTCCTCGATCAGCTGCGCGATCTGCTCGATCAGGCGGCCCTTCTGCACTTGATAGGGGATCTCGGTCACGACGAGCTGCCAGGTGCCGTGCTTGCCGCGTTCGACCTCCCAGCTTGCGCGCACGCGAAACCCGCCCCGCCCGGTCTCGTAGGCGGTGATGACGGAAGCCGCGTCCTCGACCATCACGCCGCCGGTCGGGAAATCCGGGCCGGGCATCAGGTGCACGAGGTCGGCGGTCGTGGCGTCGGGATGGTGGATCAGATGGATCGCGGCGGCGCAGACCTCGCCCGCGTTGTGCGGCGGGATCGACGTCGCCATGCCGACCGCGATGCCGGCGGCGCCGTTGGCGAGCAGGTTGGGAAAGGCGCCGGGCAGCACGAGAGGCTCGTGCTCCTCGCCGTCGTAGGTCGGGCGGAAATCGACCGCGTCCTCGTCGATGCCGGCGAGCATCGATTGCGCGACCTCGGTGAGCCGCGCCTCGGTGTAGCGCATGGCGGCGGGGTTATCGCCGTCGATGTTGCCGAAATTGCCCTGGCCTTCGACCAACGGGTAGCGTACGGCGAAATCCTGCGCGAGGCGCACCAGCGCGTCGTACACCGCGACGTCGCCGTGCGGGTGGAACTTGCCGATGACGTCGCCGACGACGCGGGCGCATTTCTTGAAGCCGGCGGCGGGGTCGAGGCGCAGCAGGTGCATCGCGTAGATCAGCCGCCGATGCACGGGCTTGAGGCCATCGCGCACGTCGGGCAACGAACGCGACATGATCGTGGACAGCGCATAGGCGAGATACCGCTCCGAGAGCGCGTCCACCAGACGCGTGTCCTCGATGCGGCCGGCATCATCCGGCATTCGGAGTCTCCAAGGCAGCGACCCGGTCGTACAGCATCCCCCGCGCCGGCGGCAAAGGCTTGTGGTGCAGGCCAAACGCGTCACGCGCGAGAAAATGCCCGGTCAGGCGCAGCCCGGCCGCCCAATCCGCCGGACAACCCTCGTCGCCCGCGTCCAGCAGGAAGCCCGGCAGCACCAGCAGACGCTCGCGCCAGGCCCCGACCCCAGCTTCGCTTACCGCCCGGCCGCTGCGGGGGGAAACATGGGTCAGGCTCTCGGTCGCACCGGTGACCGCGCAAGCGGCCAGATCGAGGCCGTAGCCGAGATCGGCGAGCATCGCGGCCTCCCAGCGCACCAGATCGGCGATCATCGGCGTTCCCCGCGACAGCCCGGCGATCAGGCGCAGCAGGCCCTGGAAGACGCGCGGATGCGCCACCCGCTCCGGCAAGGCGCCGACGGCCACGGCGCAAGCGCCCGAAAGCGTCGCCAGCGCCAACGGATCGTCCATCGCGAGCGCGGCGGCGGGGTGAACCAGTTCCGCCGTAAAGCTGCCGAGCTGATCGGCCAGCCGCGCGACCCAGCGGACGTGGGCAAGGTTGCCCGGCTGCCAGAGGGAGGTTCGTCCCCGCGCGCCACCCCCCCGGGCGAGGCCACGATGAACGCCGTGCGCCTCGGTAAACACCGAGGCAAGCGCGTCGCCCTCCCCATAGGGTCGCGCCTCCAGGACGATCGCCGGCGCATCCCAGTCCATGCGGGCGAGATTAGGGTCCGGTCAGAACCAGTGGAAGCCGTGCGCCATCAGGCCGAACATCGCGCCGAGGACGCCGAGCACGCTTCCCCACCCGGCGAGCATGACCCCAAGGAGCCAACGGAAATTCGCATCCATCCGTCGGTCAACAACTTCAAAGCGCCGATCCATCACCTCGAACCGGCGATCAATCGCCTCGAACCGGCGGTCGATGAGATCGAAGCGGCGCTCGATTCGGGCGAGCGTATCCATCGTCGTCTGCGCGATGTGCTCCAGGATGGCGACCCGGGTCTCCATCTCGTTAGGGTATCGTCGTCCTCCTGTCGGTTCAATAGGGGTATCCGGCATGAAGGCGCTCCTATGCGCGCCCATTCTCGCCCGGCTTGATGAACAATCGCTACTGCCGTGCGGCCCGCATCCCGGCGCCCCAGGCTTCGCCGCCCGTCCGGCCGCCGCATCGGTGCAAGTTCTTCACGCGGCCCCGCCCGGTCCTGCACGAAGCGTTGCTGAGCGGATAGCGCGCGTGAAGACGGCCGCCGGGGGGCGGCCGTCTCTTTCGCTGGTCCCCCTTGTCAGCGGCGGCGGGCGAGGCCCAGGCCGAGGAGGCCGGCTCCGAGCAACAGCAGGGACGCCGGTTCGGGAGTCGGGATGGTCTGCGAGTAATCGAACGACAGGCCTTCGATCAGCCGGCAGAAACCACAAGGCGGGGTCGGCAGGCCGAGCGTGGTCGTCGCGAGGAAAGTGCCATTGATATCAAAAGTGGAAAACGAGTTCTCGTTGATGTTCGAGATGTAGTACTCGTCATTGAACGGATTGAACGCGATGCCGGTGCTGCCGCGGTCGTTATTGGTGATCAGGTCCGCCTGAAGCACGTTGCCGTTCGTATCATACACGTCGTAGATGCCGAGAGACTCCTCATCACCACGGTTGGAGATCAACACGCCGTCGTGGGTCGTCGGGTCGATGTAGTAGTTCAGTCCATCGCAATTGCCGCCGCACAGTCCCAGCGTGATGGCCTTGTCCGGTCAGAACCAGTGGAAGCCGTGCGCCATCAGGCCGAACATCGCACCGAGGACGCCGAGCACACTTCCCCACCCGGCGAGCATGACCCCAAGGAGCCAACGGAAATTCGCGTCCATCCGTCGGTCGACAACTTCAAAGCGCCGATCCATCGCCTCGAACCGGCGGTCGATTAGATCGAAGCGGCGCTCGATCCGGGCGAGCGTATCCATCGTGGTCTGCGCGATGTGCTCCAGGATGGCGACCCGGGTCTCCATCTCGTTAGGGTATCGTCGTCCTCCGGTCGGTTCAATAGGGGTGTCCGGCATGAGCGTGCTCCTGGGCGCGTCCATGCTTGCCGATCATGGTGAACAACTCCTTATTCCGTGTCCTCCAGCCCGATCGCCCGCAATCGCGCCGGTTCCTCGTCCCAGCCGGCACGCTCCTTGACGTTCAGGAACAGATGCACCGGTCGCTCCAGCGCCGCTGTCAGCTCGGTGCGCGCACGCGTGCCGATCTGGCGGATGCGGGCACCGCCGGCGCCGATCAGGATGGCCTTGTGGCTCGCGCGGGAGACGTAGATGGTCACGTCCACCCGTACGCTGCCGTCCGGCCGCTCCTGCCAGTCCTCGGTCTCCACCGTCGCCGCGTAGGGCACCTCCTCGTGGGTCTGCAGGAATACCTGCTCGCGCACCACCTCGGCGGCCAGCAGGCGGTCGGGCAGATCCGTCATGTCATCAGGCGGGAAGAGGAACGGCCCGTCGGGCATCGCCGCCGCTAGCGCGGCAGTCAGCCGATCGAGGCCATCGCCGGTCACGGCGCTGACCATAAACGTCTCCTCGAACGGCGCCACAGCGGTCAGCGTGGCAGCCAGCGGAAGCAGCCGGGGCGGGGCGATCAGATCCACCTTGTTGAGCACCAGCCAGCAGCGCCGCTTGCTCTGCCCCAGCTTCTCCGCGATCGCGCGCACTGCGTCCGTGGCGCCGGTCTTGGCGTCCACCAGCAGCAGCGCGAGGTCAGCGTCACGCGCGCCGGTCCAGGCGGCGGCCACCATCGCGCGATCGAGCCGCCGGCGCGGGTGGAAGATGCCAGGCGTATCGACCAGCAACACCTGGCTGTCGTCGCGCATCAGGATGCCGAGGACGCGAAACCGCGTCGTCTGCGCCTTCGGCGTGACGATCGACAGCTTGGCCCCGGTCAGCCGGTTCAGCAGCGTGGACTTGCCGGCGTTGGGCGCGCCCAGGATGGCGGCGAAGCCGCAGCGCGTGGTCAACGGCGCAACGTCCGCAGCAGCGCCTCGGCCGCGATCTGCTCGGCCGCCCGCTTGCTGCCCGCGCTGCCCGTCCCGCTCTGTCCACCGGCGCCCGCGTTGATCGTGAAGGCGGGTGCGTGCGGCGGGCCGGAGCGGGACACCACGGTATATGTCGGCAGGTCGAACCCGCGGGCGAGCGCCCACTCCTGTAGGCAGGTCTTGGGATCCTTTGGGGGCGCCGTCTGCGCCTCGATCGCGTCCAACCAGGCGCGCCGCACGAATCCCCGCGCCGGCTCCAATCCGCCATCGAGAAACAAGGCGCCCAGCGCCGCCTCCAGTGCATCCGCCTGCACTGTCGCGCGCTTCTTGACCCCGGCCCGCGCTTCGCCGGGCGAGACGGCCAGCGCCGTCTCCAACCCGATCGCATCGGCGACCGCGGCGAGCACCGGCTGGGACACGAGATGGGCGAGGCGGCGCCCAAGATCGCCCTCCTGTTCGGCCGGATAGCGTTCCACCAGCCACTCCGCCATCAGCAGGCCGAGCACGCGGTCGCCGATGAACTCCAATCGCTCATTGGAACCGGCACCGTGCCGCCCGCGTCGCTGGGCCGGGGCCGCTGAGCGGTGGGTCAGCGCTTCGCGCAGCAATCCGGGACGGACGAAATGGTGACCAAGGATATCTTCGATCGGAGGCGTCACGGCGGCCCGCCGTCGTTCATGAGAGAATGTGCCCGATGCGTCCCCAGCGGACCTCGAACGGCCAGTTCCACACCTCCCACCACGGCGCGCGCGCATCGATCGAGAAGAACAGAACCTCGGCCTTGCCGACGAGGTTCTCCATCGGCACGAAGCCCCAGAACCGGCTGTCGGCGCTGTTGTCGCGATTGTCGCCCATCACGAACAGATGCCCCGGGGGCACCGTGTAGACGGGCGTGTTGTTCGCCTCCCCCATCTCGGTGGTCTTGAGGATGTCGTGGACCACGCCGCCCGGCAGCGTCTCCTGATAGCGGCGAAACGCCACCTGGACGCCGTCGTCATCGACCTCGAAATCGCCCTCGGGCTGACGGGGCACCTCCGTGCCGTTGATCCACAGGCGTCCTTCCTTGACCTGGACGGTATCGCCCGGCAGGCCGATTACCCGTTTGATGTAATCGACCGACGTATCGCGCGGGTATTTGAACACCATCACGTCGCCGCGCTTCGGGACCGAGCCGAAGATACGCCCGGAGAAGATGTCAGGGGCGAACGGCAACGAGTAGTGCGAATATCCGTAACTGTATTTCTCAACGAACAGGTAGTCGCCGACCAGCAACGTCGGGATCATGCTGCCGGAGGGGATATTGAACGGCTCGAACAGGAGAGTCCGGATAATCACCGCGATCAGCCCGGCATAGACGATCGTCTTGACGTTATCTGCCAGCCCGCTCGACTTGTGTTTCGCCTTGATTGTTGCCGCCATGCCGCAAGGTGGTCCGATCGAGATGCGGCGGGATCAAGCCCAAGCCGCCCCCTACTGTCAAGAAACCGGCTCGCCCCGAGGGACGGCGCGAGCGGAGATGATAACCTGCGCGTAGGCGTATGGATACTCGTCGGTCATCGTCAACGACACCACCGGCTCCATTCCCGCGGGCGTGATCGCCGCGAGGCGCGTTGCCGCGCCGCCGGTCAGCATCAGCGTCGGCTGGCCCGACGGAAGGTTCACGACCCCAAGATCGGAAAAGAAGACGCCACGGCTGAACCCGGTGCCCAGCGCCTTGGCCGCGGCTTCCTTGGCGGCGAACCGCTTGGCGAAAGTGCCGGCCCGGATGCGCTCGGTCCGTCGCGCCGCCTTGGCACGCTCAGTCACGGTAAACACCCGCGTCAGGAAGCGATCGCCGTGCCGCGCGATCGCCGCCTCGATCCGGCGAATGTCGCAGATGTCGCTGCCCAGGCCCAGGATCACCCTTTCGCCCGCTCGACGCTCTTGATCGTCCGCACCCCGCGGAGGCCGGCGATCACCTTCGACAGATGCAGCAAATCGCGCACCTCGACATCAGCGAGGATCTCGACGAAATCCTGCTGGCGATTGACGATCTTCAGGTTGGCGACCGCGCCCTCGTGCTTGGCGACGGCGTTGGCGAGATCGGCGAGCGCGGAGGGCTCGTTGGCGGCGATGACGCTGACGCGCGCCATGTGGCCGGCGGTGCCGAGCGCGCGGAGATTCCACCCGACGTCGATAAACCTCTCCGGGGTGGCGGCGAAGCCGTCCAGCGTCTGGCAGTCACGCGCATGAATGGTGACGCCTTTGCCCGTCGTCACGATGCCGACGATCTCGTCGCCCGGCACTGGATGGCAGCACCCGGCGAAGCCGTACGCCATGTTCGGAACCAGTCCGGTGATCGGCATGTCACCGTCGAGGCGACTGCCGGTGCGCCCGCCGGGGCGCGGCGGCAAGGTCGGCACGAGGCGCGGGGCGCGCGGGGTCTGGCGCAACTCCGGATAGGCGGCGTGAACCACGTCCTTGGGGCCGAGGGTGCCGTTGCCGACGGCGACGAACAGTTCCTCCATCGTGGCGGTCTTGAGGGTCTTGAGCGCCGGCTCCAGCGCCTTCTCGGAGCCGTCGACGCCCGCCTGGCGGAACGCCTTGGTCAGTTCCGCGCGTCCTTGGTCGAGATGCTCCTGGCGAAGGCGCTGGTGGACGAAGCGGCGAATGCGCGCGCGCGCCTTGCCGGTGACGACGAAGCGCTCCCATTGCGGGGACGGCGTACCCCCGCGGGCGGTCATGATCTCGACCTGATCGCCGTTCTGGAGTTGGTAGCGCAGCGGCATCAGCCGCCCGTTCACCTTCGCGCCGACGCAGGCATCCCCCACCTGGCTATGCACGGCGTAGGCAAAATCGACCGGCGTCGCGCCACGCGGCAGCTGAATGAGCTGACCTTTCGGCGTGAAGCAGAAGACCTGATCGCCATAGAGTTCGAGCTTGGTATTCTCCAGGAAATCCTCCGGAGCCGAGGAATTCTCGAGAATCTCCAGCAAATCCTGCACCCAGCGGAACTGATGCAGGTCGCTTACCGAGGCATCGGTCTGCTTGTAGAGCCAGTGCGCGGCGACGCCGGCCTCGGCGATCTCGTGCATCTCCTGCGTGCGGATCTGGATCTCGATCTTCTGGTTGCGCGGCTCGCGCAGGGTCACGCCGGTATGAACGCTTTGGTAGCCGTTCGACTTCGGGGTCGAGATGTAGTCCTTGAATCGCCCCGCGATCACTTGGTAGGCGGAATGCACGGCACCCAGCGCGGCGTAACAATCATCCTTGGTGGGGACGACGATCCGGAACGCCATGATGTCAGAAAGCTGCTCGAAGGCGACGTTGCGCTGATGCATCTTCTCCCAGATGGCGTACACCGACTTCTCGCGGCCGGTGACGCTGAGCACCCGCAGACCGGAGCCCTCGCAGACCCGGCGAAGCTCCGCGCGGACTTCCTCGATGACGTCGGCGCCTTGGCCGCGCAGGAAGTTCAGGCGCGCCTGGATGGTCTCGAACGCCTCGGGCTCGAGTTGGGCGAAGGCCAGCGTCTGTAACTCGGTCTTCACCGCGTCCATGCCGATGCGCTCGGCGAGGGGGGCGTAGATCTCCATCGTCTCGCGAGCGATCCGCTGGCGCCGCTCGGCATCGCCGATGAAGTGAATGGTCCGCATGTTGTGGAGGCGATCGGCGAGCTTCACCAGCAGCACGCGGATATCGCGGCTCATCGCGAGGACGAGCTTGCGGAAATTCTCCGCCTGCTTCGTGCGGTCGGACTGTAACTCCAGGCGCGTCAGCTTGGTGACGCCGTCGACAAGGCCCGCCACCTCGCGTCCGAAGCGCCGCTCGATATCGGGCAACCCGACCTGAGTGTCTTCGATCACGTCGTGCAGGAGGCCGGTGACGATGCTGGCGGTGTCGAGCCGATAGCCGGCGAGGATGTCGGCGACGGCGACCGGATGGGTGATGTAGGGGTCGCCGTTGTCTCGCTTCTGCGCGCCGTGCGCCTTCATGGCGAGCACGTAAGCGGCGTCGATCAGGGCAAGGTCGGCGCGAGGGTCGTAGGCGGCGACCTTCTCGGTCAGTTCGAACTGGCGGATGATCGGGCGCCGCTCCGCCACGGCGGCGCCATCGGCGGCGGGGGCGGAGAGGGCGCGGTCGAACGGCGCGTGGAAAGGCGCGGGAGCCGGATGGCGCGGGGAGCCCTCCGCCATGCCGGGGTTAGCGGCGCCGCCCGGCCAGCTCCGCCTCGATCGCCGCTTCCAGATCCTCGGGCGAGAGTTCCTCGCCAGCCTCGGCGGGCAAGTTCGCCGCCTCCTCCTCTGCCGCGATATCCTGCAAGCCGAAGATGTTCTGGTCGGTCGGGATGAGGTCGAGCACCTCCTCGTCGGCGGGCTCGGGCTCGGCGGTCCGCGACAGGGACTTGATGAGGTCCTGCTCCAGCTTCACCAGCTCGATCGTCTCGTCGGCGATCTCGCGCAGCGCCACCACCGGGTTCTTGTCATTGTCGCGATCGAGGGTGAGTTCCTCGCCCCGGCTCAGGTTGCGGGCACGCTGGGCGGCGAGCAGGACGAGCTCGAAACGGTTGGGGATCTTCTCGACGCAATCTTCAACGGTCACGCGCGCCATGCGCTGCTACTCCGGTCGATGCTGGGGCGAGTGGTATATTTAGGCCACCGGCCTCGCTGATGCAAGCAACTGTCCTGGTTCAGCACATATGAGACGCGGCGGGGTCTCGTTGGCTGCGGGTGTGGAGATACTCGGCTGGGGTGAGGTCGCCAAGGGCCTGATGTGGCCTGAGGTGGTTGAAGTGATGGGCGAAGC
>JBAWFF010000270.1:0-2030 GCA_049591635.1 Acetobacteraceae bacterium
GTGGAAGCCCGGCCAGAACGTCGGCCTCGGCAAGGATCACACCATCTTCGCCCTCGTCGACGGCAAGGTGGAGTTCCAGCGCAAGTCCGAGGGCCGCGTCCATATCTCCGTCCGACCGCCGGTGGCCCCCGAGTAGGCTCCGACCTTCGGATCGTATTTCATGGGGGTCGGCGCGAGCCGGCCCCTTTGTCGTTATGAAGTGACCGTTCGATGAAGTTCCTGGACCAGGCCAAGATCTACCTTCGCTCGGGCGACGGCGGCGACGGGGTGGTCGCGTTCCGGCGCGAGAAGTTCATGGAGTTCGGTGGCCCCGACGGCGGCAACGGCGGCAAGGGCGGCGACGTGATCTTCGAGGCGGCGGAGAACCTCAATACGCTGATCGACTTTCGCTACACGCAGCATTTCCGCGCCCGCAAGGGCGGCAACGGCGCCGGCGCGGACCGCACCGGCGCCGGCGCGTCGGACGTGGTCATCCGCGTGCCGCTCGGCACGCAGATCATGGACGAGGATCGCGAGACGGTGCTTGCCGACCTCGCCCGGCCCGGCGAGCGGATCGTGCTGCTGCGCGGTGGGGACGGCGGGTTCGGCAACGCGAACTATAAATCCTCGACGAACCGGGCGCCGCGCCGGGCCGACAAGGGCTGGCCGGGACAGGAGCGGTGGGTGTGGTTGCGTTTGAAGCTGATCGCCGATGTCGGGCTGATCGGGCTGCCGAACGCCGGCAAGTCCACCTTCCTCGCCGCCGCCTCCGCCGCGCGGCCGAAGATCGCGGATTATCCTTTCACGACGCTGCATCCGCAGTTGGGCGTCGTGCGGCTCTCGTACGCGGAGGAATTCGTGCTCGCCGACATCCCCGGCCTGATCGAGGGCGCGCACGAGGGCGCCGGTTTGGGCGACCGTTTCCTCGGCCATGTCGAGCGCTGCGCCGTCCTGCTGCACCTGATCGACGGCGCCGCCGGGGACGTGGTTTCGGCCTGGCGAGCGGTACGTCAGGAGCTTGCCTCCTACGGCGGCGGCCTCGCCGAAAAGCCGGAGGTCGTCGCGCTCAACAAGGCCGACGCGATGACGCCGCGCGAGGCCTCGGCGCGACGCGCGGCGCTGCAGCGCGCGACCGGGCGGGATGTGATGCTGATGTCGGGCGTGACCGGCCAAGGCGTGCCGGAGATGCTGCGTGCGCTGCAAACCGCGATCGGGGCGGCCCGGCGGGCGCGGGCGGCGTGAGCGTCCCGTCTTTATCGGATGCGCGCCGGCTGGTGGTGAAGATCGGCAGCGCGCTACTGGTCGATCAGACTGAAGGGACGCCGCGTACGGACTGGCTCGCCGGCGTCGCCGCCGATATCGCCGATCTGCGTGCGAGTGGCGCGGATGTGATCGTGGTGTCCTCGGGCGCCATCGCGCTCGCGCGACGCACGCTCGGTCTGAACCACAAGCGCCTGCGCCTGGAGGAGAACCAGGCCGCCGCCGCGGTCGGGCAGATCGCGCTCGCCCGGGCCTGGACCGAGGCGCTGTCCGCGCGTGGCTTGACCGCCGCGCAGCTTCTGCTGACGCCCGACGACACCGAGGACCGGCGCCGTTACCTGAACGCGCGGGCGACATTGAACACGCTGCTCGGGCTGGGCTGCATTCCGGTCATCAACGAAAACGACACGATCGCGACCGCCGAGATACGTTTCGGCGACAACGACCGTCTGGCGGCGCGCGTCGCCGAGATGGTTGCAGCCGATCAGTTGATCCTGCTGTCCGACATCGACGGCCTCTACACCGCCGACCCGCGCCGCGATCCCGATGCGCGCCACATCCCGGAGGTGGAGGCGTTGACGGCGGAAATCGAGGCGATGGGGGGCGAGCCGCCGCCCGGCTACTCCTCGGGCGGGATGCGGACCAAGCTGGTGGCGGCGCGGATCGCGACCCAGGCCGGCTGCGCGATGGCGATCGTGCAAGGCGATGTCGATCGGCCGCTGCGCGGGTTGCGCGATGGCGCGCGTTGCACGTGGTTCCTGGCGGCGCCCGAGGGGCGCTCGGCGCGCAAG
>JBAWFF010000271.1:0-4743 GCA_049591635.1 Acetobacteraceae bacterium
TCGAGGCTCTGCGCGATCACCGCTTCTCGCGGCGCGGCGGCGATCGCGAGGCGCGGTGCGCCAGCCAACCCGTCGGCGACCGCATGGCTCTCCGCGGGCAAGACATCGAGCCGTACCCGAGCGATGCCGCTCGCCGGAAAGCCCAGCAGGGCGGCGACGCGCGGGGTGACGGCGATCAGACGGCCGACTTGATCCGGCCCGCGATCATTGACCCGCACCTCGACCTGCCGCCCGGTCTCCAGATCGGTGAGCCGGGCGATGGCGGGAAGCTGGATGGTGCGACTCGCGATCGCGAGCGCATTCGGATCGAAAGCCTCCCCGTCGGCGGTCAACGTTCGCGGCGAGCGATTTTCGACGATCGCCAGGCCGGTGAGCGACGCGCCGTACTGTTCGCGTGGGTAGTACCACACGCCGCCTGCCTGATACGGCGCACCGAGCACGTAGTGCGGGTGTGGCGTGGGGGCGGGCGGGGCGCGCGTGCAGGACGCGGCCAGCAACGCGGTGAGCGACAGCGTGAGAAGGCGTCTCACGCCAATACGTCGTCCCCGATCAGGCCGACCACGAGCGCGTAGAAGTCCGATGGGTTGTAGCGGCGAATCGCGGTGAAGTTGGGGAACACCAGGAAGGCGTCCCCGCCGGCGCCGTCGGGCAACAGCAGTGCCGCCGGCTCCTCGCCCGCAAGCGGGCGGCCGCCGAGGCGGTGTACGCCGAGGCCGCGCCATTGCGCCATTGGACGGCGGTTATCGCGGCCGGCCATGTTCGGATCGAGAGTTGGCGGCACAGCGACCTGCATCCCCCACGTCCCTCCGGGCATCCAGCCGCTCTGCTCGAGATAGTTTGCGATCGAAGCGAGCACGTCGGGCGTGCTGGTCCAGATGTCGCGCCGTCCGTCGCCCTGGAAATCGACCGCGTAACGCAGGAAGGAGGAAGGCATGAACTGCGGCTGACCCATCGCTCCGGCGTACGAACCGGTCATCCGCGCCGGCGAGATGTCGCCGTGCTGGAGGATACGCAGCGCGGCCATCAGTTCGGACCTGAAGAACGGCCGCCGCCGGCTGCCCCAGGCGAGCGTCGCCAGCGACTCGACCACCCGGTAGTCGCCGGTCTTGGTGCCGTAGCTGGACTCGAGGCCCCAGATCCCGAGGATTACCGGAGGCGACACGCCGTATCGCTCCTGCACGGCGCGGAATAGGCCGGCGTTGCGGCGGTACGCAGCGCGCCCGTCCTGGATGCGCTGATCCGTCACCAGCAGGGTTCGGTATTGCGCCCAGGTCAGAGTTGACTCCGCCGGGTGGTTGATCTTGTCGAGAACCCTTTGATCGGGCGCCACGCCGGCGAGCGCTCGGTCGAGCGTTAGCGCGGAAATCCCGGACCGGCGCGCCTCGGCGCGGACGCCGGCGAGGAAGGCGCCGAAATCGCCAGGCGCCGCGACGGCGGGAAGGGCGGGGGCCGCGAGGGCGACGGCGAGTGCCGGCAACAGCGAACGACGGGAGAGCATGAGGCGGGGTCTGCCACGAACCGCCGCGCCGGGGCAACTCGGGCATGGAGTCGTTGCGTTGCGATGCGGGATGTGGTACCGGGGAACCGGAAGGTGGTTCCAGCCACCTCCCGGTCTCCAGTAGGGTTAGAGGCGGATCTGTAGTAGAAGGCGGATCCGCTTCTTCCCCCACCGGAAGGACAGTCTGATGCGCATGCGCATCTGCCCCTCCGATCGCGACGATGCCCTATCGATCGGGCACGATGCCCGATCGTCCGGGCTCGTCGCGAGGGTAGGATCGCCCGATCACCGTGAAGGAAGCGTTGACGGTCCGCCGCCGTCAGGTGCGGCGGATGTTCCAGAACACCGGGTTGCCGCGCAGCACGCCGGTCAGGTTCGCCTGGAACGCGGTCGGGGCGAGATACTGACCCAGCGGGATGTACGGCACGTCGTGGAATGCCTGTAGCTGCATCTCCGCGCAGAGCTTCTGCTGCGCCGCGAGGTTTGGCGCCCGCAGCCAATCGGTGCGCAACTCCTCCAGCTTCGGGCTGGTCGGCCAGCCGACGGTCGCCTTCTCGCCATTGCCGCGCAGGAAGACGTGACCCACGGGGTTGGACTGGTCGATGCCGGCCCATGACGTGTGATAGATGCTCCAGCCGCCCTGATCGACCGGCTCCTTCTTGGCGCGGCGCTGCACCAAGGTCGCCCAGTCCATCGCCTGGTAGGCGACGTTGACGCCGATCTTCTTCATCATGTCGGCGGTGATGTCGGCGAGCGCCTTGGCGCTGGCGATGTCGGTCGGCGCCAGGATCACCACCTTCTCGCCCTTGTAGCCGGCGGCTTCCAGTTCGCGCTTCACCTTCGCCAGATCGCGTGGGCTCGTCAGCGCCGCCATCCCGGCGTCGCTCGCCATCGGCGTGCCGGGACAGAAATAGCCGCACTTGTCGTTCCACATGGCATGGTCGGTGCCGACCATCCCGATCATGTACTCCGATTGCTGGACCGCGCCGACGATGGCGCGGCGGATCGCGTCGTTGTCGAACGGCGGATGCAGCTGATTGAACCGCATGGTGGCGATGAAGCCGGTGGGGTCATTGGTGCGCACTGTCAGCTTCTTGTCGGCCTTGAGCAATCCCAGCAGGTCGGCGTCCGGCGTCAGCCACCAGTCCATCTCGCCTTGCCGCATCGCCGAGGCGACGGTGCTCGGATCGGGCAGGATGTGCCATTCCACGCGATCCATGTACGCGATCTTCGGGCCGGCCGTGCCGTCGGGCGTGCCGCTTGGGCGTGGCACGTAGCCGGCGAACTTCTCGTAGACCACAAGCGAGCCGGACACGTGCTCGTCGGCCTTGTAGCGGAACGGTCCGCTGCCGACCATTTCGGTGACCGCCTTGAACGGATCGGTCGAGGCCAGCCTCTCCGGCATGATCGCGCAGATGCTGGGCGGGGTCTTGCCGAGTGCGTCGGGTAGCAGCGGGAATGGATATTTCAAGCGAAACACGATGGTCTTGTCGTCGGTCGCGGACAGCTCATCGGTCGCGGCGAGCAGCGCCTGGCCATAGGAGTCCCGCGCGCCCCAGCGCTTGATGCTGGCGACGCAGTCCCGTGCCAACACTGGCGTATCGTCATGGAACTTGAGGCCGGGGCGCAGCGTCAGGGTCGCTTGCCTGCCGTCGCTCTCGACATCGTAGCCGTCCACCATCTGCGGCTGCGCCTTGTAGGCGCTGTCCACCCCGAAGAGGGTGTCGAACACCAGGAACCCATGATCGCGCGTCTGATACGTGGTGGTCCAGATCGGGTCGAGTACCGCGAGATCCGCCTGCGGCACGAATCGGAGGACTTGGGTGGCGGCCCCCCGTGAAACGGCGGGCATCGCCAGCATGGAGGCGCCAGCGGCCAGGAACGTACGGCGTTGCATCGCACGGTTTCCTTTCGCGTCAGTGATATGTGGATGCTAACCTAACCGAAAGGCCGGGAGGCGCAAGAATGTCCGACACGGTGACCCATGACGAGGCGCTCGGGAGGCTGACCATACGCCGGGTGAGCTGGCGGATCCTGCCCTTCCTGATGCTCGCCTATCTCGTCTGCTATATCGATCGTACCAATGCCGGGTTCGCGGCGTTGCAGATGAACAAGGCAGTCGGCATCTCGCCATTCGCGTTCGGCCTCGGCGGCGGCATCTTCTTCCTGTCCTATTGCCTGTTCGAGGTGCCGTCGAACCTGGCGCTGGAACGCTTCGGCGCCCGGCGCTGGATCGCGCGGATCATGGTCTCCTGGGGCATCGTGTCGGGCTGCATGGCCTTCACCATCGGGCCGAACAGCTTCGTGGCGCTCCGCTTCCTGCTCGGAGCCGCCGAGGCGGGGTTCTTTCCCGGCGTGATCCTTTACCTGACGTACTGGTTCCCGGCGGAGGAGCGCGCCCGCATCGTCGGCATCTTCATGGTGGCGATCCCGGTTTCGGGTTTCGTCGGCTCCCCCGTCTCGGCCGCCTTGCTCGGCATGGGCGGGGCGTTGGGGATCGCCGGCTGGCAGTGGCTGTTCATCCTGGAGGCGGTGCCGGCGGTCCTCCTCGGCGGCGTCGCGCTGCTGTGGCTCACCGACCGGCCGGAGAACGCCGCCTGGCTCACCGTCGAGCAACGCGGCTGGCTCGCCCAGCGGCTCGATCAGGAGCGGGCGAAGGCACGCCCCGTCGCGCACGCCCCGGCGCTTTCAGTGATTCGCAACCCGTACGTGCTGGCGATGGCGCTGGTCTATGCGGGCGGGGCGACCGCTAGTTCCGGCCTCGGGCTCTGGCAGCCACAGTTCATCAAGTCATTCGGCGTCTCGACCATGACGGTCGGCTGGCTCAATGCGCTGCCCTACCTCGTCTCCGCCGTCGCGATGATTTGGTGGGGGCGGCGATCCGACGTCGTGGGTGAGCGGTTCTGGCACACGCTGGCGCCGCTCGCGCTGAGCGGCGTTGCCCTGGTCGCGCTGATCTTCCTGCCGGAACTGCTGCCCTCCATCTTGCTGCTTACCGTCTCGGTGGTCGCCACGTCGATCACGAGGGGACCGTTCTGGGCGCTCGCGTCGGAGTGGCTGTCCTCGCGCAGCGCGGCGGCGGGGATTGCCATGATCAATGGGATCGGAACCGGCTGCGGATTCATCGCCGGCACGCTGATGGGCATCACCAAGCAGGCGACCGGCAGCTACCCGCTGACGTTCTTGCCGATCGTCGGCTTCGTGGCGCTCGGCTGTGTCATGCTGATCGTGATCGGCCGTCCGCA
>JBAWFF010000272.1:0-14451 GCA_049591635.1 Acetobacteraceae bacterium
GGCGTCGGCGACGTCGGCTTGCGCGGCGATCGCGCGTCCGCCGGTCGCGGTGATCTCCGCGACGACCGCCTCGGCCGCCCCGGCGTTCTCGGTGTAGTTCACGCAGATCGCAGCGCCACGCGCGGCGAGGCGTTGGGCGATCGCGCGGCCGATGCCGCGGGAGGCGCCGGTGACGATCGCGACCTGACCGGCCCAAATCATCGCGCGTTCCTCGCCGCCCCCATCCACACTTCGCGGTAGAGCGCCACGATTTCGTCCTTGCTCGGCACGCGCGGGTTGTTGCCGGGGCTGCCGGACGCGAGCGCCTGTTCGGCCATCAGGTCCATCTTCGCGTTCCAGGCATCCTCCTTGATGCCGAACTCGGCCGGCGTCGGGACGGCGAGCGCGGTGTTCAGCGCCTCCAGCCCGCCGACCAGGCGGGTGCAGGCGGCGCCTTCCGCGTCATCGTCGGAGGCGAGGCCGATGCGGCGGGCCGCCTCGGCGTAGCGCGCGGGCGCGCCGCTGACCGAGAAGCGGGTGACGGCGGGCAGCAGCATCGCGTTCGACAGCCCGTGCGGAACATGGAAATGCGCCCCGATCGGGCGCGACATGCCGTGCACCAGCGCGACCGAACTGTTGGAGAACGCCAGCCCCGCCTGGTTGGCGCCGAGCATCATGCCCTCCCGTGCGATTGCGTTGCGCGGTTCGGCGTAGGCGCTGCGCAGATGCCGCCCGATCAGCGCCATCGCCGAGACGGCGAGCGCGTCGGAGAACGGCGTGGCGCGCTTGGAGACATACGCCTCCAGCGCATGGGTCAGGCTGTCGACGCCGGTGTCGGCGGTGGTGCGCGCGGGCACCGTGTACGTCAGTTCGTAATCGACGATGGCGGCGAGCGGCAGGATGCCGAGCCCGGCGATCAGCATCTTCTCGTCGCGCTCGGTGTCGGTGATCACGGTGAAGCGCGTGGCTTCGCTGCCGGTCCCGGCGGTGGTCGGGATGGCGATGATCGGCAGGTCGGCGCGATCGGCCTGTACGGGCACCTTGTAGTCGGCCATCTTGCCGCCGCCCGCTGCGAGGATCGCCATCGCCTTGGCGGTGTCCATCGGCGAGCCGCCGCCGAAGCCGATCAGGCAGTCGAAGTTCCTCGCCCGGATGATCCTCACGCCTGCCTCGATCACCGTGTCGGTGGGGTCGGAGACGGTGTCGGAGAACACGGTGTGCGCGATGCCGGCGGCGGTGAGCGGGCCGAGGCATTTGTCGATCAGCCCCGTGCCGACCATCACCTTGTCGGACACGATCAGCGGGCGCGACAGGCCGAACTTGCCGAGCACGTCGGCGATCTGCGCGACCGAGCCGCCGCCGACGAGCATGAAGCGGGGGGCGGCGATGTTGGTGATGTTCACGGTGGGCATGAGAGTCCCCCCTTCGGTGGCTAAATTATTCGAGCATCGCGGACGACAAGGAACGCCGTCATGCCCGCGAAGGCGGGTATCCACGTCTTCCTTTGGCCGCAAGCAAAGTCGTGGATACCCGCATTCGCGGGCATGACGATAGTGGGCTGATCCGGTAGCTCGCGCCCCTCACCCAGCCACCTCCGCCAGCGCCGCCCGCCGCTCCTCATAAAGCGCCAACCGCCGCGCCGCGACGGGGGCGATGCCGCCGACCGTCTCCGCGGCGTACGGGGGAAGTTCGGCGGCGCGGTGGCACGCGGTCAGGTGGCCGTCGCGCCACGGCGCCAGCGCCGGCGCCTCGATCCGGCAGCGTTCGATCACGAACGGGCAGCGCGTGTGGAAGCGGCAGCCGGCGGGCGGGTTCATCGGATTGGGGACGTCGCCCTGCGCCACCTCCTGCTTGCGCTCACGGTGCGGGTCGGGGCGGGGGATCGCGGCGAGCAAGGTGCGCGTGTACGGGTGGCGCGGATCGGCGAACAACGCGTCGCGCGAGGCGATCTCGACGATCTGGCCGAGGTACATGACGGCGACGCGGTCGGCCATGTGCTTCACCACCGCCAGGTCGTGGGCGATGAACAGATAGGCGAGGCCGAGGCGCGCCTGCAAATCCTTCAGCAGATTGATCACTTGCGCCTGGATGGAGACGTCGAGCGCGGAGACCGGCTCGTCGCAGACGATCAGGTCGGGCTCGACGGCGAGCGCGCGGGCGATGCCGATGCGCTGGCGCTGCCCGCCCGAGAACTCGTGCGGATAGCGGCGCGCGTGATAGGGCGCGAGACCGACGAGACCGAGCAGTTCCTCGACCCTTCGGTCGCGCTCGCGGCGCGTGCCGATCCCGTGCACGATGAGCGGCTCGATGAGGATCTCGCCCACCGTCATGCGCGGGTTGAGTGAGGCGAACGGGTCCTGGAAGACGATCTGCATCCGCCGCCGCAGCCGGCGCAGCGCGGCGCCTCCCAGATGGGTGATGTCGTCACCGTCGAAGCGCACCGAGCCCGAGGTAGGATCGATCAGGCGCAACACCAGACGCGCGGTGGTCGATTTGCCGCAGCCGGATTCGCCGACCAGCGCCAGGGTCTCGCCCCGATCGAGGGTGAAGGAGACGCCGTCGACGGCGCGCACGACGCCGACGGCGCGCGACAGGATCAGGCCGCGACGGACGGGATAGTGCTTGGCGACGCCAATCGCCTCGAGCAGCGCGGTCATGTCACCAAGGCTTCGACCGGCGCGCGGATGCAGGCGGCGCGATGGCCGGCGGAGAGTGCGCGCAGCGGCGGCGGCGCGACGATGCATTCGGCGGCGGCGAAGACGCAGCGCGGGTGGAAGGGGCAGCCCTCGGGCAGCGCGAAGGGCGGCGGCACGGCGCCGTCGATGGCGATCAGGCGGGCGCGTGATTCCTCCACGCGCGGAATGGAGCCGAGCAAACCGAGCGTGTACGGGTGCTGCGGGTCGTCGAACACGGCGGCGCCGGGCGCCTGCTCGACCACGCGGCCGGCGTACATCACCGCGACCTCGTCGGCCATCTCGGCGACGATGCCGAGGTCATGGGTGATCAGGATGATCGCCATGCCGGTTTGCTGCTGAAGCTCGCGCAGCAGGTCGAGGATCTGCGCCTGCACGGTGACGTCGAGCGCGGTGGTCGGTTCGTCGGCGATCAGCAGGTCGGGCGCGCAGGCCAGCGCCATCGCGATCATGACACGCTGGCGCATCCCGCCCGACATCTGGTGCGGGTATTCATCGAAGCGGCGTTCGGGGGCGGGGATGCGGACGCGGCCCAAGGCTTCGATCGCGCGGGCGCGCAGCGCGTGCGAAGACGCGGTGCGGTCATGCGCGCGCATCGCCTCGGTGATCTGATCGCCGGCGGTGAACACCGGGTTCAGGCTGGTCATCGGCTCCTGGAATATCATCGCGATGCGCCGGCCCCGGATGGCGCGCATCCGCGCGGGCGGCAGGGTGAGGAGGTCGGTGTCGTCGAACAGGATGCGCCCGGTCTCGATGCGCCCGGGCGAGGGCACCAGACGCATGACCGAGAGCGACAGCATGGACTTGCCGCAGCCGGATTCCCCGACGATGCCGAGCGTGCGGCCGCGGGCGACGGAGAGGCTCACGCCATCGACGGCGGCGACCAGGCCCTGATGGGTGTGGAAGACGGTGCGCAGGTTCTCGATGGAGAGGAGGCTCACGTCCGGTAATCGGGCCGATCGCCCTCGATCAGCTCCAGTGCCGACGACCAGACCATCGCGTAGTGCTCGTCGTTCTCCTGCGCGCGGAACTGTTCGGCGGTGTGGCGGCACACCTCCTCCGGCGGCACGAGAAGGTCGGCGCCGCCGGCCATCGCGGCGACCTGCGCCTGGCAGGCGCGTTCGAGCATGTAGATCATGTGGAACGCCTCGGCGATCGACGTGCCACCGACGAGCAATCCGTGGTTTTGCAACACCATCGCCTTGTGCTCGCCGAGGTCCTTGACGATCTGCTCGCGCAGGTTGGTGTCGAACGCGATGCCCTTGTAGCCGTGATAGGCGAGCCTCCCGTAGAACTTGAGCGCGTGCTGCGACAGCGGCAGCAGGCCGTTCTTCTGCGCCGAGATCGCGATGCCGGCGGCGGTGTGCGTATGGACGACGCACATCAGGTCCTCGCGCGCCATGTGGACCGCCGAATGGATGGTGAAGCCGGCGGCGTTCACCCGCCGGCTTTGCAAATCGGCGCCGTCTTCGACCACGTTGCCGTCGAGGTCGATCTTCACGAGATCGGAGGCGCGCATCTGGTGGAAGTTCACGCCGTACTTGTTGATGAGGAAATGATGATCGGCGCCGGGCAGCCGCGCGCTGATATGGGTGTAGATGAAATCGGTCATCCGGTAGTGCGCGACCAGCCGATAGAGCGCGGCGAGGTCGCAGCGGATGTTCCATTCCTGCTCGGAGATGCCGGCGAGCGCGGTGGGGGCGGTGGCGACGTTCATGGCGGGATGTTCCTTGTCCTGTCAGGGGATCATCGCGCCCGCTCGCGGGCGGCGTCAAATGGCGCGGATGCGGTATTTGGGATGCGACAACCCCGTTCGGCACGAGGTTGCCACTCATGCCTTAGGAATGCTCCGTTACCCATGTCTCCGGGCCGGACCCTTCCGAAGTGGCGGAGAGGGTGGGATTCGAACCCACGGTACGCTTGCGCGTACAACGGTTTTCGAGACCGTCCCGATCGACCTCTCTGGCACCTCTCCGCAGAGGCGGGGTTATAGGGAGCCGACCCTCCCCTCGCAACCGCTCAGAACGAATCCTTCGCCTTGCGCACCCGCGCGAAACTCGCCGCGTCCGGGGCGCGCAGAAACGGGTTTTCCGCCAACTCGTCACCGATGCGCGAGGGTACCGTGGGCTGGCCGGCGGCGCGCAGGCGGCGGACGTCCTCGGCGCGGGCGCGCAAGGCGGCGTTGTCGGGCTCGATCGTCAGCGCGAAGCGGGCGTTGCTTTCGGTGTATTCGTGCCCGCAGCAGACCAGCGTGTCCGCCGGCAAGGCGGCGAGCTTGCGCAGCGAGGCATACATCTCCCCGGCAGTGCCCTCGATCAGCCGCCCGCAGCCGAGGCTGAACAGCGTGTCGCCCGACAACAGCACGCCGCCGTCGGCGAAATAGAAGTTGATCTGCCCGCGCGTATGCCCCGGCGTGTCGATCACGCGCGCCTCGGCCCCGCCCAGCGCCACCTTGTCGCCCTCCCGCACCGCCTGGTCGAGCTTTGGCAACCGATGCGCGTCCGCCGCCGCGCCGACGACGGGGCAGGGGAAGCGCGCCCGCACCGCGTCCGTTCCGGCGACGTGGTCGGCATGATGGTGGGTGAGCAGGATCATGTCGAGCCGCCCGCCCGCCCGCTCGATGGCCGCGATGACGGGGCCGGCGTCGGCCGGATCGACGACCGCGACGGCGCCGGACGGCGAATCGCGCAGCATCCAGGCGTAGTTGTCGGCGAGGATCGGGATCAGCTGGGCGGTGACGGTCATGGCGGAGTCCTATCATCGCGCCGCCCGCCCGCCAACCGTGCTATGGGGAAGCATGGCGGCCGACGCGCATCTGGCGGCGGATTTCTACGCCACCGCGCGCGGCGCGGTGACGGCGCGGGTGCTGCGCGCGCGGCTGACCGAAATTTGGCCCGATCTGCGCGGCCAGTCCGTGCTCGGGCTTGGTTACGCCCAGCCCTATCTGCGCCTGTGGCGCGAGCAGGCGGGGCGCTGCGTGTCGGTCACGCCGGCGCAGATGGGGGCGGCGAACTGGCCCGCCGGCGCCTCGGGGCTCAGCTGCACAGCCGAGGAAGACGCGCTGCCGTTTCCCGACCTTGTGTTCGACCGCATCCTGCTGGTCCACGGGCTGGAGGCGGCGGAGAATGCGCGCCGGCTTCTGCGGGAGTTGTGGCGTGTCCTGAAGGACGACGGGCGCGTCCTGATCGTGGCGCCCAACCGGACGGGCCTATGGGCGTACCTCGAAACCACTCCATTCGGTCACGGCCAGCCCTACTCCTTCGGCCAGGTCGGCAGGCTGCTCGCCGCGACGATGTTTCGCGCCGAGCGGCGCGACGCGGCGCTCTATCTGCCCCCGACCACGCGGCGCATGGTCCTGCGGGGCGCCCCGCTGCTGGAGCGGGCCGGAAGGCGGGTCGTCCCCGGCGTCGCCGGCGTCATCCTGACGGAGGCGGTCAAGGACGTGTACGCCGGGCTGCCGCTGCGCGCCGTGCCGCGGCGGCGGTTGGTGCACGTGGAGGCCGGCTACCCCCGCCTTTCGGGTTAGAGGGGAATCTCCGCCTCGCGCCCGATCGCGTGCCAGCGCAGCAGCCGTATCCGCCCCGCCTGCATCAGGCGGGCACGCAGCAGCCACAACTCGATTTCGGCGACGAGATGCGCCGCGCGGGCCGGGGTCGGGCGAGCGGCGCCGATGCCTTGCACGAGGCCGCGCCAGCCAAGGGCGGCCAGCCGTACATGGCGCTGGGTGATGTCCTCGATCACCCTGATGTCGAACCCGAGCCGCTCCAGCGCCCCCGTCACGACCGAAGCGGTGGGCGGCATGACTCGTCGCTCGACGCGGAGCCAGTCGGCGATCGAGGTGGCGGCGATCGAGGTGCCGGCAGCCGCGTCGCCGACATCCACCACCTCGGTGATGACGAGGTTGCTTCCGGGTCGCAGCGCATCGGCGAGCGCCGGGATGATTTCGGCGGCGTCGCCAAGGCGCAGCGGTTCGAGCGCGAGCGCATGGTGGTAGTAACGCGCGGCGAATCGCGGCTTCGCGGGGTTCCACTGTTCGATCCGCGCGCGCTTACCCAGCCCGGCTCCGGTGCAGTGCCTGGTCGCGGCGGCGACCACGGTGGCGTCGCATTCGAACCCGCCGACCCAGGTGCCGAGCCGCTCCGCAAGGCAACGCGCCGCGCCGCCAGCCCCGCCGCCGAGCAACAATACGCTGCACGCCCCCGACAGGCCGAGGGGCCGCGCCAGCCGAAGCACTTCCTCCTCCCCGCCGGGTATGCCGTGGCCGTCGCCCCAGAGCGCATCGGTGATGGCGAGCCGCTCCGGCGGCCACACCTCGCCCGGCTGCGCGCCTTGCCCACGGGAAGCGATCGCGGGGGCCGCGACGGCGGCCGGTTCGGACGGGTGCTGGCCGGGCAGCCAGTCGCGCAGGCGGGTCAGGATCACATCGGCTCCCTTCGCCGCGCAGCTTGCGCGGCAAAGGTTGACGCGGGCTTAGCGGGTCAGGCGGACGCTCACAGCCAGCGCGGGTTCGGCTCCATGCCGAGCATTGCCTGCCCGACCGTCTCCAGGTGCGACGCCCGGCCCTGCGCCTGCTGGCTGACCGTGTTCATGTCGCGAAACCGCCGCTCGAAGGGGCCGGAGTCGAAGATCGCGTTGGCGCCCGCCTCGTGCCAGACGGCGTTGACCACATCGCGCGCCTGCGCGATCGCGAACGTCGACGCCTGGCGGATATCCAGGCGCTCGGCCATCGTCAGGTGTCCGCGCGCCGCGGCGCCGACCCGGGCGGCCTCCAGCATGGCAATTAGCCAGGTGCGCGCCGCGCGCAGCTTCGCATCGGAGGTGCCGATCAGGGATTGCACCATCGCGTTGTCGCGCAGCGCCGTCCGCGCCTGCGCCTGGGTCTTGACCGAGGCAAGCCGCACGAAATCGTCGAGCATGGCGCGCGCGATGCCGAGCCCGACCGACCCGAAGCCGGAGGCATAGATGTTCGTGGTGGTGAAGCGGTAGAGCAGCCCGTCCTCGCGCCGCTCCTCCACGGTATCGCGCTCGACCGAATAGTCGTCGGCCACGAACAGATCCTCGACCGAATACGTGTCGCTGCCAGTGCCGCGCAGGCCGAGCACCTGCCAGACGTCCTCGATGGCGGCCGTCGCGCGCGGAAACAGCATCGTGCGCTCCACCGGGCGACCTTGCTTGGTATGGCGCTGGGTGCCGTCGGCGTCGAACACTGGACAGTGCGCGCCGAGCCACGTCGCGTGCCGGCTGCCGCTGGCGAACAACCATGTGCCGGTGACGCGCCAGCCGCCGGCGACCTTGTCCGCGCGTGCCCGCCCCCGCGCTTGCCCCCAAGCGAGCACGTCGCGCGCGCCACCGAAGATGCGCCGCGCGACGTCGGGCGCCAGATAAGCAGCGGTCATGGAGCAGCCGGAGTTTTGATTCATGCACCAGGCGGCGCTGGCGTTGCCCATTGCGATCGCCTCGACGCATTGGACGTAGGTCGCCGGCATCAACTCGGCCCCGCCCAAGGAGCGCGGCACCAGCAGCCGGAACAGTCCCGCCGCGTGCATCGCGTGGAGTACCTCGATCGGCAGTTCGCGGCCGGCGTCGATCGCTGGACCAGCTTCCTGCAACAAGGGAATCAAACGCCGCGCGCTGTCGATGTGTTCACTGGTCGCGGGCTTGGGCACTGCTACGTCCATCGGCGATTCCCCTCTCGGTGCCCGACGCTACACCGTGGTTCGCCCACCGGCCAAGTTGACGGCCGGCTCCGGGCGCGTGCTACTTGCCGATGCCCCCGCGCGGGCCGCGCAACGGTCGGAGACCTGCCATGAAGCTGATGTGGTTTCACCTGATGCCGTATACCGAGCTGCCGGACGATTTCCGTGACAAGCATCCGTCGGTATGGGTCGATATCCATTCGTCGCTGTTCGATCCGAAGCGCGCGCATCTGATGTACAACGACTTCATGGACGAGCTGGAATACGCCGCCGATTGCGGGTTCGACGCGGTCTGCGTGAACGAGCACCACTCCAACGGCTACGGCCTGATGCCGTCGCCCAATCTGATCGCGTCATCGCTCGCCCGACGCACCACCGACACCGCGATCTGCGTGATGGGCAACTCGCTCGCGCTCTACAATCCACCGACGCGGGTCGCCGAGGAGTTCGCGATGATCGACGTGATCTCCGGCGGCCGGCTGATCGCCGGGTTTCCGGTCGGCACGCCGATGGACACGTGCTACGTCTATGGCCAGAATCCGTCGATGCTGCGCGAGCGTTATCACGAGGCGCATGATCTCGTGGTGCGTGCCTGGACCGATCCGGACACGTTCGCCTTCAACGGCCGCTTCAATCAGCAGCGCTACGTCAACATCTGGCCACGCCCGGTGCAGCGCCCGCATCCGCCGATCTGGGTTCCCGGCGGCGGCTCGGTGGAGACGTGGCAGTGGTGCGCCGAGATGGACTACGTCTACTGCTACCTGTCCTATTACGGCTACAAGGCCGGCAAGGCGACGATGGACGGGTTCTGGGCCGAGATGTCGCGGCTCGGCAAGGACCGCAATCCGTACCAGGCCGGGTTCCTGCAATTCATCGGCGTCGGCGAGAGCCGCCAGCACGCCTATGATTTGTATGGTGAAGCCGCCGAGTATTTCTATGGGCGTTGCCTGCACGTCGATCCGCGCTTCGCGGTGCCGCCGGGCTACATCTCCGAAGGCAGCCAGCGCGCCGGCATCGAGAGCCAGATCAAGCAGGCGGCGGATGCGAACGTGCGCGGCAAGGGCACCGGCGAGCGCATGGCCTCGGTCGCGCGCGACATGGAGGCGATCGTCGACAAGGGCTACGTCATCATCGGCAGCCCCGATGAGGTCGCCGAACAGCTCCGCGAGGTCGCGACCAGTCTGAACGTCGGCCACCTGATGCTGCTGCTGCAATTCGGCAACATGGGCAAGGAACTGGCGAAGTACAACACCAAGCTGTTCGCCGAGCAGGTCATGCCGAGGATGAAGGATCTGTTCTCCGAGTGGGAAGACCGCTGGTGGCCGAAGCCGATGGACGCGCACAGCCGTGCCGCGGTGCCCGCCTTCATGCCGCGCCTGGCGGCGGAGTGAGGCGGTGAGCGAACCCGAGACGTCCACCATCGAAGTCAACGGCTTTCCCACCCGCGTCTGGCGCAAGGGCAGCGGGCCCGTGCTCGGCTTCCTCGCCGGCTTCGGCGGGCTGCCGCGTTGGATACCGTTCCTCGATCACCTGGCCGAGACGCGGACCGTGATCGTGCCGTCGCTGCCGGGATTCCCCGGCGGCGATCGTGGGCACACGGTGCTCGACACGCATCTCGACTGGCTGCTCGCGGCGCGCGCCATCCTTGATCGGGCGGGGCTGCGAGGCGCCGACCTCGCCGGCAGCTCGGTCGGCGGTTCGCTGGTCGCCGAGGTCGCCGCGCTCTGGCCGCATGAGGTCGGTCGGATCGCGCTGATCGCCCCGTTCGGGCTGTTCGACGAGAAAACCCCGGCGACCGATCCGTGGGCGCAGCGCGCCGACGACGTTCCCGGCCTGCTGTGCGCCGACCCGGAGATCTGGAAGGCGCTGAAGACCGCGCCCGAAGGCGCCAATTCGATCGAGTGGCCGATCGAGCAGACGCGGGCGAGCGAGGCGGCGGCGCGCATCTTCTGGCCGCTCGGCAACACCAAGATCGAGAAGCGGCTGGGACTGATCGAGGCGCCGACATTGCTGATCTGGGGCGAGCAGGACCGGATCATGCCGCGCGCCTACGCCGAGATATTCCGTGCCGGGATCAAGGGCAAGACGGAGCTGCGGGTCATTCCCGGTGCCGGCCACCTCGCCGAACTGGATCAACCGAAAGCGGTCGCCGAGGCGATCATTGGATGGATGAAGCCATGACCCTCGATCCGGACACGATGATCGTCCTCGACATGATGCGCGCCGCCAATCGGCCGGCGTTCGAGACGCTCAGCCCCGCCGAGGCGCGCACCGCCTATGCGGCGAGCCGGGCGATCTTGCAGCCCGATCCCGAGGAGGTCGCCGAGGCGCGCGACATGAGCGTGCCGGGACCGCTGGGCGATATTCCGATCCGCGCGTATCGTCCGCTGGGCGCATCGGAAACTGAGGTGCTGCCCGTCCTGGTCTATTACCACGGCGGCGGTTGGCTGCTCGGTGGCCTCGAGTCACACGACGTCGTCTGCCGCCGGCTCGGGAACCTCGCGCGCTGCGCCGTCGTCTCGGTCGATTACCGGATGGCGCCGGAGCACAAATTCCCCGCCGCCGTGCAAGACAGCGCCGCGGCGACAGCGTGGGTCATCGCCAATGCCGCGCAATTGCGGATTGATCCGCGCCGCGTTGCGGTCGGTGGCGATTCGGCGGGCGGCAATCTCGCCGCCGTGATGGCGCTGATGGCGCGCGACGGCGACCTGCCACCGCTGGTGTTCCAGCTCCTGGTCTATCCGGGCACCGACATGATGATGGTCACGGTATCCTCGCAAACGGTGCGCGAGGGCGTGCCGCTGACCAGCGCCACCATGAAGTGGTTCGTCGACCATTACATGCGAGACGATTCCGACCGGCTGGACTGGCGCGCCTCGCCGTTGCGCGCCGCCAGCCTCGCCGGCACCGCGCCCGCGATGGTGATAACCGCGAGCGCCGATCCGCTGCGCGACGAGGGCATCGCCTATGCGGAACGGCTGGAGCGCGAGGGCGTGCGCGTCAAGCTGCTGCACTTCTCCGACCAGGTCCACGGCTTCCTCAGCATGGGCAAGATCATCCGCGCCTCGGACGTGTCGATGCACATGATGGCAGCGGCGCTGCGGCAGGCGTTCGCCTGATGCTCACACGTGCTGGCCGCCGTCGATGCACATCTCGGAACCGGTGATGTAGCGGGCGCCGTCCGAGCACAGGAAGAACAGCAGCTCGGCGACCTCGTTCGGCTGGCCCATGCGGCGCATCGGGATTTGGCGTTCCACGATGTCGTCGGTGCCGGGCGACAGGATGGAGGTCTCGATCTCGCCGGGCGACACCGCGTTGACCCGCACCCCGCTGCCGCCCAGTTCGCTCGCCATCTCCCGCGTCAGCGCGCCGAGCGCGGCCTTGGAACACGCGTAGGCGGCGGAGGCGAAGGGATGGACGCGGGCGCTGACGATCGAGGTGATGTTCACCACGGAACCGCGCGAGGCGATCAGATGGTCCTTCAGTCCCTGCATCAGCGCGATCGGCGCGAACAGGTTGACGTTGAAGACGTGCATCCAGTCGGAGTACGGCATCTCCAGGCTGGGCATCTTCGCCCCGGTGGCGGTCTTCGGCGACACGGCGGCGTTGTTGATCAGCGCGTCCAACCGCCCCTCGGCGATGTCGCGGATGCGCGGGATCGCCGCGTGGACCTTGGAAATATCGGATAGGTCCAACTGGATGTGGTTGCGCGCGCCACCCTCCCACGGGCAACGCGGATCGAACGGCTGGCGGGAGATCGTCAGCACGCGCCAGCCGCCGTCGCTGAAGCGCTTCACCGCGGCATGGCCGATGCCGCGGCTCGCGCCGGTCAGCAGGAGGACGGGCTGGCCGTCGCCCATCAGCCCTCCACGATACGTTGCGTCTGCACGCCGAGGCCCTCGACCGACAACCGCATTGTCTGGCCGATCTTAAGGTAGATCGGCTGCGGCTTCTTGCCCATGCCGACGCCGGGGGGCGTGCCGGTGGAGATGATGTCGCCGGGGTGCAGCGTGATGAAGTGGCTGACGTAGCTGACCAGCTTGCGGCAATCGAAGATCATGGTCTTCGTCGTGCCGTCCTGCATCTTCTTGCCGTCCACCTCGCACCACAGGCGCAAATTCTGCGGGTCGGGCACCTCGTCCTTCGTCACCATCCACGGGCCGGTCGGACCGAACGTGTCGCAGCCCTTGCCCTTGTCCCAGGTGCCCGCGCGTTCGATCTGGAACTCGCGCTCGCTCACGTCGTTGCAGACGCAATAGCCGGCGACGTGGTCCATCGCCTCGTTCTCGGGCACATAATGGGCGCGCTTGCCGATCACGATGCCAAGCTCCACCTCCCAGTCGAGCTTGGTCGCGCCGCGCGGCAGCTTCACGTCGTCGTTCGGCCCGCAATAGGCGGAGAGCGCTTTCAGGAAGACGATCGGCTCCTTGGGGATCGCGGCACCAGTCTCGGCGGCATGGTCGGCGTAGTTGAGGCCGATGCAGACGAAGTTCAGCGGGCGGGCGACGCAGGGGCCGAGGCGGGCGGAGGCGTCGACCTTGGGCAGCGTCTTCGGGTCGATCCCGCGCAGCATCGCGAGCGCCGCATCCGACAGCGCGAAGCCGTCGATGTCGCGCACCGCCGAGGACAGACAGCGGATGGCACCCTGGGCATCGAGCATCGCGGGCTTCTCGGCGCCGGACGGGCCGTAGCGGAGCAGTTTCATGGATTGCGTTCCTCCTTCGGGCCCAATCGTCAACCAGTACCGTCATGCCCGGGCTTGTCCCGGGTATCCACGTCTTTACTTGCGGCCTGGAAGACGTGGATGGCCGGGACAAGCCCGACCATTACGGTGTTAGCAGGTTCGACGTCTTCTCATAACGTCCAGCCGCCGTCGATCACCACGGCCTGGCCGGTCATGAACTTTGCCTCGTCGGAGGCGAGATAGACGGCGAGCGCGGCGATCTCCTCCGGCGTGCCCAGCCTGCCCATCGCCTGGCGGGCGATGAAGACGGCCCGGGCCGCCTCGGTGCCGCCGGCGGCCGCCGCGTTGGCGGCGATCCGGTCGTCGAGGCTCGGCGTTGCGATGGTGCCGGGGCAGATCGCGTTGCAGCGCACGCCCTGAGCCACGTAATCGGCGGCGACCCCCTTGGTCAGCCCGACCACCGCCGCCTTGGTCGTGCCGTAGACGAAGCGGCGCGGCGCGCCTTTGATCGACGAAACGGCGGACGCCATGTTGATGATCGACCCGCCGCCCTTCCCAAGCATTCCCGGAAGGAACGCCCGGATGGTGCGAAACATCGAACGGACGTTCAGATCGAACGCCAGCGACCATTCCTCCTCGGTCGCCTCCTCGATCGTGCCCTGGTGGACGAAGCCCGCGCAGTTGAACAGGATGTCGACCGGGCCGTGATCGGCCGCCGCGCGCGCCACGTCCTCGGGGCGCAGCACGTCGAGTCGGGCCGTGCGGATCGCCTCGGAGGCGATGACGCGGAGATTGGCCTCATTGATGTCGGTTGCAACGACTCGGGCACCCTCGGCGGCGAAGGCAAGCGCCGTCGCCCGCCCGATCCCTTGGCCGGCGGCGGTGACGAAGGCGGTCTTTCCGGCAAGTCGTGCTGACATGTCTCGCTCCCTGTAACCGGAAATTGGTCGGGGGCGGCGGCGCGTGTCAACCGGGCCTGGCGCCCCTATGATGGTGCGATGCATCACCCCGAATCGCGCCCAGGATGAAAGCCGCCATCGTGGGCCTTTCCGGCCTCGTCCTGACGGTGGAGGAGGCGGCGATGCTGCGCGCGTGCCCGCCCGCCGGCGTGATCCTGTTCGCCCGCAACGTCAGCACCCCCGATCAGCTTCGCGCCCTGATGGCGGCGCTGCGCGAGGTGCTCGCCGAAACTGCCCTGCTGATGGTGGATCAGGAGGGCGGGCGCGTCGCCCGCCTGCGCCCGCCGCACTGGGGCGCCCATCCGCCCGCTCGAGTGCTCGGTTCGCTGTTCGAGGCCTCGCCCGCGCGAGGGCTGCGCGCGGCGTTCCTGACCGGGGCGCTCATCGGGGGCGAGTGCGCCGCCGCCGGCTTCGACGTGGTGGCGGCGCCGGTGCTGGAT
>JBAWFF010000273.1:0-11257 GCA_049591635.1 Acetobacteraceae bacterium
ACGCAACCCCTGCCGGGGGTGAGGCTGGCGGTCGCGGCCTCGACGCGCGAGTATCCGAACGCCATGAGTGGCCTGGCGTTGCGCCGGGCGGCGGTTTCGGAGCGAACGCGACCCCATGTCTCAGACCTACCACGCCGGGCGGCACTTCCTTCAGATTCCCGGTCCGACCAACGTGCCTGACCGGGTGCTGCGCGCGATCGAGCGGCCGACGATGGATCACCGCGGCCCGGCCTTCGGGCGGCTCGGCCTCGATCTGCTCAAGAAGCTTCGCGCCGTCTTCAAGACGCAAGGACCGGTGGTGATCTACCCCGCCTCGGGGACCGGAGCATGGGAGGCGGCGCTCGCCAATACGCTGTCGCCCGGCGACGCCGTGCTGATGTGCCGCACCGGCTGGTTCGCGACGCTGTGGCGGGAAATGGCGGAGCGGCTGGGGCTAGACCCGACGATCATCGATACCGACTGGCGTCGCGGGGCCGACGTCGAGGCGATCGGCGAGGCTTTGGCGAAGGACACGGCGCACCGGATCAAGGCGGTGTGCGTGGTCCACAACGAGACCTCCACCGGCTGCGCGAGCCGCATCGACGAGGTGCGGGCCGCCATCGACGCCGCCGGGCACCCGGCGCTGCTGATGGTCGACACCATCTCCTCGCTCGCCTCGATGGACTACCGCCACGACGAATGGGGGGTCGATGTCACCGTCGCCGGGTCGCAGAAGGGGCTGATGCTGCCGCCCGGCCTGTCGTTCAACGCCGTCAGCGCCAAGGCGTTGGCGGCGGCGGAGCGGGCGCGGCTGCCGCGCAGCTATTGGGACTGGCGCCCGATGCTGGCGGCCAACGAGACCGGATACTTCCCGTACACGCCGGGCACCAACCTGCTCTACGGCCTGAACGAAGCCGTCGCCATGCTGATGGAGGAGGGGCTGGAGAACGTGTTCGCCCGCCATGACCGCCACGCCGAGGCGACGCGCCGCGCGGTCCGCGCCTGGGGCCTCGAGATCCAATGCGCCGAGCCCCGCCACTACTCCTCGTCGCTAACGGCGGTGCGCGTGCCCGACGGGCATAGCGCGGACGGGCTGCGGGCGGTGATCCTGGAGAAGTTCAACATGAGCCTCGGCAACGGGCTCGGCATCCTGAAGGATCGCGTCTTCCGCATCGGCCATCTGGGCGACTTCGGCGACCTGCAACTGATCGGCACGCTGGGCGGCGTGGAGATGGGCCTGCGCGCGGCCGCCATCCCCCACCAGCCGCGCGGGACGCAGGCGGCGATCGATTATCTGGCCGGGAACGCGTAGGGACCGTCCATAGTTGTGGATCGGATGATCAGCGATGCCGCGGGAGCGCATTCGCCATGGTGCGAATAGCGTCAACCACGAGCGCCGGCCGGTCCGCCGCCACATCGTGGCCACTGCCGTCCGCGATCACCAGGGTGCCTAGCGGTGACAGCGTCGCAAGCTGTCGTTGCAGTTGCATCAAGGTCGGTTCCCAGCGGCGGAAATACGGCCCGTGATCAGTCGCGGCGATGACGGTGAGTGGTATCATCGGGAACGGGCCTGCCGAGCGCACCTCCCGGTTGCTTTCGGCAACACCCTCTTCTTCCAGATAATCCGTCGATCCCGGCGTGAGGTGCGCGCGCGTCTTCAGTTCCGCGGGCGCCTCCGTGCTTGACGCATCGAGCAGCACTATTCCGGCGACTTCGCTTGGATGCAGGCGCGCGAACATCTGCACGTAGAGACCACCGAGCGAGTGGCCGACGAGGATAAACGGCGGGCGCAGGCCCGCCCGCGCGAGCAATTGGTCGAGCAGGTCGGCGACGCGGCGCGCCGTGATCGGGCGACCCGGTTCGGCCAGCGGCGTGCTCTTCCCGAGCCCGGCACGATCGTAGAGGATCGCCTGCGCGAACCCGGAGACCGGACCGACGACTTGACGCCACGCCGAAGCGTCGGCACCGAGCCCGGACTCGAACACGATGATGGGGCCGTGGTCACCGCGCTTTTCGATGTGCAACCGCTGACCGCCGATCGTGAAAATCCCCGCGCATCGGGCGCAATCTGGCGACCACGCGTTCGCGCCGTGCGCGGACGAGGCCAGTAGTACCAACAACATCGCGAGCCGGGTGCGACGGCGCGTGCCTCCGGTCATCGAAGCCCCGCGACCACCCGCTCCAGCCCGCCGATGAAGCGCTGCCAGCCGTATTTCGCGCCCTGGAAGTTGTGTTCGTCTTCGGGCCGGAAGCCGGATTGTTCCATGCGCAGAAGAACGCCGCTCTTGGTCGGCGTGAGCGTCCAGGTGACGACGGTCTTCACTCCACGCGCCGCCTCGTCGCCTGAGGCGTTCCAGCTATAGGACAGAAGCTCATTCGGCTGCACGATCAGGACCATGGGCGTCGAGCATGGGACCGATAACTAACCAGCTATTGGATAAATCCATAACCCACGGGTTGTCGATGAGTCAGGTGCGCCGGCGAGGCGTGTCTGGAATTGCCGAAAATCCATAGACAATCAAGAATCCGGTGTCCAAAATCCCCGCACCAAGAGCACCAACCGGGGGCAAGATGCTTGACGGGAAGGCGTGGAGGGCGAGGCTCCTGCGAGCGTCGCTAGCTGTCGGCGTGAGCCTTCTGATCAGCGCCTGTACCGCGATCTACCAAGGCGGGGGTCCGCCGACGGTCGTGGTAAGCTCACCGTTCGGGCCGCCGAGGGTTGTGAGCGGCGGGACCCCGAACCTCCCGCCTGGCGGCAGTCTGGCAATGCCCCCCGCCAATATGGAACCCGTGCAGCCGCCCTCATCGCGCACCGGTAGCCGAAGCGGTGTCTACAGCGGCGTTGCGACGGTGCTCGACACCGGCGGTGGTGTCTGTCTTCAGAACCAGACCGTCCGGGGCTTTCGCGTGAGCGGCAATAGGGTCCGGTGGGGCGGGTTCCGCGGCGCGATCGCGCCAGATGACGGCGTCCAGATGGTGTTCGGCACCACCTGGATCTATGGTCAGTTCGTTGGTGACGCGTTCCAGGGCGAACTCACCCAGTGGGGTAACTTCAACAACCCGGGCTGCACCTACATGATGGAGCTGCGCAAGACCGAGGCTTGAATTGCCCTCGTTCCTAAGCCTCCACGTACGGGTTCGTCGTCCCGCGCAACTGCAACCGGATCGGCACGCCCGGCAGCTCGCATGCCTCGCGCAGCCCATTCACAAGATACCGCGCGTAATCATCGGGAATCCGCTCCGCCCGCGTGCCGAACACCAGGAACGTCGGAGGCCGGGCCTTCACCTGCGTGATATAGCGCAGCTTCAGCCGCCGCCGATCGACCAGCGGCGGCGGATGGCGCTCGAGCGCCGTCTCGAACCAGCGGTTCAGCTCCCCGGTCGGAACCCGATGGTTCCACACGGCATAGGCGTCCCACACCGCTTTCCACAGCGCGCCGATCCCGACGCCCGTCAGCGCCGAGATCGTGACCACGGGAATGCCCTTGAGCTGCGACAGGCTCGTTTCCAGCCGATCCGACACCATGCGCCGCGCCGCGTTGCGATCCTCGACGGCGTCCCATTTGGTCAGCGCCAGCACGATCGCCCGGCCCTCGCGCTCGATCAGCTGGGCGATGTGCAGATCCTGGTCCTGAATGCCGGCGACGGCATCGACCGCCAGCACCACCACCTCGGCCATCTTCAGCGCGCCGATCGCCGCGCCGACCGACATCTTCTCGAGCGGCGCGTCGATCCGCGCGCGCCGGCGCAGCCCGGCGGTATCGACGAGTTCCACCCGGCGCCCCTCGGCATCGGTTAGCGTTGCCGCGACGGCGTCGCGCGTCAGCCCCGGCTCGGGGCCGGTCAGCATCCGCTCCTCGCCCAGCAGGCGGTTTAGCAGCGTCGATTTGCCGGCATTCGGGCGGCCGACGATCGCGAGCTTCAGGGGCCGGTCCGCCTCTGACTCCTCCGCTACCTCCTCTGGCAGAAGCTCGGCGATCCGCGCCATCAGGTCGGAGATACCCTCCCCATGCTCGGCCGACACCGCCACCGGGTCGCCGAGCCCCAGCGTATAGGCGTCATAGAACGCCGATTCGCTCGCCCGCCCCTCCACCTTGTTGGCCACCAGGAGCACCTTGCGATCCTGCCGGTGCAGCCACTGCGCGAAATGTCTGTCCGTCGGCGTCAGCCCGCCGCGCGCATCGATGACGAACAGCACGAGGTCGGCCTGGCCGACCGCCGTGGCCGAGGAGGCGTGCATTCGTCCCGGCAGGCTCTCGGGCGCGGCCTCCTCCAGCCCCGCCGTATCGACGAGGCGCACCATCCGCCCGCGCAGCATGGCGTCGGCCTCCTTGCGGTCGCGAGTGACGCCGGGGATGTCGGAGACGATGGCTTGCCGCCGACCGGCGAGCTTGTTGAACAGCGTGCTCTTTCCGACGTTCGGACGCCCGGCGATGACGACGACGGGCGGCATCGCCTACCGCAGCGCCATCAGGCGTCCGTCCTCGGCCACTATGAGGACGGTGCCGCCGGCCACTGTCGGCTGCACCGGGGCCGCTTGCGCCGGCAGCTTCTGCCGGCCCAGGATCTGACCCGTGTACGGGCTGACGGCCAGCGCCTCGCCCGAGGTGCCGGCCGTTATCAGCCGGTCGCCCGCGAGCACCGGGCTGAACCAGGTCAGCGGTCCGCTTTGGTTCTTCGGATCGTTGTAGGCGGGCAGGGGCGACGCCCAGGCGACCTGCCCGTCGGAGGCGCGCAGCGCGGCCATCACCTGATCGAGCGTCACCACGAACAGCCAGTCTCCGGCGATCCAGGGCCCGTTCAGGCCGCCGACCGCGCGCTCCCATAGCCGCCGCCCGGCGTGCAGGTCGAGCGCGGCGGTGATCCCGCCCATACCCATCGCGAACACACGCCCGCCGCTGATCACCGGGTTGCCGCGAATGGAGGCGATGTCGGCGAGCGTACCCGGCCCGGCGGCGGCCAGGGTGTCGGTCCAGACGACGCTGCCGCCGTCGGCGCGCAGCGCCGTCAACTCACCCGACCCGAAGCCAGCGACGATCAACCCATCGGAAAACGCCGGCGCCGGCTCGCCCAGCATCGCGGTCATGGCGTTCTGCGCTTGATAGTTCCACAGTTCGCGCCCGTCCTTGGCATCGAGTGCCAACAGCCGGTCATTGAGCGTCGTCAGGAACACCCGTCCCGCCGCGATGGTGGGAGCCGAGCGGCCTGGCGCCTCGATCCCGACGCGCCAACGGACTGCGCCTGCCCTGGGATCGAGCGCCAGCGCCGAGCCGAGCCCGTTCACCGCGTACAGCACGCCGTCGGCAAGCCCCAGCCCGCCGCCGATATTGGTGCTGCGATCCTTCTTGTCCCGGGTCCGAGTGCGCCACAGAACGCGTCCGCTGGCAAGCTCGAGTGCCGTTACCTCGGCCGCGCTGTCCATCGTGTAGACCACGCCGTCGGCAACCACGGGCTGGACGAGAATCTTCTGACGATACCCGCCGCCGGCGCCGATATCGACAGTCCATGCGACTGACAGCGCCGGGTTCGCGGCCAAGTGACCCATATCGTGCGCTGGGTTGCCGCCGCATTGCGGCCACGCGGCGTTGCGGACTGCCGGAGGCAGCGCCACGGGCGGCAAGGAATGATCCGGGACCAGCACGTCGGCCGCGCGCAGCACCGGCTCACGCTTGCCGGGGATCGGCGGCTTGTGCTCGCCGAACCAGTTGTCGAACAGCCCGCAGCCGGCGAGGCCGAGAGGGAGGGCGAGCGCGGCCCTGCGGCTGAGCGTTCGCCCCGAAATCATACGCCTCACCGCGTGCCTTCCATCTGTTGCACCAGCAGCTGCGCCGATTCGCGCACGCCGACCGGCGCCGTCGCATCGGTGGCAAGGCTTTGCAAGGTCGCCCGCGCCGCCTCGGGCTTATTCTGCCGCATATCAAGAAGGGCCAGTTCGCGCCCCGCCAGCGGGCGCCAGGGGCTGTCCGGAGCGGCCAGCGGCTTCAGCCGCGCCTCCAGGATCTGCGGGTCGCCCGTGTCGATCTGCCGCTCCGTCCACAGCAGCGTCGCGAGCTGGCGCAACAGCGGATCGGCGGAGCTATCCGTCGCGAGGGCGTTGTACATGGCCAGTGCCTCGGCCGTCTTGCCGTCCTGCTCGAGGAGCGCCGCCGCGCGCAGCCGTGCCAGCGCGCGATAGCCGGGCGGCGCGGTCTTCGCGAGCTGTGCCAACTCCGATTGGCCGGCGAGGCGGGTTTCCTTGCCGGCATCCCCCGGCGTGCGCACCTGATTGACCGCCGTCAGATAGAGGACCGCCGCGCGCTGGTCCTGGCGCGACTGGTAGGAGCCCCAGAGCCGCCAGCCCGCGACCGCCGCCACGATCAGCAGGACCGCGCACAGGATGAGGCCAGCATAGCGCGAGAGCAGGCGGCGCAGCCGTTCGGCGCGGACCTCCTCCTCTACTTCATCGAAAATATCGGGCACGAGTGAGCCGGTCTCCCGCGGGGCGGCGGACCATAGCGGCGGCCCGGCCGCCCGGCAAACAACCGCGTACCGATGACGGCAACGAAGCCTTCACTCCTCCATGCCAGCCTCGCGCATGGGCAAGTTCATTCTTCTTCTCGCGACGGCGTCGATCGGTGGCTGCGCCGCGCCGATCGGCTCGAACGGGCTGCCGGTCACCCCGGCCCAACTGCGGTGCTCCGCCGCCATCGCGGCAAACGCCCCAGTGCCGCCGCCGCTGACGCAGCAACCGTTCTGCACGCGCAGCCTGGGCGTGGCGGATTGCTGGACGGATCCGGCGCGCCTGTCGAATCACCCGTCGCCGCTGGGCGACACGCCGGCGCCGACGCCGGGGTGTGGGTAAGCGCATCTGCCATCTCGCGAACCACATGAAATAGTGCATATCATTAAGTATTGATCAAAGGATGCCGTATTTCCGAATAATCAGCCCCAGATAATTGTGAGTGTCGACGGAGCCGTGTCGTGGGATCTACTGACGCGTATGCATTGCAGCATTCCGATCTGAACGGATTTTTATTTGCCGACGTCGGTGTGGAGGCAAGCGGCATGGCGCTGAGCGTCCTCTCCGCCCTTGCGCGGCTGGGTATGGACCCGTGGCAAGAGGCCGCCCGCCTGGCGACGCTGCCGCGCTCGGCCGCCGTTGACGGGCTGGCCAGGATCATCGCGGGCATGCCGGCCAGCCGCTGGTCGCTGCCGGATGCGACCTCGATCGCGGCGCGGCTGGTGACCCTGCTGCCCTCCCGCGGTGGCGGCTCATCCGTGGGTCCCGCGATCCAGCGCGCAAAGGCGGCGACTCTCACGGCACGGCTGATGCAGCCGGCCCACAGCCGCCCACCAGCGCGGCCTGCGTCGCGGACGAGCGGCCAATGGGCCATCGTGCTGGTGCTGTTGGGAGCCGTGCTCGTCAAGCTGACGCTCAGCCTCACGGGACAGCCCGCAGTGGCGCCGAACGCCGCCACGCACATCGCGATGAGCCAGCCGGCGTCGCCCGCCGTCCCGCCCGTCGGCCATGTTCCGGCGGGCGAGTAGTCGCCTCGAGGCGCGGCGCCGGAGAGCGCGCCCATGAATACCATGCGCGACATCCCGCCCGCCCATGATCCGATCGAGGCGAGCCTCACCCAAGCGGACGACCGTATCCGCCTGAGCACGTGGCTGCCGCCGCAAACGGGCGTGACGCCGAAGGTCCGCATCGGTCGTCGCTGGGTCAGTATCCTCTGGGCCCTGCCGATCGTCTTCGTGCTGCTCGTCATCGGCGTGGCGGTGGCCCAAGCGCTGCGGGAGGTGCCGGGCGTGCAGGCGTTCCTGGTGCGATACCCCGGCGCCCCGGCCTCCGCCCACAGGGTCAGTACCGGTTTCCCGACGTGGCTGCGGGTGCAGCATTTCCTGAACTTCTTCTTCATGATGTTCATCATCCGCGCCGGCCTCCAGATTCTCGCCGACCATCCGCGCTTGTACTGGAAAAGGGATTGCACGCCGGGCACCGAGTGGTTCCGTTTTCAGAAGGCGGTTCCGACCGGCCGGGTCTGGACCTCGAAGGATGACTCGGTGACGCTGCCGGGCTGGCTCGGCATTCCCGGGATCAGGCACTCCGTCGGGCCGGCGCGATGGTGGCACTTCTCGGTCAACCTGCTGTGGACGATCAACGGCATCGCCTTCTACGCGCTGCTGTTTTCGACCGATCAGTGGGAGAGGGTCGTACCGACGAATTGGGCGGTGCTTCCGAACGCGGTCTCGACCGCGCTACAGTACCTGTCGCTCACCTTTCCGGCCAACCACAGCTGGACGTACTACAACAGCCTCCAACAGCTCGCCTACTTCCTCACCATCTTCGTCGCGGCGCCCACGTCCATCCTCACTGGCTTCATGCAGAGCCCGGCCATATCGAACCGCCTGGGCTGGATCGGCCGCGTGCTGAACCGCCAGCGGGCGCGCTCGATTCACTTCATGGCGCTGTGGTGGTTCCTGCTCTTTATCCTGATCCACGTGACGTTGGTGTTCATCACCGGCGCGCGGGTCAGCCTCAACATGATGTGGGCGGGCGTGCACGACGATTCGTGGAGCGGCTTCGCGGTATTCGTCCCGGCCCTGGCACTGACGGGCGTCGCGTGGTTCCTGGCCTCGCCGGTCACGATCCGCCACGCCCGGCTTGTCCAGAAGATCGGGACGTTCATGGTCGGATGGCTCAAGGGCCTGGCCGAATGGTGGGAGCCGACGAGCCAACTGACCGAGAAGGATATCTCGCCGCATTTCTGGATCAACGGCACCATGCCGAAATGGGACGTGTTTGACGCGCCGTTGGCGAACGGCTTCGCGGATTATCGCTTGCGGGTCGACGGATTGGTCGAGCAGCCAGGGGCGTTTTCGCTGGCCGAGCTGATGGCGATGCCGAAGAAGGAACAGATCACGACGCATTTCTGCATCCAGGGCTGGTCCGGCGTCGCCAAGTGGGGTGGGGTTTCCATGCGCCACATCCTCGATCTTGTGCGTCCCACCGAGGATGCTCGCTATGCCGTCTTCTACTCCTTCGCCGATGGCGGTGACGGCGGCCGGTACTACGACGTGCACAAGATCGACAACATGCGCCACGAACTGACCATTCTGGCGTATGAAATGAACGGCGCCCCTCTTGGCGTGCTGCACGGCGCTCCGCTGAGGCTACGCTGCGAGAACGAGCTGGGTTTCAAGATGGTGAAATGGATCGCCGCGATCGAGTTCGTGCACGACTTCGCCGACCTTGGAGCCGGGCAGGGTGGCTACAACGAGGATCATGAGTTCTACGGCTACCGAATGCCGATCTGATTCGGGTGCGCGGTCCACGGACAGTGAGGTTGAGAGACGTGTTTGCAAAGCGGATGGTGTCCAGGGCGCGGGAACGCCTCGCGGTGATCGGCGCCGAAGCGTCTGTCAGGGAGGCGGCGGAACTCATGTCCAGGCCGCACGTCGATCTCGTCGTCGTGTGTGGCCGGGATGGGGCGGTGGTCGGCGTCCTCACGAAGACCGATCTCGTCGCGCAGATCGGGCGGTGCAGCGGGGCCGCGTGCACGACGATGGTGCGGGCGATCATGTCGGGCGACGTCGCCTCCTGCCGGCCAGACGAATCGCTGCGAGACATCTGGGCCATGATGAAGGAACGCAGGCTGCAGCGCATTCCGCTAGTGGATCAGCGGGGAAAGCCGATCGGGATCATCTACGCCCGCGACGCTCTTCAGGAGCTGCTGGGCGAGGTGGAGAACGAGGAGGCGCTCCTCCGCGATTACGTAATGAGCATCGGCTATCAATGAGTTCCGATCAGCGCCGTCGTCATGATGACCGGTTGGCCTCGATCGGGCGAGCGGATAGGATGCCTCCGGCTACCCGGTGAAACCACATGATCGAACCTGATCCGCTTGTCGTAGAGATGGCCCGCAATTTCAGCCAGGAGCGCCTTGCTCCAGGGGCGGCGGCACGGGAGAAGGCCAAGCGGATCGAGCCGGAGGTGGTCGCCGAACTGGGCGAGCTTGGCATCCTCGGCGCGACCACGCCGGCGGCGTGGGACGGCTCGGAACTTGATGCCGTGACCTACGCCATGCTGGTCGAGGAGGTCGCCGCCGGGGACGGCGCTGTTTCCACCCTGGTCTCGGTGCACAATTCGCCGACCTGCGAGGTGCTGAACCAGTTCGGCACTGACGCCCAAAAGGACCGCTGGCTGCGTTCGCTCGCCACCGGGCGGCATGTCGGCAGCTTCGGGTTGACCGAGCCGCAAGCGGGCTCGGATGCCTCGGCCTTGCGCACACGCGCGGTCCGCAAGGGCGATCGCTTCGTGGTCAATGGCGCCAAGCAGTTCATCAGCAACGGCGCGCTGCCCGGCAGCATCGTGTTCTTCGCCGTCACCGACCCCGACGCCGGCAAGCGCGGCATCTCCTGCTTCGTCGCCGATAAGGCGTCGCCCGGCTTCAAGGTGCTGCGCGTCGAGGACAAGCTGGGGCAGAAGGCGTCCGACACCTGCGCGCTGGCGTTCGAGGACATGGAGGTGCCGGCCGATCAACTGGTCGGCGCCGAGGGCCAGGGCTATCGGATCGCTCTGTCGACGCTCGAATCCGGGCGCATCGGCATCGCCGCGCAAAGCATCGGCATGGCGCGCGCGGCGCTCGAATACGCGATCGGCTACGCGCGCGACCGCCGCGCCTTCGGCAAGCCGATCATCGAGCATCAGGCGGTGGCGTTCCGACTTGTCGAGGCGAAGACGAAGCTGGAGGCGGCCCGCCAGCTCACGCTGCACGCGGCCCGGCTGCGCGCGGATGGCAAGCCGGCGCTGGAAGCCGCGGCGATGGCCAAGCTGTTCGCCTCCGAGGCCGCCGAGCAAATCTGTACCGTCGCGATCCAGACATTGGGCGGTTACGGCTTCCTCGCCGACTACCCGGTGGAGCGCATCTATCGCGACGTCCGAGTGTGTCAGATCTACGAGGGCACGTCGGACGTGCAGAAGATCATCCTGCAACGGATGCTGTGAGGGGCGGGCGAGTGACGGGCATAACAGTCCCGGTCGGGACGGTGCGCCGATCATAAGTGCGTCAACCCGACCGGGTGTGGCCGTCGCGCCATAGTGTGGCGTGGTGTATGCCGTAACGTGGCGACTCCGTTTCCTAGGAAGGAGTCGATCGAATGGACATTCATCTCCGGTTTGTCATGCTGCAACCTCTGGTCGCATTGATCGCGGGGGTGCTGATCCTGGTGATGCCACGGCTGCTGAACTTCATCGTGGCGATCTATCTGATCATCATCGGTTTGACGGGGCTTTGGC
>JBAWFF010000274.1:0-2409 GCA_049591635.1 Acetobacteraceae bacterium
CGGCGATCGACTGCTCGCCCCGCGCCACCGCCAGCACCGCCAGATTATAGGCGCTGAGCAATTCCGGCTTCTGCGCCGCTAGCTTCACCAGATAGTCGCGGCCGAACTTCGACAGCATGAAATCATATTGCACCCAGGCGGTCCCGCCGATGGTGATCGGCGAGGTGGCGATCTTGCCCTTCCACTTCGGGTCCAGCAGGTCTTGCCAGGTCTTCGGCGCGTCCGCCGCCGTCACCGTATCGGTGTTGTAGATCGGGATCATGAGGGAACCCGACGCCGCGTACCACCAGCCGGGCAGCTTGGCGGTAGCCGGATAGGCGGCATCCTCGGGCGCCGTCCAATGCCTGACGCGCTTCTGGTCGATCAGCTTCTGGACCAACGCCTCGTCGGTGAGGATGACGACGTCGCCGAGCACCTTGCCGGCGGCGATCTCGGTTTGCAGGCGCTCGAACAGCCGGCCGGTGACGGCGCTGACGACCGAGACGCTGATGCAGGGGAAGTGCTGCTGGAACACCTTTGTGATGGCCCGCTCGTCGGCGTCGCTCTGTGCCGTGTAATAGACGACTTTCCCCTCGGCGCAGGCCGCCTTGACCAGTTCGGGTGTCGCGATGGTTTCGCCGTCCACCACCGGCGAGGGCGTCTGTGCCACAGCCGGGGCGGCGGCGAGCAGGGCGGCGAATCCGATGGCGGCGAAATAGCACGATGTCATGGGTTGGTTCCTTCGTCGAAGCGCATGATGAGATTGCCGAAGCGGTCGAGGATCACATGGGCGGACGGGCCGACGACCGCGGTCGATTCCGCCTCCTCGATCAAGGCCGGCCCGTCGATGCGCGTGCCGACGGTCAGACGATCGCGCGCATATACCGGCGTGTCGGCGAAACCGCCGGCCTCGGCGAACCACGCCTTGCGACGCTCGATGAGCGCGTCGCCGGATTTGCCCTGTTCGGCGAGCCGAACCTCGGTCACCGACGGCGGCGCCACCGCGCGCACCCGCCAGGAAACCAGTTCGATCGCCATCCCGTCCAGGCTTCGGCCATAGCGTTCGCGATAGCGCGCATCGAAGGCGCGGCGCAGGGCGGCGGGATCGTCGGTGGCGAGCGCTTGCGGGTCGAGCGGCACCGTCACCTCGAACCCTTGCCCGGCATAGCGCATGTCGGCGGAGGTCTCGAAGCTGATCTCCGCATCCGTGACGCCGCCCTCGTGCAGCACGGCACGGCCGCGCGCGGCGAGATCGTCGAGGATCGCGCGCACCGAAGGCCAATCGAGCTGACCGAGTTCGGCGATGAGGCTGCGGGTGAACTCCACGCCGCGGGGCGCGACGAGCATCCCGATCGCCGAGGCGACGCCGGCGCCACGCGGGAAGACGACTTCGCGCAGATCGAGCAGGCGCGCCAACTCGTAGGCATGGACCGGCCCGGCACCGCCGAAGGCGACCATGCGGTAGCGTTGCGGGTCGGTGCCGGCTTCGGCGATATGCACCCGCGCCGCGGTCGCCATGTTGTTGTCGACGACGCGCGCGATCCCCGAGGCCGCCGCCATCACGTCGAGATCGAAGCTCGCCGCCAGCCGGGCGACGGCGCCTTCAGCCCGCGCGCGGTCGAGCCTCATGCGCCCGCCGAGAAACCGCTCGGGCGACAAGTAGCCGCGCAGCAGATCGGCATCGGTCACCGTCGGGTCCTCCCCGCCGGCGGCGTAGCAGGCTGGGCCCGGGACCGCGCCGGCACTGCGCGGGCCGACGGCGAGCAGGCCGAGCGGATCGAGGGCGGCGATACTGCCGCCGCCGGCGCCGATCTCGATCAGCTCGATCACCGGCAACCGCAGCGGCAATCCGCTGCCTTTCTTGAAGCGCGCGAGCCGGGCTGCCTCCAGCTCGTGCGTGCGGTGCGGCTGGCCGGCGTGGATGAGGCTCAGCTTCGCGGTGGTGCCGCCCATGTCGAAGGCGATCACGTCGTCCCAGCCGATCTGCCGCGCCAGGAACGCGGCCCCCATCGCACCGGCGGCAGGCCCTGATTCCACCAGCGCGATCGGCCGTTCGGTGACGGCGCGCGCGGTGGTGATGCCGCCGTCGGAGAGCATGACGAACAGCGGGGCGGCGAGGGAGCGTTCCAACTCAAGCAGATAGGCATTGGCGATCGGCGCGACATAGGCGTTGGCGACGCAGGTCGAGAAGCGTTCGTACTCGCGGATCTCCGGCGCGACACCGCTTGAGGTGCAGACCAGGATTCCGGGGCATTCGGCCTCGACGATGCGGCGCGCGCGCTCCTCGTGGTCCGGGTTGCGATAGGCGTTGAACAGCGCGATCGCGATCGAGCGGACGCCGGCTTCGCGCAGCGCGCGCGCGGCAACGCGGACGCCGTCTTCGTCGAGCGGTTCGGCCTCCTCGCCGTCGGCGCCGAGCCGGCCCCGCAC
>JBAWFF010000275.1:0-4803 GCA_049591635.1 Acetobacteraceae bacterium
GGGCGGGCGATGCGCGGCGCGAGCAGCGCGGCTGTGCCGGCGAGCAGACGACGGCGCGGGGCGGCGGGCAAAGCGCGCCAGGCGCGATGAAACCACGGCAGGGCGGTCATGCGATCCCGACCAGCGAAACGCCGCCGCACCAACCGGCGGTTGCCGCCGTATGCGATCGGTATAAAGTGTGCTGATGCCCGATCAAAGCGTGCTCGCCAACCCCACCACAACCGAATTGCTGGCGCGGCTCGTCGCCTTCGACACGACCAGCCGGAATTCGAATCTCGCGCTGATCGAATTCATCCGCGCGTTTCTCGACCGCCAGGACGTGACCTACCGGGTGAGCACGAGCGCGGACGGCGGCAAGGCCAACATCCACGCCATCATCGGCCCCCAGGAAGCCGGCGGGATCGCGCTGTCGGGGCATGTGGACACCGTTCCCGTTGACGGCCAGGCCTGGAGCACCGACCCGTTCGCCCTGCGGGGCGAGGCCGGGCGGCTGTACGGGCGCGGCGCCTGCGACATGAAGGGCTTCGTCGCCGCCTTCCTGTCCGCGGTCCCGGCGCTGCGGGCGCGCCGGCTTCCCAAGCCGCTGCATCTGTTCATCACCTATGACGAGGAGGTGGGCTGCGCCGGCGCCAATCGCCTGATCGAGGATCTCGCGGTCTCTGGTCTGCGGCCCGCCTTGTGCATCGTCGGCGAGCCATCGGGAATGCAGCCGATCCTGGCCCATAAGGGCAAGCTGAACCTGCACGTGCGTGTCCGCGGCAAGCCCGGCCATTCGAGCGATCCGGCGAAGGGCGTCAACGCCGTCCACGCCGCCGCCGAGGCGATCGCCCATGTGGCGGCCGAGGCCCGCCGCTTCGCCGTCGAGGGACCGTTCGAGGACGGCTTCGACCCGCCGCACACCACGACCCATGTCGGCACGGTCCAAGGCGGCACGATCCTCAACATCATCCCGGAGCGCGCCGAGTTCGTCATGGAGTGGCGCAATATTCCCGCCGACGATTGCGACCGCGAGGTCGAGCGGCTGAAGGCGCATGTCGCGCGCGCGATCGAGCCGGCGATGAAGGCGGTCAGTGCCGACGCCGGCTTCAGCTACGAGGTCCTGGTCGCGATGCCCGGCATGTCGCTGCCGCCGGAGCACGAACTCGCCTCGCTCGTGAAGCAGCTCACGGGGTCCAACAGCACCGGCAAGGTGAGCTACGGGACCGAGGGCGGGTTTTACCAGCAGGCCGGCATCCCGACGATCGTCTGCGGTCCCGGCCATATCGCGCAGGCGCACCAGCCCGACGAGTGGATCGCCGAGAGCGAGCTTGCCGCCTGCGACGCCTTCATCCGCCGCCTCGCCAATCGTCTCGCCGCGGGGTGAGCATGGCGGAGCCGGCACCACCCCCCGTGCCGCGCTTCGACGTGCGGCTCGCCGCACCCGATCTACGATCGTGGCGCGAGGGCAATACCGGCATACCGGGCTTCACGACCCGCGCGGCCGTCGCGCCGGGCCCACACGTCGCGGTGCTCGCCCTCGCGCACGGCAACGAGATCGCCGGCGCCATCGCGCTCGATCGGCTGCTGAGCGCGGGCATCACACCGACGCGCGGACGGCTAACGTTCGGCTTCATCAACCTCGCCGCGTTTCAGCGGTTCGATCCGCGCCAGCCGACGTTATCGCGCTTCGTCGATGAGGACATCAACCGGCTGTGGGACACGGCCGTCCTGGACGGTCCCGGGCGGTCGAGCGAGCTGATCCGGGCGCGTGAGATCAGGCCGCTGATCGATACGATCGACGTGCTGCTCGACCTGCATTCGATGCTGTGGGCCTCCGACCCGCTGATGCTGAGCGGCAGGACGGAGAAGGGCCGCCGGCTCGCGCGCGGGATCGGCGTGCCCGAACTGATCGTCGCCGACCGCGGCCATTTGGGCGGGCCGAGGCTGATCGACTACACCCGCTTCAGCGACCAGGGCAGCCCGTTCGCCGCCAACCTGGTCGAAGCCGGCCAACACTGGGAGCCGGAGACGGTTGACACCGCGCTGGCTGCCGTGGCCGGCCTGCTCCGCCATCTCAACATGTGCCCCGACACCCCGGCGTTGCCGTCCCGCCAGCGCCGCGCGCGTCAGCGCATGGCGGAAGTCACGCAGGCGGTGACGGCGGGGAGCAGCGGCTTCGCGTTCGTCCAGCCCTGGCGCGGTGGCGACGTCATCGCGGCCCGCAACACGCTGATCGCGCTCGACGGGGAGACGCAGATCCGCACGCCGTACGACGAGTGCCTGCTGGTGATGCCGAGCTTGCGGCCGAGCCGAGGGCATACGGCGGTGCGGTTGGCGCGGTTCGTGTGAGGAATGCGATGATGACGGATCATCTGGAGCGCGTGCGGCGGGAGTTCACCCGGCAAGCCGGGACCTTCGCGGCGTCCGCCGCGATCACCGACGAGGCGCTCACGGCGCGCTTCGTCGAGGCGATGGGCGAGGCCGGACGCGGGAGGATCCTGGATGTCGCGTGTGGGCCAGGCATCGTCACCGCGGCGCTCGCCGTCGAAGCGCGCGAAGTGGTCGCTTTCGATATCACGCCCGAAATGCTCCGGAGAGCCGAGCGACGCTGCGCCGATGCGGGGCTGACGAACGTCACGTTCAAGGAGGGGAATGCCACCGAACTGCCGTTCCCGGATGGCATCTTCGATGGGGTCGTGACCCGTCTGTCGGTGCATCATTTCCAGGAGCCGCGCCGGGTCGTTGACGAGATCGCCCGCGTTCTGCGCCCGGGCGGGACGTTCGTGCTAGCCGACGTCGTCAGCTCGGAAAACCAGGAAGAATCCGCATTGCAGAACGCGATCGAGATCCTTCGCGATCCATCCCATACGCAAATGCTTCCCCAGTCTGAACTTTTGTCGATGGTCGAGGACGCGGGGTTCGATGTCGCGAGTCACGTGAGTTGGGACAAGCCGCGCGAGTTCGAGGAGTGGATGGGGATCATCAACGACGCGACGCGCGTCGGCCCGATCCGCACGGTGGTCCGCGCGCTGGCCGGCGCCGGGCGAACGGCTGGAATGGGCCTGTCGCTCGCGGACGGCGGGATCGCGTTCTTCCACCGTTGGACTCTCGTGGTCGCGCGCAAGCGAGGGTAGAGGACGCCGTCCCTTCACCCAGCCGCTGCCCCGTACCCGCCGCCACCCGGCGTCTCGATGACGAACACGTCGTCCGCCGCCATCTCCGCGCTGTCGGTGCCGGTCAGCGTCTCGATCCGCCCGTCGGCACGCTCCACCCATTGCCGGCCCGGCGCGCCCGCCGCGCCGCCTACCAGCCCGAACGGCGCGACGTTGCGGCGGGAGGCGACGATCACCGCCGTCATCGGGGCGAGGAAGCGGATGCGGCGTACCGCGCCGTCACCGCCCCGGCAGCGCCCGGCGCCGCCGGAGCCACGGCGGATCGCGAACGCCTCCAGCCGCACCGGGTAGCGTAGTTCCAGCACCTCGGGATCGGTCATGCGGGTGTTGGTCATGTGGGTCTGCACCGCCGCCGTGCCGTCAAAGCCCGGGCCGGCGCCGGTGCCGCCGCAGATGGTCTCGTAGTATTGCTGCGTCGCATTGCCGAAGATGAAGTTGTTCATCGTCGCCTGGCTGCACGCGATGGCGCCGAGGGCGCCGAACAGCGCGTTGCACACCGCTTGCGAGACCTCCGTGTTGCCGGCGACCACCGCCGCGCCCGGACGTGGCGCGAGAAAGCTTCCCGGTGGGATCACGATCTCCAGCGGCTTCAGGCAGCCGTCGTTGAGCGGGATGTCCTCGCCGACGAGGCAGCGGAACACGTACAGCACCGCCGCGCGCGCGACCGCCGGCGGGGCATTGAAGTTGTTGTGGTCACGCTGCGCGCCGGTGCCGGTGAAGTCGATGCGCGCCCGCCGCGCCGCGTGATCGACGGAAACCGTGACGCGCAACGGCGCGCCGTCGTCCATCGTGTAGTCGAACGTCCCGTCGGCGAGGCGCGCCAGCACCCGGCGCACGCTTTCCTCCGCGTTGTCCATGACGTGGCGCATGTAAGCGGCCACCGTCGCCCAGCCGTGCTCGGCGACGACGCGGCGCAGTTCCCGCACGCCCTTCTCGTTGGCGGCGACCTGCGCCTTGATGTCGGCCACGTTCACGTCGGGGCTGCGCGCGGGATAGCGGGCGCCGGCCAGGATCGCGCGCAACTCCGTCTCGCGAAACCGCCCGCCATCGACCAGCAGGAAGTCGTCGATCACCACGCCCTCCTGCTCGAGCGTCGAGGAGGCGGGTGGCGTGGAACCGGGCGTGATGCCGCCGATATCGGCGTGATGGCCGCGATTGCCGACGAAGAACAGGATGCGGCCGCCCGCCTCGTCGAACACCGGCGTGATCACGGTCACGTCCGGCAGATGCGTGCCGCCGTTGTACGGATTGTTGAGCACGACGACGTCGCCCGGCTTCAGCGTGTCGCGGCGGTGCGCGAGGACGGTCCGCACGCTCTCGCCCATCGCGCCGAGATGGACCGGGATGTGCGGCGCGTTGGCGACCAGGAAGCCCTCGGCGTCGAACACCGCGCAGGAGAAGTCCAACCGCTCCTTGATATTGACGCTCATCGACGTGTTTTGCAGCACCGCGCCGGTCTGCTCGGCGACGTTCATGAAGAGGTTGTTGAACAGCTCCAGCAGCACCGGATCGGGGCGGCCGGAGGCGGCGGCGAGCACGCCGGGACGCGGGACGACGCGACGCAGCAGCAGATGGTCGAGCGCCGTGACCTCGCCCGCCCAGCCGGGCTCGACCATCGTCGTCGCGTTCGCCTCGCGGATCAGCGCCGGGC
>JBAWFF010000276.1:0-4586 GCA_049591635.1 Acetobacteraceae bacterium
AACCCCACATATTGCCCGTCCGCCCGAAGCCGCAGATCACCTCGTCGGCGACCAGGAGAATGTCATATTTCTTGAGGACCGGCTGGATCTTCTCGAAATAGCCGGCTGGCGGCGGCAGGGCACCGGCACTGCCTTGCACCGGATCGCACCAGAAGGCCGCCACGGTCTCCGGTCCCTCCGCGACAATCAGCGCCTCCAGCGAATCGGCCAGACGCTGGGAAAACTGCTCCTCCGTCTCGTCCGGCAGCGCCTCGCGGTAGTAGTGCGGACAATCCGTATAGAGGAACCCGTCGAAGGGCAGGCCGAAGCCGGCGTGATAGTCGGGCTTGGCGGTCAGGCTGATCGCGACGCAGGTCGAGCCGTGATAGCTGCCCTTGCGCGAGATGATCTTGCGCTTCTCGGGCTTGCCCTGGGCATTCCAGTGGTACCACACCAGCTTGACGGCGCTGTCGTTCGCTTCCGACCCGGAGCATTGCAGCAGCACCTTCGACATCGGCACCGGCGCGATCGACAGCAGTTTCTCGCACAAGTCGATCGCCGGCCCGTGCGAGGCGTGGCGGAATATCTGGTAATAGCCGAGCGTGCGCATCGCCTCGTACGCCACTTTCGCCAGCCGCTCGTTGTTGTAGCCAAGCGAGGCGCACCACAACCCGGCCCCGGCGTCGAGGAAGGCCTTGCCGGCGTCGTCGTAGACGAACACGCCCTCGGCGTGGGTCATGATGGTCGGCCCGGTGTCGAGATGGCGGCGCGCGTTGGTCTGCGGATGTAGGACCGAGGCGATGTCGCGGGCGTGCGGGCTGTTGGCAAGGAAATGGGTCATGGCCGGGCGTCCTTATCCGTGCGGGACAGGCGCGGCCGTCCAGTTGCCGATGCGTCCGACGTCGCCCTTCCCGGTTGGAGGCTAGGATGATCCACCGGGCGTCAGAACTGACATTTGGAGAAAGGGGCATCGCGAATGGAGATGCCTCAACCGTCCGGCCTCGCTTCCTTGAGCAAGTGTTCGAGCAGGAGGCGCGCGGCGTGGGACAGTTCCTCCGGCCGGCGGACGCAGACCCGGTGCTGTCGCCTTGCCCACGCGTCCAGGATGGGCAGGCTGGCGAGCCCCATTGGGGAGGCGAACAGGCGGGCCGAGCTTTCGGCGACGACACCGATCCCCAGCCCCTCCTGCGCCAGCCGGCAGACCACATCATAACCGTCCGCTCGGACGCGGACGCGCATGGAACGGCCGAGCGCCGTCGCTTGCCGCTCCAGCAGCGCCCCGAGAGCGCCCCGCCGGTCCTGGCCGATGATATCGTGGTCGAGCATCTCGCTCATGGTCACGCCAGGATAGCCAGCCAGGGCATGATCACGCGGCACCACGGCGACGAGCTGGTCGCGATAGCAGAAGCCGACCCATAGATCGGCGGGTAAGATCTCCCCGGCGAGTATGCCGAGATCGACGGTCCCTTCCTGCACTGCCCGCACCACATCGTTGTGCAGACGCTCGTCGAGGTCGACGCGAATGCCAGGATTGGCGCCCAGGAAACCGCCGAGCACGGCGGGCAAGGAGGCAATCAGCGTCGTTTCCCCCGCCGCTACTCGGACATGTCCTTGAATGCCGACCGCGAGATGCTGGATCTCGACCTCGAGCTGTCCAGCCTCGTGCAATACATTGCGCGCCCGCCGTAGCACGACCGCTCCCGCCGCGGTGATCTCCACGCCGTTGGCGTGTCGGCGCAGCAGAGTCAGATTCAGCCGCCGCTCGACCTCGCTGATCCGCTTGCTGATCGCCGAGGGCGCGATGCACTCACGTCGGGCGGCGCGCGCGATACTTCCTTCCTCAACGACCGCGACGAACAGGCGTGCCGTCATCATATCGAGCACGAGTGCCATCAGTCCGCGCTCCCGGAGGTTGGAGCCTCGTGCGCGGCAATGCCGCTATTGGCCCTTCGGCCGCCGCCGCATGAAGGCGGAGCGCAGACAGGTGGCCACCACCTCGCCACGCTGATTGATCCCCTGGTGCTCGAACTCGACGACCCCCGCCTCCGGGCGCGACTTGCTCCCGCGGACCGATTTGACCGTCGAGCGGGCGCGGATCGTGTCGCCGTGGAATACCGGCTTGGGAAACGCGACGTTGCTCATGCCGAGATTGCCGATGGTGGTGCCGAGCGTCGTGTCGGCGACGGTCATGCCGATCACCAGGCCAAGGGTAAAGATGCTGTTGACCAGGGGGCGGCCGAACTCCGTGGTTTTCGCGAACTCCGCGTCCAGATGCAGCGGCTGCGGATTCATGGTCAGGCAGGTGAACAGCACGTTGTCCGCTTCGGTGACGGTGCGCGACATGCTGTGCTCGAAGACTTGTCCCTCGTGGAACTCCTCGAAATAGAGCCCGGTCACTGGTTCTCTCCGCTCGGCTGCGACCCGGAACGCTAGGCGGCGTCCAACAGCGAGGCAAGGCGCGGCACTCGCAGGATGGCGGCGTGGACCGAAGCCGGGTCGCCATCGGCGTTCACCAGCGCGCAGCGGATCGGCTCGGCGGCGGCGATGGCGCGGAAGCCATCGGCCACGCGAGCGTGGAAGCCAGCGTCGAGCCGTTCGTAACGATCGGCCGCGCCGCCCCGCGCGAGCAAGCGCGCCCGTGCGACGGCGGGGGAGACGGTCAAGGCGATCGTCACATCCGGAATCAGCCCGACCATCGCAGTCAGCGCGGCGATCGTCGCGCGGTCCACGCCGAGGCCCCAACCCTGGTAGGCCATCGTCGAATCGGCGAACCGATCGCACACGACCCAAGTGCCGGCCGACAGTGCGGGTCCGATCGTGCGGTCGACATGCTCCGCGCGGGCGGCGAAGTGCAGCAGCGTCTCGGCCCGGGGCGAGAAGGGGACGTCAGCCGCCAGCAACAGCGTTCGCAGCGCCTCCGCGCCGGGCGCGCCGCCGGGCTCGCGGGTTTGCAGGACTTGCAGACCGCGCGCGGTCAGTGCATCGGCGAGCAGGCGTGCCTGGGTGGTCTTGCCGGCGCCTTCGCCGCCCTCCAGCGTGATGAAGCGGCCGGGCGGCGTGTCAGCCTCCGCGTACGTAATGGGCGAGGACGGCGATCGCGCGGCCCGGGAACCCGAGCTTCGAGACATCCGCACCGGCGACCAGCGGGATCTCCGCATTCGGAACGCCCTGGCCCGTCACGGTCATGCTGCCCAGGCGCGTGCCGCGCGCGACCGGCGCGCGCACCGGGGTCGCGTAGTCGACCTTGATGGAAGCGGTCTTTTGCCAGTTGCGCGGCATGGTGACGACGAGCGGGGCCGCATCGGCCGTCACCAGCGGAACGGTCGATGCCGCTCCGAGCCAGACCGGCACGTTCTCGACCGCCTGATTGGCGGCGAACAGTGTCACATCATCGAAATTGGTGAACGCCCAATCCATCAGCCGTTCGCCTTCCTCGGCGCGCTGGTGCATGGAGTCCATCCCGTTCAGCACCAGGATCACGCGGCGATCGCCGCGTAGCGTGCTGGCGACCAGCCCAAAGCCGCCGGCCTCCGTGTGGCCGGTCTTCAGCCCGTCGGCGGTGCCCTTCTGCACCAGCGGGTTGCGGTTGCCCTGCTCGATCTTATTGTAGCGAAACGTCCGCTCTCCGGCGTAGTGATAATATTGCGGGAACGTGCGGATGATGTCGGCCGCGAGCGTGGCGATGTCGCGGGCGCTCATATGCAAGTCCGGATCGGGCCAGCCGGTGCTGTTGGTGAAGTGCGAATGCGTGAGGCCGAGCTTCTTCGCCGTTTCGTTCATTAGTTCGGCGAATTGCTGCTCGGAGCCCGAGATCGCCTCGGCCAGCACGATGCAGGCGTCATTGCCGGAATCCACCTCGATGCCGCGGATCAGGTCCTCGACTTTCACCTGGTCGCCGACCTGCACGAACATCTTCGACCCGCCCATGCGCCAGGCGCGCTCCGACACCGGCAGCATGTCGTCGAGCCGCATCTTGCCGTCCTTGAGGCGGGAATAGACGATGTAGAGCGTCATCAGCTTGGTCATCGACGACGGCGGCATCTCCTCGTCGGCCGCCTTGTTCAAGAGTTCCGCTCCGGTGTTGTAATCCACCGCGAACGCCCAGCGCGCGGCGGTATCGACCGGCCCGAGCGGCGTGCTGGCGGGCGTTTCGGGAGGCGGCGGCTCGGCCTTGGTGCCCTTGGGGTGCGGCGGGCGGGCGGCAATGGCCGGCGAAGCGCCCGCCAACAGCGCGGCACCGAATATGGCGGAACGGCGGGTCAGCATGGGACTCGGCCTCCTATTCGACCACGATTCGCGCATCGGTTACTCCCGCGGCGATGGCCTGGTCCAGCGCCGAGTCGGCTTCGGCGATCGTCGCGAATGGGCCCAGCCGCACGCGGTATCCGGCACCGTCCAGATCATCCACCCGCACGATCTCGGCAGGCTCCGCGACCCGCGCGGCCTGGCTGGCCGCGTATCGCTTGCCGGTGAAACGACTCAGCCGCACGTAGAGCGATCCTGGCTCCGCGGGGCCTTGCGTCACCTGTCCAGAGAGGCGTGGCGGTGGCGTGCCGAGGGGCGCCGGCGTGGCGACCGGCGCGGCGCGCGCGGGCGCGTCGAGGCTC
>JBAWFF010000277.1:0-7685 GCA_049591635.1 Acetobacteraceae bacterium
ACGCAGCGCGGCGCGATCGAAGACCGCGACATCGACGCCGACGCCGCCGGTGAACACGCGCACGCGGTCGATCGGCGCCGGCCCGGCCTCACCGGCGGCGCGGGCGGGAATGGTTGCCTCCGCTACCGCCTCGCCAGGGGCGATCGCCTCGACCGCGATCGCTTCGACCACGGCATCCCGTTCGGGGGTCGCGAAGCCGAAGCGGGCGCGGTGCGCATCGGTGAAGTCGGCGACCATTCGCGCGTGGTGTCGCAGGAGTACCGGCAACGCCGCCTCTGTCCCGGCGTAGCGGACATGGGCGTGGGCGCGCACCACGATCCGCGCCGGATCTGCGCCTTGGGCAATCAGCGCGGCGCGCGCCTCGGCGGCCAGACGGTCGGCGACGTCTTCAAGCTTGGGCAGCACCGCTTGGTTCAGCGCCACTTCCACCGCCTGCTCGCGCATCACGCTCTGATCGGCGAGCCCCATGCCGTAGGCGGAGAGCACGCCGGCGAACGGGTGGATGAGCACCGTCTCCATGCCCAACGCATCGGCCACCAGGCAGGCATGTTGGCCACCGGCGCCGCCGAAGCATTGCAAGGCGAAGCGGGTGGCGTCGTGGCCCTTTTGGACCGAGACCTGCTTGATCGCGTTGGCCATGTTGGCGACGGCGATCCGCAGGAATCCCTCGGCGACCTGCTCGGGCGTGCGCTTCTCCCCGCTTGCCCGCGAGACCTCCTCGGCGAGCGCGGCGAAGCGCGTGTGCACAATCCCGGCGTCGAGCGGCTGGTCGCCGGCCGCGCCGAAGATCGCCGGGAAATGCGCCGGCTGGATCTTCCCGACACAGACATTGGCATCCGTCACCGTCAGCGGACCGCCGCGCCGGTAGCAGGCGGGACCGGGATCGGCGCCGGCCGAGTCCGGGCCGACGCGGAAGCGGGCGCCGTCGAAATGCAGGATCGAGCCGCCGCCGGCGGCCACCGTGTTGATCGCCATCATCGGCGCGCGCATCCGCACGCCGGCAACCTCGGTCTCGAACGCCCGCTCGAACCCGCCCGCGTAGAGCGCGACGTCGGTCGAGGTGCCGCCCATGTCGAAGCCGATGATGCGGTCGAGCCCGGCCATCGCGGCGGTGCGCGCCGCGCCGACGATGCCGCCGGCGGGGCCGGACAGAATCGCGTCCTTGCCCTGGAAGGAGTGTGCCTCGGCCAGCCCGCCGTTCGACTGCATGAAGAACAGCCGCACGCCGGCAAGGTCGGCGGCGACGTGATCGACGTAGCGGCGCAGGATCGGCGAGAGGTACGCGTCGACCACGGTGGTGTCGCCGCGCGGCACCAGCCGCAGCAACGGGCTGACGGCGTGGCTGGCGGAGACCTGGGTGAAGCCGGCTTCCCGGGCGAGGGCGGCGAGGCGGCGCTCCTGGTCGGGATGCCGCCAGGCGTGCATCGACACGATCGCGCAGGCGGCGATGCCGTTCGCCCGCGCTGAGGCGAAGGCGGCGCGGGCCGCGGCCTCGTCCAGCGCCTCGATCTCCACGCCATCGGCGTCCACGCGTCCGGCGATCTCGACCACCCGCTCGTACAGCATCGACGGCAGGCGCAGCGCGAGGTCGAACAGGCGCGGACGAGCCTGGTTGCCGATCCGCAGCGCATCGGCGAAACCGCGATTGACCACCAGCAAGGTGCGCTCCCCGGTGCGCTCCAGCAGCGCGTTGGTGGCGACCGTGGTGCCCATCTTGACGCTGTCGACCAGGCCGGGCGGGATGGGCGCGTCTTGCGCGACGCCGAGGATCGTCTTGATGCCGGCGATCGCGGCGTCGCGATAGCGGCCGGGGTTTTCCGACAGCAGCTTGTGGGTGATCAGGTGGCCATCAGGGCTGCGTGCCACGATGTCGGTGAACGTGCCGCCGCGGTCGATCCAGAACTGCCAGGACATGCGCGTTGTTCGGCCGGTTGGCCAGTCGGGGTCAAGATGGGAGCCGGCCTCGGCGGCCGCGTCGGTTAGTAGCGGTTACGCCACGCCTCCATCGCGCCGGCGGTATCGAAGAAATACTGGAAGAAGCGGATCTTCCCCTGCCCCTCGTCGATCCGAAACACCAGCACGAAATCGCTCTCGTGCATGAGGCTGCCATCCTGAAAGCGGTCAGTCAAACGACCGATCGCGACCACTGTATCACCATGCACGAGGAATTCTGGCCGCTGCGTCGATCCGGCGGAATCTCCACTCGGCTGCGTGGGTGAAGGTTGTCCACCCAACGGAACCCTGATGCATTCGTTGTTGTTTCGCATGGAGTTCTGCCGGCGCTTGTGCAGATAGTTGGTGATGTCCTCATGCCCCTTGTGTGAGCCGTGATAGGGCACGATCCCCTGCGACTTGCCTACGCCAATGCGGAATTCGCAGTCGGCGGTCAGCAGGCCGAGAAGTCCCGCGTGTTCATTTCCCTGATAGTGCTTAAGCAAGCTTTCCGCCAGGGACCGGTTCTTGCGTTCCTGTTCCGTCATCCTGGCCCCCCGATCCCGATTTCAGAATATTCGCAACCGATGCTACCGGACCTCGACCGTACCACCGTTGATGCAGTCTGAGAAGCCAAAACCTCATGCCCAGCTCGCGGTAACACCTTGTGGCCTCTCGCCGCAGCCGTGCCGCGTCTTCACTCCGCCCCGCGGCGGCGGCGGCCAAGGCCATCTCTGAGACACAGTGCGCGGCGAGGGGCCGGCACCCAAGATGGTGGGCTTGGGCGGTCGCCTCTTCCAGATGACGGCGCGCCATAGGCGGGTCCGTTCGTCGCGCGATGCCGCCCAGCAGCATGGTTGCAGTGGCTTCCACCGCTCGGTGGCCGTTCTTCCGCGCACGCGACAGGGCATCACTCACCAGCTCCGGTGCCTGATCGTCCAGGCCGGTTCCGAGACAGACGAGGGCGCGGTACAAGAGCGACCATGCACGCGAGTATGAGGAGACCTCTGGGCGACCAAGCAGGCGCTCGGTCAAGCTCAACGCACCGGCCGGGTCGCCATTCAGCAGGCGGGCATAGCCCAATGGACCGGCGATCGACGTGAACAGCAGCGGGCTGTCGGATGCCTCGGTGGCCGCCAGGCCGACCTCCAACACCTGAACCGCTCGCTTGATCGCGCCCTTCAATGCGAGCGCGGTGCCATAGCCAAAGCTGGCGACCGCTATGTCGAAGTCGCGCTTGGTGACGCCGGCACCGCGCACGGCTGCCCGCCCACAGGCGAAGGCGGCAGAAAATTCGCCGAGTGCCGCATGGCAGGCCGCGCGTTGCGCGTCATACATCAGCCGCGCCGTTCCTGTCATGCCGCAGCGGCTGTCGGCTGGCAGGGTGTCGAAAACGGGTTTTACCTTCTCCAGCGCCGCATTTCCGTCGGCGAAGGCACCATGCCAGTTGAACGCCTGACCCAGGAAATACGTTGCCGCGACGATATGCTGGGGATTTCGTTGCGCACGCGCCATCTGCTCCGCATGGCGACATGCCGCGATCGCGGCGGTCATCTCACCCCGTGTATTCAACACGTGCAATTGGGCAACCCGGACCGCCAGCAAACGCCGCATGTCTCCTGAGTCCTGTGCCAGCCGCGCCGCCGCGTCGAGGTTGGCTGCCCACCGATCGTAATCCCCCAGCGCTCCCAACGAGACGCGCAGCAGCAGTCTGAGCTCGATCTCCTGCTCGCTTGCTTCCCGCGAGGGCGCACGCATTCGTGTCAGGGCCGCGAGTGCCTGCTCGATGAAGTGGACCGCCGCGGGATGGGTCGCCCGATCGATCGCCTTGAGCGCGGCTTGCTTGCTGTGCACCACGGCACGGTCCCAAACCTCGCCGTTCATCGCATGCCAGGCAATTTGCTCGGCATATTGCTCCATTCGGTCCGCGTATAGATGCTCCATCGCCTCGACGACGCCGCGGTGGATGTCGCACCGACGTGGCGTTAGCAGGCTGCGATAGGTTACCTCCTCCATAAGGACATGGCGAAACGTCAAGCGAGAATCCGTCGTGTCGTCTCGCGCCACGATGAATTCCGCGGATTTCAGGGACGCCAGATCGGCGGCGAGCTGAGCAATCGGTCGCCGCAAAATATGGGCGAGCAGCGGCGAGGAGAATTCACCGCCGACCACGGCGGCCGCCTGAAGGACGCGCTTCCTCTTGATCGGCAGGCGGTCGATGCGCGCGGCGAGCACGGATTGTATCGTATCGGGTATTTGCAAATGCGTGGCCGCCTCGCCCAACCTGTATTGCCCGGGCTCGCCGACCAATACCCCGGTATCGCTCAGGTTGCGGACCATCTCCTCGACGAACAACGGGATGCCCTGGGTACGCTCCGCGAGCTGCGCCTTGATCGAAGCGAGTGCGGGATCGGGGCCAAGGCTCGCGTCCAATAGCAAGCCGCAATCGATGTCACCGAGCCGCCGGAGCTCGATCCGGCGGTACTCGCCGACCCGTTGCCACTCCTCCCGGTACTCGGGCCGGTAGGTCACGATCACCAAGACCGCCATGTCGGTCAGACGATCCACCACGCTGTCGAGGAGGACCTGGCTCTCGGCGTCCAGCGCATGCGCGTCTTCAACCAGCAGCAAGAGCGTTCGGTTCCGGCCCAGTTGCCGCATTAATAAGACAATCGCCTCCGCGCAGCGCCGGCGCCTTCTCGAAGGCGCAAGCCTCGACCAGTCCGAAGTCTGGAAGGGGGCGTCCAGCAGTGCGGCCAACGGTGGCAGAAGAGCGTCGCCGTCCAATCGCAGCTCATTTAGCGCGCCGCCGATTCGCTGTAGCACCTGCTCGTGCGGATCGTCCGGCCCGGCGCCGCACCAGTCACGAAGCATGCGGGCAAAGGGGAGATAGCTCGCGTAGCGTGCTTCGTCACCGGCGGTTGCCTCCAGCACCTGCCATCCGCTCCGTACCTTGGCGATGGCGAATTCATGCGCCAGCCGGGACTTGCCGGTGCCCGCATGGCCCGCGATCGCCGCCACCTGCGGGCGCCCTGCCAGCACCTGGCTCGCGGCTTCCTCGAGAATTTCCAGTTCCGATGTACGGCCGACGAAGGCACCAAGGGTCCGCGATGCACGAGCGCGCCAGGGGTCACGCCAATCAAGCGCGCGGCACAGCTCGAAGCCCTCGACGTCACGCCCGGCGGCTCGTTTAACGGTGATCCACCCTAAAGGCAGGCAGGCGAAGTGGCCGGCGACGAGCCGTTGGGTCGCCGCGGTCAAGCGAATTGTGCCGGGCGCCGCGGTCTGCTCCATCCGCGCGGCCAGATGCACATTCACACCGGTCGCGTCATATTCGATGGCATTCCCGGCCCGAACGATCCGCACCGCGACTTCCCCAGAGTGCAGCCCGATACGCACCTGAACCTTCGGCTTGTTGCCTAGCGAGCGGATATCGAGCGCGGCCCGACAGGCTCGGGCGGCATGATCCTCCTGCGCGAGTGGGGCGCCAAACAGCGCCATTATGCCGTCGCCCAGAATGCGCGTGACGATGCCGTCATGCTTGCGCACCGCGGCCACCATGGACTGCAGCGCGGGGTCCAGCAGCATGGCCGCTTGCTCTGGATCGAGGTCGTCAATCAGTGCTGTCGATTCGACGACATCGGCAAACAGGATGGTAACAAATTTCCGCTCGGCTTCCAACTCGACGCGCGCGTTGCGGATGCGCTGCTGCAAATGGGCTGGGACCGGGGGATCCTGGGACCGCAGGTCGGAGCCGCAGGAGCCACAGAAACTATGCCGGGCCGCGACTCGCGCGCCACAGTTCCAGCAGGCGCGCACCGTCCCGAGTTCGGCCCCTGTCATCCACCCCCTCGCGAGACTTACCGTTGCATGAAACCATGCCGACGTCCGGAGTCAACCCGCCTTCGCGCCGCAGGGTTTGCACGTCGCGCGGAGGATAGTCCTTGCCGGAACATTGCATTTCATGCTTGCCTCGAAACTCGAGCCAGCGCGGCGGGAGATTTATCGATGGGTTTGATCCAACGTATCGCCCTGATCGACGCGACGGGTCATATCATGGACGAGGAGCTCGTCCGCGTGGCGGCTGCAATCGACATTCAGGTCCGGCGCGACCTGGCGAGCTTCTGGCCGATCGAGGCGGCGATCAGCGCGCTGCCGCGTGCCAGCCTGCTCGGCCTCGGCGTCTGGCCCGTATTTATCGTCGCGGCCACCGACGACGGCACGGGAGGGTTTCACCGTACGTTCCATCAGCAGCCCTATGCCGAGGTGGTCGAGGGACCGAGCTGGTCGATCGCGGCAAGCCACGAAATCCTCGAGATGCTGGTCGACCCGAGCGGCAACCGGTTGGTGGCGGCGAAGGCGATCGGCGTGACCGAGCAGGGGGATGTGCGGGACATCGACGGGACGGTGGAATATCTCCTGGAAATCTGCGATCCGACCGAGGATCCGACATTCGCCTACGACATCGATGGCGTCCTGGTGTCGGATTTCTACACGCCCGCGTTCTTCGATGGCTTCGCCGCGCCGGGCGTGCGCTACAGCTTCCGGGGGGCGATCACTCATCCCCGCCGGGCCTATCCCGGGGGCTATCTAAGCTGGTGGGATTCGACCAAGCGGACGATGCGGCGATTGGATTACATCGACCATATTCAGCCGAAGATCATCGAGGTCGGCCGGCATCTGCCAAGTTTCAGTCTGCGGGAGCATGTGGACCGCACGCTGCGCGGCAAGGTTCGGCTGTCCGCCGGGCGATGCGCCAACTCCGCGCGAGACAGGCATTCGGCGGAGCGGCAATCCGCGCGGCTTGCGAACGCCGCCATGTTCCGCCGCTGACGAGGGCCGGCCACCCGCGTTTCCGGTTCTTGCGAAACCGCCCTAAGCTGCGGCGCAACGCTATCATGGGTGGTGAAGCATGGACCCCACTGCAATTCGACACATGGACCGTCCGCGCGGCCTCGCGTTCAGGATCGGCAAGATCGGCCATGTCGCGCTGCATGTGCGCGACCTCGAACGCTCGGCGCGGTTCTACACCGAGGTGCTCGGCTTTCGGATCTCCGACGTCTATGCGAGCGACATGCTGCCAGGGGGCGTCGTCTTCCTGCGCTGCAATACCGACCATCACGGGATCGCGCTGTTTCCGGCGGGCGAGGAGGCCGGGGGCGGGCTGCACCATGTCGCCTTCGAGGTCGCGACGCTCGCGGAGGTGGTGGGCGCGCGTGAGCACCTGCGGGCGCATGACGTGAAGATCGACTTCGAGGGACGCCGGCGGGCCGGCTGCCAGATCGCGGTCGAGTTCCGCGATCCCGACGGGCACAGCCTGGAAATCTACTGGAACATCGATCAGATCGGCAGCGATGGGCAGGCCCGGCCGGCGAGCGAGTGGAAGGGCGCGGAGAGCCTGGAACAGGCGATTGCCGATCCGGTGTGCGGGCAGGATACCAGCGGCGTCCTCCGGTCCTAGCGAGCACGATCGTTTCTGATTGAATCGCCACGCTCGTCATTGCGAGCGCAGCGAAGCAATCCAGGGCGCTCATGCGAGGGTGGGCCTGGATTGCTTCGCCTTCGGCTCGCAATGACGGCGCGTTTGTTCGCATCTCCGGTTCCATCTGATCCGATCGCGCTCCTAGGAGACCTGTGCGCGGATGGGTGTAGAGCTCTGAAATTGCGTGCAAATATGCGGATGGCGCGGCGCGTTGGGGTAGGTCAGTTTCCAGCTGCGCGGGCGGCGCGGCTGTTACGCTGTGAGGATATTG
>JBAWFF010000278.1:0-2593 GCA_049591635.1 Acetobacteraceae bacterium
GGCCAACGCCGCATGCGATCCGGGCGCCGGCGATAATTGCCCGGCGCTCAGCGCGGCACTCGCGACCGCGACGGCGGCATTCGACGGCGCCACCACCACGCTGACGGGCACCGATTTCGCCAACTTGGTCGGCGGCACCAACCCCTACATCTCGCCTTTGACCCTGGCGGCGTTCGATGCCTTCCTGTCGAGTTGCGCCAGCAGCGGCGTCGCCTGTCTGCCACCCGCGGAGATCGACCTCGCCAACGCGCTGATCACGGCATCGGACACCATTTTCGACCTCCCCACGGCCATCGCCGCCTATGACGCGACCGGCGACATCGGCGGGGAGGAAGCCGCGCTATTCACTGGCGGGCAGATCGACCTGGCGCAGCTGCTGCTCGGATCGGCGACCACGCTATCGAATTGCGGCCTACCAGACTGCACCTGGCTGCTGATCAACCCGTTCGACTCCGCGCTCATTGCCGAGCCGCCCGGCTGGGTGTTGGTGCTGGGTGGAGTGCTTGTGCTCGTCTTCACCCGGCGTGCGTCCCCGTTGGCGTTAGGGTGAGCTGGCCGGTATTGACGCGACCGGCGGCTTCGCTACACGCAATTCAGTGATCGAAATCTGGGGCCATAGAGGCGCGCGGGGCCTGTTTCCGGAGAACACCGTTCAGGGGATCCGCGCCGCGCTGGCTCTCGGCATCGCCGGCGTGGAGATCGACGTCGCGCTGACCGCCGACGCCATCGCGGTGCTGAGCCACGATCCGGAGCTGCCCACCGATGACGGCGTGACGCTGATCAGCCGCCTCCGTGCCGACGAGGTGGCGCGATTGCCGGGAGGCACCACGATCCCCCGGCTCGACGCTGTCCTGGCAATCGGCGGACGCTGCCTGATCGAGCTGAAGACATATCCCGACCGCCCCACCGATACCGCCTCGCCCGCCACGATGGCCGAAACCGTCGCCGCCGCCGTGGACAGGGCACGGGCGGGGGCGCGCGTCCGCATTGAATCCTTCGACTGGCGCGGCCCGCGCCATCTCCGCCGGACCCGCCCCGACCTCCCGCTCGCCTGGCTCACCCGGGCGGAGACCGAGCGCGATGCCCGGCTGTGGTGGGACGGCCCGACGCCCGCCGATTTCGGCGGATCGGTGCCGCGGGCGGTCGCCGCCGAGGGCAGCGGCGGGACCGGCGGCACCACCTGGGCGCCGGAGCATGTGACGCTGACCCGTGCCCGGGTCGAGGAGGCGCGGGCGCTTGGTCTGCGCGTGCTCGCCTGGACGGTGAACGAGGCGGCCGACATCCGTCGCATGATGTCGTGGGGGGTCGATGGCGTGATCACCGACCGACCCGACATCGCCCTCGCCATGGTCACGCGAGGTCCGGCTCGCTGAGGAAGTTCTGCGCCGTGGCCCGCCCGATCAGCGACAGCAACGCGGGGTCGGTCGCGGAGCCCTCCGCCGTGATCGCCTCCATCGGCACGAAATACTCATGCGCGTGCGGCACTTGGTGGCGGGTGAAGCCGCTGTAGTGGTCCCGCTTGAGCGCATACATTACCCGCACGTCACGCACCGGCAGCACGACCGCGATGACCGGCTCACGCAGCATCACGCCGGTCGCCTTCCAACGCGGCGTCGGGTCGGCGGCGTCGACTGGAGCGAGCAGCCAGGGGACCGGACAGACCGCCAGCAGCGAGTGCGTGCTCGGGGCGAAGCGGGATCGCTTGTCGAGCAGGTTCTGTAGCGATCCACACGCCTCCACGGCGAAGATATCCACAAAGGGTTCCACAGGCGTGCCGGCGAAATTCAGCCACAGGCCGTCGGGCAGGGTACGGAGCCGATCGCTCCCGGGCAGTTTCAGGAAGGGGTGGCACGCACTGAGGTCCGCGACGGGCCGTCCACGGAGCCACGCGTGGGGTTCGGGTTGCCGCGGATACAACCCTGGCGGGCTTTGGGGCCATCCCCTTAGACGGTCCTTTACCAGCGAATCTAGTCCTTTATAGGCCATCCTGCGTTGTCTCCCGGATCTCGGTGCCTTGGGCAATACAACCCTCGGTCGCAACCTGAAGACAATGGCAGTCGGCAGAGGCGGATCATCGTCAAATCGTTAGAGATCAGCAATCCGCGTCGCAATTTGAATGTCGTGAATGAGGAGATTCTTTGTTCGTTCCGGGCCGACACGGAGATCGCGCGAGACCGCGATAAGCGATCGCCGATTGAGAGACCACGGAATTTCGCGAGTCTTCCGAGTCGTTTGCGATGGTTCCTTCATTCTTCTTATCAACACCCTGTGGGTAACTTTATGCACAGCAGGCACTCACGGCTTCGTGTTTTACCCGCCGAAATTGGAGTGTCGATCTAAGATACAACCGTTAATTGCAAGTTACGGAGACTTTAGCGCCCAGGTATGGGAAGGAGCGCAGCGTCGGGTTGTGTCCCGGTTGGTGGTGTAGGAGCCGTGGGTAAGTAGCCCGTCTCCGCGACCGCTAAGGGTCTGTTGATAAATAACCGAATCGCGGTGTGATTTTGCGCCGAGGGGGATTCCGGCGCGGCTGAAGTGTGTACTAGATTCGGCGCATGGTTGACGAGGCCGCCATCCAACTGCGCTACGAGGT
>JBAWFF010000279.1:0-11985 GCA_049591635.1 Acetobacteraceae bacterium
GTGGCGCTCGATGCCCCCCGGCGGCGCGTCGTCCTCGGTCCGCGCACCGCGGGCACTCGCGCCGTGCGCGTCCGCGCCGTCAACTGGCTGATCGACCCGCCGGAGGGCGAGTTACGTTGCACCGTGAAGCTTCGCGCCCGCGATACCGCCCAACCCGCGACGCTGACCCCCACGGCCGATGGCGCCGCCGTGCTTCTGGACACGCCCGCCTTGCCCGCGCCCGGCCAGGCCTGCGTGTTCTACGCCGCCGATCGCGTCCTCGGCGGCGGCTGGATCACCGCGCCGGCACGCGCGATTGACGCGCCGGCGCCGCCGAGGCTATCTCCGCGCCTCGCGGAACCGGATGGCGGCGTAGCTCAGCGGTAGAGCAGGGGAATCATAATCCCTTGGTCGGTGGTTCAAATCCGCCCGCCGCTACCATCCGGCATCGGGTGCGATGACCCTCTGGAAATGTGGACACCTTTCGCAGTTGCGAACAGGATTTGTGGACACGGCCCATTGCCCGGGTTCCGTGGACGCCAGCGGGTTCCCCTACGGCCGCGAGGAACAGAATAGATAACAGCGCCCTCGGCCGTCATTCCCGCCCAAGGGTCGGGCCAAAGGCCCGGCCGAGGACGGGGTCCCGCGGGACCCAAGTGGTTCGCGCAACTCCGAGTGGTTCGCTTGGAGCAGTGCATTCGCGGGAATGGCGAGTGTAGGTCGGGACTTCACTCGCGTCATATGATGTTCCTGGTGTAATCAAATTTAACTTGATTCCATAGTTTAATATATCCATGCTCGTCAAGCGGCGCCATCCGGAATGGCAACCGGCCGGCAACGCACCCGGAATGGAGGGTCAAATGCGCTTACTGCACAAATCGTCGTTAGTTGGCTTGACGCTCGCCGCAGTCGCCGGGGCAGGAAGCGCCCAGGCGGTGCCCGCATGCGCGCTCGGGTCCGCCGCGACTTACACAGCTCCCGGCTTTTCCTGCACGGTCGGCCCGCTGACGTTCAGCGGCATCACCATCAGCCCGAGTACGACCGGAGGCGGCACGGTCGGGCCGATTTCCGTCGGGCCTATCTCCGGCGGCCTGGCATTGACGTTCTCCTCCGCCGCGTCCGCTCCCCCGCCGTCGACCGCCGACGTCGCCTGGCTTTATACGGTGACATCGACGGCGCCGATCACGGATGCCGGCCTGCTGCTGACCGGAAGTGGTACCGGCGGCGGCACCGTTAGCCTGAGCGAGACGCTGTCTAACGGGGCGACGTTGTCGGCGGCCAGTCCCGGCAGTGCCACGGATCATGTAACCTTCGCCGGCGTCGACAGCCTCTCGGTGGCCAAGGACCTGGCGGATATCGCCCTCACGTCAGGCTCGATGGCGGTTTCGTCGGTTATCCAAAACACCTTCTCGATTGGTATCGTCCCGATGCCCGAGCCGGCGACCATCGCCCTACTCGGTGGTAGCCTGCTCGGGTTATGCTTGGTTCGCCGGCGCCGCGGTCGATCCGAATAGCCCCGGCCGCAGAGAAAGCCACAAGAACAATCTAGGAACATTATCCTTGACGGACGAGGCCACGCCCCTGTAAACGCTCCCGATCCCGGGGAGACGTGCGTCCGACCGGCGCCTTCCTCGATGCCGCTTTTTCCGAGCCGCCGCCCTCTCCGGGGCGGCGGCTTTTTCTTTGAAAGGAGCCACCGATGGCCTTCTCGATACGTGCTCTCTCCGTCCTTGCCTACGCCAACGGCTTCACGCTCTGGCACTACAACGCGGGCCAGGACCAGATCGACAACGTGGTCGAGAAAGGGTTCTTTGACGATGGCGCCGATATGCTGGCGGCGGGCGATATCATGATGGTGTCGGGAATCGACGGTGCGCGTGTGCTGTGCGTCGGGTTGGGCGCGTCCAACAGCCCGACGCTGGTGCCGATGCGATAAGCCTCAGCGTCGCGCGATCTCGACGATGTGGCGCTCACGGCCCGCCTGGGTGATCTCGTACCGGCCATCCTCGCGCCGAGACGCCAACCCCATCCTCGTGAGCCGCGCTAGACAAGCCGTGTCCTTCATGTCCGCGGGGCGGCCCAGGGGTCCGCACAAATCGAGCCGATGCAGGGCGGCCCGGCAGCATGTCTCGAGATAGACCTCGTCCCACATCGCCGGGCATTACCTTCGGGCGCGGCCGGGCCGCAAGTGGCCGCCTTTCGCGGCAACGGCCCCCGGGCCATAACGCCGCCCATCATGATGACCGGAGCATCAATCGTGATGCCGCTGCTGCGGCGGATCGACCCCGAGTTGGCGCACCATGCGGCCCTGCGCGCGCTTCGGTTCGGGCTCCCGGGACGCAATCGCTCGGCCGATGATCCGATCCTCGAGACCGAGGCGTTCGGGTTGCGGTTTCGCAATCCGATCGGTGTCGCCGCCGGCTTCGACAAGAATGCCGACGCCGTCGGAGGGCTGGCGCGGCTTGGCTTCGGCTTCGTCGAGGCCGGGACCGTCACGCCCCGTGCCCAAGCCGGCAACCCGCGTCCCCGCCTGTTCCGCCTGCCGGAGGATGGCGCCGTCGTGAACCGGATGGGGTTCAACAATACCGGCCTCGACGCCTTCCTCGCCCGGCTCAGGGAGTACCGGGCGCACGAGGTGCCGGTCGGCGCCAATATCGGGATCAACCGGGATGGCGCGGACCCCGAGCGGGATTACGCGACGCTTCTCGCCGCGGTGGCGCCTCTCGTCGAATATGTCGTCATCAATGTATCGTCGCCCAATACAAAGGGCTTGCGCGATCTCCAACGCAGCGACCGCCTCGGTGCGATCCTGCGCGCCGCCGTCCAACGCAGCCCCTCTCATCCGCCCCTCCTGGTCAAGATCGCGCCCGATATGTCCCAAGACGAGTTGCACGCCACGGTGCGGGCCTGCATCGAGTCCGATGTGCAAGGCCTGATCGTGAGCAACACAACCACGACGCGGCCCGCCACCCTGCGATCACGTCATGCAAGCGAGTTGGGCGGATTGTCCGGACGACCGCTGTTCGGACCCTCGACCTCCATGTTGGCCCGCGCCTATCTTCTGGCGCGCGGGCGGCTGACCTTTGTCGGCGTCGGCGGCATATCCTCGGGCGAGGACGCCCTCATCAAGCTCAAGGCGGGCGCGACGATCGTTCAGCTGTACACCGCCTTGACCTTCGCCGGCCCGGGAATTGTTTCCCGCCTCAAGCGCGAACTCGCGGCCGCGCTGCGCCGCGAGGGCTTCGCGAGCGTTCGCGACGCGGTCGGAGCCGAAGCATCGCGCCTGGCCGAGAGCGCCTGATGGAACATCTGTCGGGATTCGCGCGGCTCGCGGGCCAATACGACGGATTTATCCTCGATCTTTGGGGGGTGATCCATGATGGGGTGAAGGCCTTCCCCGATGCGGTGGAATGCCTGAAGCGGCTCCGCGCGACCGGCAAACCGGCTCTCCTGTTGTCCAACGTGCCGCGCCCGAACGCGCCCGTACAAGCCATGATGCGCGGGATGGGCATCGCCGACGACCTCTACGCGGATCTGCTGACGAGCGGCGAAGCGGTGCGCCGGGCCCTGCTCGATCCGCCGGACCTCTGGTGGGCTGAACTGGGCCGACGGGTCTTCCACCTCGGTCCGCAACGCGACCGCCCGGTTCTCGACGGTCTTCCCCTGGACGTCGTGCAGACTCCATCCGCCGCCGACTTCGTCCTCAATACGGGGCCGGATGACCATCTCGATCCGACGGATCTTGGTGACTTCGAGATCGTTCTGCGGGCCTGTGCCCAGCACGGGTTGCCGATGATCTGCGCCAACCCCGATCTGGCGGTGATCCGAGGGGGAGTCCGGGTCCTGTGCGCGGGGGCGCTCGCCGTGCGCTATCGGGAAATCGGCGGCGATGTGCGCTCACTCGGCAAGCCCGATCCCGCGATTTACCAGCAAGCGCTTCAAAGATTGGGAGTGAACGCCGGTCGGGTCCTCGCGGTGGGCGATGCGTTGGAAACCGATATCGCCGGTGCGGCTGGGGTTGGTCTCGCTTCGTGCTGGGTTCTCGGCGGGCTGCATCGAACCGCCCTGACCGGCGCCGACGGACAGCTGGATCGGCAACTCGCCGAACAGGCGGCGCGCGCCGCCCGGCTCGCGCCTATCGCGACGATCCCGCGTTTCGTCTGGTGACGTCCCGCCGAACCGCGCGCCGCCTCAATGCAGCGGCATGCTGAAGCTGACCCCCGGCGCGTATTCGGTGTGTCCATTGGGGCGCGCGTCCACCTGAGACCCGGGAACGAAGCCCTGGCTTTGCTGGACGGGACGGCTCGCCAACCACGCGGGGGCGAAGGAGGGCTGCTCGGATAGCGGAAAATCCGTCGGCTGGCGGGCGAACAGGTCCGGCGTCGGAGCGATGTGCCCGGGCGGCCCGCCCACGGGAGGAGTCGGCGGCAACGGCAGCGGAAGCGGCACGAACGAACCGTGCGCCGCGACGAGCAACATGGCGCCGACCGGCAACCAACGAAACCGCGTGATCATGTGCCGACTCGACGAACGGAATCCGACATGGCGGGACACTGATGCATTAGGCGGCCGCGATCAATCCCTTGTGCTGGTTCAGGACATATGAGACGCGTCGGTGTGTCTTCTTGGCTGCGGGGCTGGAGAGATCCCCAAGCTCTCTCAAGAGCCCTTACGTCTCATATCGGTCTGGACCCGGACAGCGCGCTCCACCGCGGTCGCCACCAAGCGGCCGAGACTTGGTTTGGCGGCGAGCGAACGCCGCAACCAGGCACGCCCCTCCGGTCGGCCATGCGCGAGCAGGGCGCGCCCGATGACCCACGCGTTCTCCGCTTCCGTCCGCGTCCGGATGGCGGCGAGGCGGCTCGCGCCGAACCGGGCGAGCAGAGCCTTGCTGGCGAAGATCGCCTCCATACAGGGGGCGAACGAAGCCGGATCGGTCGCTTTACGCTGATAGACCCCGTTCGGGCGGCGGCGGACGAACAGCACGGGGTCGCGTCCGCGAACACGGGCGAACTTGCCTTGCGTGGCGATGCGCGTGAAAAATTCCCAGTCCTCGCCGTAAGCGAGGTCGGAGCGGAATCCTCCAACTTCGCGGACAGCTTCGGCGCGGACGAGGACATGGCCGCCATTCGCGAAGAGGTTGCGTACCAGCAGGCGGGATAGAAGGTCGCCGCGTTGGCAGCGTAAGACGCGTCCGGCGCGCGCTCCTGGCCGGGCGTGCTCCGCGACGAACCGCGCGGGCCCACAAACGGCGACTGCGGCCGACGCCGCGCGGAGCGCGAATGCGAATCGCGCCAGCGCGTCCGGCGCGAGCCAGTCGTCGGCGTCGAGGAACAGCAACGCGTCGGCATCCGCGCGCGTCGCGATGCCGCGATTGCGGGCCGCCGAGACGCCACTGCGGCCCTGGCGGATCAGCATGACGCGTCCGTCGCTCAGGAACCGCCGGGCGATCGTCGCGGTGGTATCCGTCGAGCCGTCATCGACGATACTCAGCGACCAATCAGTGTAGCTCTGCGCGATGACCGACCCGATCGCATCGGCGATCCAGGGGGCGGCGTCATGGCCGGGGATGATGATGCCGATCCGCACGAAGTCTCGCCTCCTGCCTACAACGGCCACCGTGCCGCACGGGGATGAACGAAACATTGATCGCGGCCGCCGGGTGACTTGCGCCAACTGAACGGCCAGGCCACGCTGTCGCACAAACGGGTTGGAGCATTGAAGATGTCGGACTCATCCGAGTACACGCCCCCGAAGGTTTGGACGTGGAACAAGCCAAACGGCGGCCGGTTCGCCAATATCAACCGCCCGATCTCAGGGCCCACGCACGAAAAGGAGCTGCCGGTCGGCCGCCATCCCCTGCAGCTTTATTCGCTGGCCACGCCGAACGGCGTGAAGGTCACCGTGATGCTGGAGGAGCTGTTGGCACGCGGCCATGCCGGTGCGGAGTATGATGCCTGGCTGATCCGGATCGGCGAGGGCGATCAGTTCGGCAGCGGGTTCGTCGCGGTCAACCCCAACTCCAAGATCCCGGCGCTGCTGGATCGCAGCGGCCCGACGCCGATCCGGGTGTTCGAGTCCGGCGCGATCCTGATGCATCTCGCGGAGAAATTCGGGGCGTTCCTGCCGACCGAGGCCGCCGCGCGCGCCGAATGCCTGTCATGGCTGTTCTGGCAGATGGGCAGCGCGCCTTACCTGGGCGGCGGGTTCGGCCATTTCTATGCTTACGCGCCGACGAAGATGGAATACCCGATCGACCGGTTTGCCATGGAGGTGAAGCGCCAGCTCGACGTGCTCGATAAGCGGCTGGGGGACAATGCGTATCTGGCGGGCGATGTCTACACGATCGCCGACATGGCCGTGTGGCCCTGGTATGGCGGTCTGGTGAAGGGCTGGCTCTACGGGGCGCCCGAGTTCCTCTCGGTACAGGAATACAAGCACGTCAACCGCTGGGCGGACACGATCGGCGCACGACCGGCGGTACGGCGTGGGCGGATGGTCAACCGCGTTTCCGGCGAGCCATCGAGCCAGCTGCATGAGCGCCATGACGCCGGCGATTTCGCGACCAAGACGCAGGACAAGCTTGCGACCGCGGATTGAAGGCGCCACGCCGATTCGGACGCAGGCGCATCTGCCGATGGTGGAGCGATAAAAGCCTATTGCCGCTCAGGCAGTCTCGCCCCGCGCGCAGAAGCAGGACACCGATACTGGCAAGTCGGCACGGGCTGCCGCGAGATCCACTCGTTGGCGGATGAGCGCGGCCTCCGCGGTCTCGCCACGCCGCTCGAGGCACGCGAGCAGCCCACGCAGAGCCCACAGATTGTCCGGGTGGATCTGCGCGCGGGGCAGCGCGCCGCCGAGACCGAGATCCTCGCGATACACCGCCTCGGCCTCCGCCGCGTGGCCCTGCTCCAGCAGCAGTGCGCCGAGCGCGTGGCGGATCGGCTGCATCCAGCCCCAAGGCTCGTCGTAGGGTAGGTCGTCCTCCAGCGCGACGGCGGCCCGCAGATGCACGAACGCCGCGTTATGCTCGCCGCGGCGATAGGCGATCTCACCTTCGAGCATCTCCTCGGCGATCGCCAGCAACTGCACGCAGGACACGTTGTGGATGTATCGCGACTTGGGCACGCGTTTCGCCGTGTCGCGAAACCGCGCCTGCTCGGATTCCGCCGCGGGCACGTCGCCCAGCGCGGCGTGGGCGACGCCCTTGGCGTAGTGGATCATCGTCACGGTGTTGCAGTAGAGGTCGCGATCGGCCGGCGGGTCCTGCGCGATGATCTCGCGCCATTTGCCGAAGCGGATAAGGACGTGCTGCCGGATCGAAACGTAGCCCTCGAAGAAATCGGCCATCGGCGGCGAGGGAATGCGCAGAAACGCCTCGGGCATGGTCTCGATCAGCTCGTCAACGGCCGCGATAGCGGGCGCGTACTGGCCGAGGAACATCGCGCCGTAGGCGGCGAAATGGTAATTGTGCACCCGGTAGCCCGAATAGAAGTTCATCGGCCCGGCGCGGTCGTAGAACTTGCGGTCCGCGACGATCGCTTTCTGGTTCCAGTGCATCGCATCGCGGTAGTGGCCGCACTGAATGTCGATGTGGGTGGGCATGTGCACCAGGTGGCCCATGTCGGGGGTCAGTTCGCGCAGCCGGTCACTGGTCACCAACGCAACCTCGGGATGCGCCGACATCTCCATCAGGTGGACGTGCAGGTGCAGAAGGCCCGGATGGCTCATCGCCCCGGGCAGATCGCGGAAGCCGGACTCGAGCACCTCCCGCGCCTCGATGGTGCCGGCGCCGGGAGCGGGCTCGCCAGTGCGCAGGTCCCACATCCGCCAGGGTGTTCGGTTGAGGATCGCTTCCGCGAAGATGGCCCGTACATCGAGGTCGCCGGGATGCGCTCGGTGAACAAGGCGCATGGCGTTGGCGAAGGCGTCATTCCAGGGACCCTGATCCTCGATGGGGTCGCGCTGCGGATAACGGGCGGGCAGCGCCTCGATCAACGCGCGCTCGGGCGCGGTGAAGCCGCCGGCCAGCGCGACGGCCGCGCGGGCAGAGTCATGGGCGCGCGCGAGCGCCGCCTCCTTGCTGGCGGGATCCATCAGGTCCCAGGGAAAGTTGTAGTTCGGCCCGGCTGCATAGCCGATGCCCCAATGCGCCATGGCACAGTTGGGGTCGGCCTCCAGCGCCTTCTCGAAACAGGCGACAGCCTCCTCGTGGTGGAAGCCAAAGCACCAGTTGAGACCACGGTCGAACCAGCGCTGGGCGTCCGCCGAACTGGTGGTGATAGTCCGAGAATAGGGGCCGAGGTCGTACGGATAGTCCATGTCGCCTCCGGCGCTGGTCCGCGTTCATTTTATGTTCTAAAACCGGCACGCGCAAAAAACAAGCGATATGATAAAGAGCAGACGCCTCCCCGCAAGCAAGGCACAAGGGGCCACGCGATCCGATGCAACTCGCCTCCAAGACCCACGCCGTCGACGACATCTGGGCCGCCCAGGAACTGTACCACGCCAATGGCTGGACCGACGGGCTGCCGATCGTCCCGCCCACGGCCGATTCCGTCGCTTCCTGCCTCGAATGGGCGATGACGCCGCCCGATCAGCTGCTCGGTATCGAGCCGGTGCGCGGGGTGGCGATCACGGCGGAAAAGGTCGCCATCAACGCGGTGATGGCGGGCTGCCTGCCGATGCACATGCCGGTCGTTCTGACCGCCTTCACGGCGATGCTGCGGCCGGAATTCCTGCTGCACGGCGCCACCGCCTCGACCGGCGGCTGCGCCGTGTTCGTCGTGCTGAACGGCCCGATCCGGCGGGAACTCGGCGCCAGCGGGACGTTCAACGCGCTCGGCAACAGCGATCGCGCGACCTCGGTGATCGGGCGGGCCTTGCGGCTCGCGCTGATCAACATCCTCGAGGTGCGCCCCGGCGGCATCGACCGTTCCACAATCGGCCATCCCGGCAAGTTCAGCTACTGCGTCGCCGAGGATGAGGAGGACACGACCTGGCTGCCGCTATCCGCCCAGCGCGGCCTGCCGGCGGAGGTCTCCGCCGTCACCGTCATGGCGGCGGGCGCGCCGCGCCAGATCATGAACGAGTGGACGACGCGGCCCGAGGAGATCCTGGAGACGTTCGCCGCCGAGATGCGGGCTAATCTGCGCCACTATTCCATCCACGGCGGCAACTCCGCGCTCATCATTCCCAAGCAGTTGCGCGACCATCTGCAAGCCGCGGGCTGGAGCAAGGCCGACATCGCCGCGTTCATCCACGAACGGGCGCGCATCCGCCGCCGTGAATGGGCCGATGTCGGCAAGGGCGCGGTCGTACGCGATCGAGGCGATAGCATCTATCCGGCGTTGGAGACTCCCGATCAGCTCCTGGTCGTCGCCGCCGGCGGTCCCGCCGGCGGGTTCGGCGCGGTGATCCCGCCGTGGCTCGGCCATAAGAGCCGCGCCGTTACCCTGCCCATCGGCGTCTGCGTTGACTGCGAACCGCCCAAGGGGTGAAGGTCGTTCCCTCCTGCTTCGGAAAGTGCATCATGGCTCTTCAGGTTCTCGATCCGACCAACGAAACCGCGCCGCCCCTCGGGGAGCCGGCGCCGCGCCTCACCGCGCTCACCGGCAAGACCGTCGGCTTCATCTCCAACGGGAAGGAAGGCACCAAGGGCTTCTTCGCCCATCTCGACCGGATGCTGCGCGAGGAGGGCGGCGTCGCGAACGTCATCACCCGCGTCAAGTCCAACTATAGCGCGCCGGCGGACGCGCATATCGTCGACGAGATCGCGGGTTGGGACGCCGTCATCACCGGGATCGGCGACTGAGGCAGTTGCTCGTCGTGCAGTTTGCATGACGCAGTGACCGCCGAACGGCTCGGCGTTCCCGCAGTCGCGGTGATGACCACCCGCTTCACGAGCGCGGCCGAACTCATGGCCCGCGTGCTCGGCATGGCGGGCTATGCGTTCTCCACGATCGCGCATCCGGTCAGCAGCGCGACCGATGACGGCTTGCGCGACAGGGCCGCCACCACGATCATTCAGGCGCGCCGCCTGCTGCTCCGGCCCTGACCTCAGCCCGAGGGGACGTTCGCATCGCCCGCATTGACGGCGACGACGCCGTCGATGTCGAGGAGCCTCGCCGCCAGCTTGGAGACGGACCGGACCCCGAGAATATCCAGGGCGACCGTCACGATCCGCTCCGGTTGCGTGTTCGGCGATGCGGCGGGCTCCGGACCCCGTTCGATCCGCAGCCGGCCGACGGCGAAATCGTGCTGCGTGCAGGCCACCAGTACCTCTCGCAGCACATGTTCCCGGTCGTGATAGGAGACCCGCAGATGCGACGGCGTCCAGCGGGACGCGGGAAGCCGGTCCTCGATGTAAGGGAAAAGCAAGACGACGACGAAATGGCCTCCGGTCACGATCAGCGCGAGAACGGGCAGGCCCGCGCCGCAGGCCATGCCGACGGCCGCGGTCAACCACACGATCGCCGCCGTCGTCAGGCCCCGCACGCTGTCGCGGTGCACGAAGATCAGTCCGCCGCCGATGAACCCGATGCCGGAGACGATCTGCGCGGCGACGCGGGACGGATCGAGGACGACGCGGCCGGGCGCCAAAACGTCCATGAACCCATATTTCGAAATCAACATGATCAACGCCGCCGCGAGCCCGACGACGGCATGGGTCCGCAAGCCGGCGCTCTTCTGGCGAACCTCGCGCTCCAGCCCGATGAGGGCCGATAGAACGAAAGCGAGGCCGAGATCACCGATCTGCGGCCATCCCTGTCCAGCCAGTTCTCCGAATCCCATGATGGACACGCGGCGAACAGGCGGCAAATGCTCCGCGAGGTCAATCCGAATTGCGAAGGTCCGGCTTCCGCGGAGCCATTTAGGTTGATATGCTGCCAATGGCGAGCATGCGCTATGGGGAAAGCGAGATGGCGAAGAGAATCCTCGTTCTGATCGGCACGACAAAGGGCGTGTTCATCCTCGAGGGTGGCGCGGAGCGGCGTTCCTGGGCGCTGCGTGGCCCGTTCTGCGAGACCTGGCCGATCAACCACGTCATTGCCGACCCGGCGAGCGGGACCATCTACGCCGGTGGCGGGAACGAATGGTTCGGACCGGCTATCTGGAGGTCCGCCGATCAGGGCGCGAGTTGGACGCATTCGAGCGAGGGTCTGGCGTATCCGCCGGCTGAGGACCCGATCAAGACGGTATGGAGCGTGGCGCCGGCAACGACGTGCCTTTACGCGGGAGTCGAACCGGCGGGGCTGTTTCGCAGCGATGATTCCGGCCGATCGTGGCACCACGTCAGCGGCCTGCGCGACCACCCTTCGCGGCCGCATTGGAACCCCGGTGGGGCCGGGCTGATCCTGCACTCGCTGGTTCCCCACCCGAGCGACGACCGACAAATCTGGGTCGGCATCTCGGCGGCCGGCGTGTTCCACACGGCCGACGGTGGGCAGACCTGGGAGACCCGCAACCAGGGAACGCGGGCCGACTTCCTGCCGGAGGGGCAGCGATACCCCGAATTCGGCCAGTGCGTGCACTGCCTGGTGATGGCGCCCGGCATGCCCGAACGCCTCTATCAGCAGAACCATTGCGGCATGTACCGGACCGGGGACGGCGGGGCGCACTGGGAGAGCATCGAGGCGGGGCTGCCCTCCAGCTTCGGGTTCCCCGCCGCGGTCCATCCGCGCGATCCCGCGACCCTGTTCCTCCTGCCGCTCAATGGCGACACTGCCGGTCGGTATGTGCCCGACGCGAAGGCCGCGGTCTGGCGGACGCGCGATGGCGGCAAGAGCTGGGAGGCGCTGCGCGCGGGTCTGCCGCAGGAAAACGTCTTCTTCGGCGTGCTGCGCCAGGCTATGGCGACCGATCGGCTGGACCCTGCGGGGGTTTATTTCGGGACCAACACGGGCACGCTGTTCGCGAGCGCCGACGAGGGCGGCAGTTGGACGCCGATCGCCGAGCATCTGCCGTCGATCTCATCGGTGGAGACGCTGGTGGTCGAGGCGTAGC
>JBAWFF010000280.1:0-3019 GCA_049591635.1 Acetobacteraceae bacterium
CCCGCAGGCCGACCGCGAGGCGTTCCGCGCCTCCGGCCTCGCCCATCTGCTCGCGGTGGCCGGGCTGCACATGGCGGCGGTGATGGGTCTCGCCTTCGCGTTGACGCGCGCGCTGCTGGCGATGAGCGAGCGCGCCGCGCTGTACTGGCCGACCAAGCAGATCGCCGCCGGCGTGGCGCTGGCGTTCGGCGGGTTCTACATGGTGTTGACCGGGATGCACGTCCCGATCATGCGCAGCTTCGCGATGGCGTCGCTGGTGACGCTCGCCGCGCTGATCGGCAGGCGCGCGATCTCGCTGCGCGGCCTCGCGGTGGCCGCCGTCGCGCTGATGCTGATCGAGCCGCAGGAGGTGCCGGGCGCGTCGTTTCAGATGAGCTTCTCGGCCGTCCTGGCGCTCATCGCGGGATACGAGGCACTACGCCCCTGGCTGCGCAAGCTGCACGGCGACGGGGTCTTCTGGCGGCGCGCGGCGGGGCATCTGGCGGCACTCGCGCTGACCAGCCTGCTCGCCGGCGGCGCCTCGGCCCCGTTCGGGGCCTATCATTTCGGACGCATCCAATCCTGGTTCATCGTCGCCAACATGGTGGCGGTGCCGATCACCGCGCTGTGGATCATGCCCCTCGGGCTGTTGTCGGTCGCCCTGATGCCGCTCGGACTGGAGGGACCCGTGCTCGACGCGATGGGCTGGGGACTGCACGCCGTCGTCCTGATCGCGCGCACCGTCGCCGCCTGGCCGCTCGCGGTGGTGCCGGTGCGGCATATGCCCGTCTGGGGCCTGGCAATCGTCGCTTCGGGCCTCGCCTGGCTCGGCCTCTGGCGGACACCGCGCCTGCGGCTGCTGGGGCTGGCTCCGCTAGCGCTGGGGCTTGCCTCGGCCTGGTTCGTCGCGCCCCCCGACATCCTGCTGGCCGCCGATGGGCGGATGATCGGCGTACGGGCGAATGACACCATGCTGATCGAGCGCACGAGTGGCGCTTCGCGCTTCATCCGTGACGAATGGGGCCAGTTCTGGGCGATCGATACCGAGCCGACGCGTCTGCCGGTCGACGGTGCCGTAGGGGATGGGACGGTCGTTTGCGCGCCCAATTCCTGCTTGATCCGCCCGCATCCGAACGCAGTCGCCGCGCTGCTGCTTCGCCGCCAGGCGCCGGCGGACTGCGCGCAAGCGGCGGTCATCGTCTCGCTCGAGGCCGCCCGCAGGCGGTGTCCCGGACCGGCGTTGGCCGATCGCGTCACCGCGCGAATGCAGGGCGCGATCGCGATCTGGCTGGAACCTTCGGGCGCGCGGATCGTCACCGACCGTATGCTGCGTGGCGATCGCCCGTGGGTACCCAAACGGCATCGGCGGCGCCCGTATTGAGGCCGGTTAGGCCGCGCGATAAGGAACGCCATGCGAATCCTGCACGTCTTCGACCACTCGCTTCCGATGCAAAGCGGGTATGTCTTCCGCTCGCTCGGTATCCTCGCGGCGCAGCGCGGATTCGGCTGGCAAACCGCGCAGGTCACCGGCCCACGGCACAACATCTGGACCGGACCGAACGAGACGGTGGACGGCTGGGAGTTTCACCGCACGCGAAAGCCCGAGGGTATGGCGTCGCGTTTCCCGGTCGCGCGGGAAGCCGTTGAGATGGGCGCGCTGCGGACCCGACTGACGCAGGTGATCGCGGCCAGTCGGCCGGATATCGTTCACGCGCATTCTCCGGTGCTGATCGGCTGGCCCGCGCTGCGCGCCGCGCGGCGGGCCGGGGTACCGTTCGTCTATGAGGTGCGCGCGCTGTGGGAAGACGCCGCCGTGGACCTCGGCCGCGCGCGGCAGAACGATCCGCGCTACCGCGCCAGCCGTGCCTTCGAGGGTCGCGTGCTACGTCAGGCCGATGCGGTGGTGACGCTGTGCTCGGCGATGCGTGACGAATTGGCCGGGCGTGGCATCGCGGACGGAAAGCTCACCGTGGTCCCCAACGCCGTCGAGGCCGAGATGATCGCCGAACCGCGCGCGAAGGACCCCGCCTTGGTCGCGGAGCTGGGGCTCGGCGGGCGCATCGTGCTCGGCTTCATCGGCTCGTTCTACCATTACGAGGGGCTCGATCTGCTGCTCGACGCGCTGCCGGCGATCCGCGCGCGCGACTCGCGCATCGCCGTGCTGCTGGTCGGCGGCGGCCCGATGGACGCCGCGTTGCGCGCGACCGTCGCCGCGTGCTGCCTCGGCGATTGCGTCCGCTTCACCGGCCGCGTGCCGCACGAGCAGGTGAAGCGCTACTATGACCTGATGGACTTCCTGGTCTTTCCGCGCCGGCGGATGCGGCTGACCGAGCTGGTGACGCCGCTGAAACCGATCGAGGCGATGGCGGAGGGGCGTCTCGTCATCGCCTCGGACGTCGGCGGCCATCGCGAATTGCTGCGCGACGGGGTAACCGGGTTCCTGTTCGCCGCCGATGACAAGGACGCACTCGCCCGACGGGTGTTGGAAGCCGTCGCCGCGACCGACACCCATGCGGCGATGCGCGAGGCCGGGCGGCAGTTTGTCGCGGCCGAGCGGGTCTGGCCGGTCAGCGCCGCGAACTACAAGCCGGTGTATGAAGCGTTGCTGGCGGGTCGTTCCGGCCGTTAGTACCCGGACTCAATGGAGAGCGAAACGTGGTCTTCGTCATCGCGAGCCGCCGCGTCGCGGGATCGTGTCCCCTGACGTGGTGTAGGAGCGCCGGCATCGGAACTGGGTTGAGTTCCGCGATCAGGCTGCCAGGAGCGGCAGGCTGACACTGGGATCATCGCTCAACGGGGCCATGGTTTCCAGGCTCATGTAGCGAGCCCGCTGCACCGTCCATTCATCGTTCTGCTCCAGCAGCAAGGCTCCGATCAGCCGGACGATGGCGGCCTCGTTAGGGAAGATGCCGACGACATCGCTGCGACGCTTGATTTCGTGGTTGAGCCGCTCGATGGGGTTTGTGGAGTGAATTTTGGCGCGGTGCTGGGCCGGAAAGCCCATGTACGCCAGCACGTCGGTCTCGGCCTCGTCCAGCAG
>JBAWFF010000281.1:0-12595 GCA_049591635.1 Acetobacteraceae bacterium
CTCCAGACCCGCCCCACCGGGCTGACCCCGCCACAGCCACGCCCGCCACAAGCGGCCTTCCTCCCACCTTCCGGCCGCCCACCGACGCGCTGTCGCGCGCCGCCCGCGCCCGGCCCGCCCGCAGCAGGAGCGCTTCATGTCTCATCCGAACCAGACGACGCTTGGCCTTTTCGACGCCACCGAGCGCGGGTGGACCATCCACACGCTCAAGCCCGAGCCGCGAGAGCCGCACGAAACCGAGGAGGACGACGACGAGCCGGCCCCGCAAGCACCGGCAGTGGCCACACCCACCACCGTGGCCAATCTCTATTTGGACTCGGACCGTGCGCTCGCGTGCGGATGGCCCGCCCGCGGCCGCGACAATCTGGCCGCCATCCAGCTCAGCAAACAGCTTGAGACCAGCGGGCGCGCGGGGACCCCCGACGAGCAAGCGACACTGCTCCGCTTCATCGGCTTCGGCGCGACGGATCTGGCGCAGAACTGCTTCCCGTTGCCGGGCACGACCACGTTCCGACGCGGCTGGGAGGAGATCGGCACGGCGATCGCCGAGGCGGTGACGCCCGCCGAATACGCCGCCCTGCGGCGCGCCACCCAATACGCGCACTACACGCCCGAGCCGATCATCCGTGGACTCTGGCGAGCCGCCCAGCGCCTGGGCTTCACCGGCGGACGGGTGCTGGAGCCGGGGATGGGCACCGGCCTGTTCTTCGCCCTATTGCCGGAAGCCCTGCGCGCGACCACGCGCCTGACCGGGATCGAGTACGATCCGGTCACCGCGCGCATCGCCCGCTTCGTCCATCCGCGGGCGCGCGTGCTGTGCGAGGACTACACCCGCAGCCAACTGCCAGGCGGCTTCGACCTGGCGGTCGGCAATCCGCCCTTCGCCGACCGCATCGTGCGCGCCGACCGCATCGTGCGGGGCGACCCGGCCACGGCGGGGATGGATCTGCGTCTGCACGACTACTTCATCGCCCGCTCCATCGCCCGGCTCCGGCCGGGCGGGATCGCGCTGTTCGTGACCAGCACCGGCACCATGGACAAGGCCAGCACAGTCGCGCGCGAACACATCGCCGGGATGGCCGACCTGATCGGCGCGGTCCGCTTGCCGGAAGGCAGCATGCGCGCGACCGCCGGGACCGAAGTCGTCATCGATGTGCTGGTGTTCCAGCGCCGTGCCGAGCGACAGGCGGCGGGAGGCGAGCCCTGGCGCAAGCTGATCGAGGTTCCGGTCGACGGGCCGATGACCTCGACCACGGAAGTCGGGGAGAACGAAGCCGACCCTTCGGATGTCGCACACGGCAGCGCCCATACCGAGGTGATCAACGAGTACTTCGTGGCGCATCCCGAGATGGTGCTGGGCACGCACGCCATGAAGCGCGGCATTTATGGCCCTGCGCTGGCCTATACGTGTCGCGCCCGCGCCGGCGAGTCCCCGCTCGAAGACATGCTGGAAGCCGCACTGTCGCGCCTCCCAGCGAACATCTTCACCGCGCCAGTAGACTCCACACTGGAGGAGACAGAGGAAGATGCCACCGTGCGCCCCGGCAGGGCCGCCGACGGCGCCACGATCAAGGAGGGCTCCTACCTGATCGGCCCCGGCGGACGACTAATGCAGATCGTGGACGGCGCCGCCGTCACCATCCAGGTCCGGGAAGGCAAGGGCACGAACGGCATCCCGCCACGCTCGGCCAAGATCATCCGCGCGCTGCTGCCGCTCCGCGACGCGGTGCGCGAGGTGCTGCGCGCCCAAGCCGCCGACCGCCCCTGGACGCAGCTTCAGGTCAAGCTGCGCGTCGCCTACGCCAACTTCACCCGCCATTTCGGGCCGATCAACTACACCCTCGTGTCGGTCTCCATCGACGAGGAAACCGGCGAGGAACGCGAGACGCATCGCCGCCCGAACCTCGCTCCCTTCGCCGACGACCCCGACTGCTGGCTCGTCGCCAGCATCGAGGAATACGATCTGGAAAGCGGGCTCGCGCGCATGGGGCCGGTGTTTCGGGAGCGCGTGATCGCCCCGCCGGCGACGCCGCTGATCACCAGCGCCGCCGATGCGCTCGCGGTGACGCTGAACGCCCGCGGCCGTGTCGACCTCGATTACGTGGCCGAGCTGCTGGAGCGCGACCCCGACGCCGCCCTGTCGGAACTCGGAACCGCGGTGTTCCGCAATCCGCGAACCGAGCGATGGGAGACCGCGGATTCCTACCTGTCGGGCGCCGTGCGGACCAAGCTCGCGGTCGCCGAGGCCGCGGCGGAGCGCGACCCGCGATACGAGCGCAACGCCGCGGCACTCCGCGAGGTGCAGCCGGAGGACCTGCGGCCATCCGACATCACCGCCCGGCTCGGCGCGCCATGGATTCCGACCGACGTCATCGAAGCATTCTCGCAGGAAGTGATGGGCACGCAGACCCGGGTGCTGCACTGCGAGGCCCTGGCCACCTGGGACGTGGACATCAGCCGCTTCATCGGCACCGCGGCCGGCACTTCGGAATGGGGCACCCCGCGGCGCAACGCCGGCTACCTGCTGCATGACGCGCTCAACAGCGCCACGCCGCAGATCTTCGACATGGTGATGGTCGACGGCAAGGAGACGCGCGTCCTCAACGTCGAGGCAACCGAAGCAGCGAAGGAGAAGCTGGTCCGGATCAAGACGGTGTTCTCGGACTGGATCTGGACCCATCCGGACCGCACCGACCGGCTGGCGCGCATCTACAACGACCGTTTCAATAACCTGGTCCCGCGCCATTTCGACGGGCGGCACCTGACGCTGCCCGGCGCGTCCAATGTCATCCGGCTCTACGAGCACCAGAAGCGGGTGATCTGGCGCATCGTCGCCGCCGGCGGCACGTACATGGCGCACGCGGTCGGGGCAGGGAAGACGTTCTCCATTGCCGCCGCGATCATGGAACAGAAGCGGCTCGGCCTGATCGCGAAGGCCATGCTCGTGGTGCCGGGGCACTGCCTGGCGCAAGCCAGCCGCGAGTTCCTGCAGCTCTATCCGACCGCGCGCATCCTGGTCGCCGACGAGACCAACTTCATCAAGGAGAAGCGCGCCCGGTTCCTGGCCCGCGCCGCCACCGCCAACTGGGACGCGGTGATCATCGCCCACTCGGCGTTCCGCTTCATCGCGGTGCCGGCCGAGTTCGAGCGCGGCATGATCGAGGACCAGATCGCCACCTTCGAAGCGATGAAGGTGCGGATCGACGACGAAGACCGCACGACCCGCAAGCGCATCGAGGCGATGAAGGAGAAGCTCGCCGACCGCCTCGAGGCACTGAAGGCGCGCCGCGACGACATGCTGACGATCGAGGAGATCGGCATCGACCAGGTGATCGTCGACGAGGCCCAGGAGTTCCGCAAGCTCTCGTTCGCGACCAGCCGCACGACGCTGAAGGGCGTCGATGCGGACGGCTCGCAGCGGGCCTGGGATCTGTTCGTGAAATCCCGCTTCATCGACAGTAAGAACCCCGGCCGGGCGCTGATCCAGGCATCGGGGACGCCCATCACGAACACGCTCGGGGAGATGTACACGTTGCTCCGTTTCCAGGCCGAGGACGCGCTGCGCGAGCGCGGCGTCCACGAATTCGACGCCTGGGCGTCCGCGTTCGGCGACACCCGCACCGAACTTGAATTGCAGCCGTCCGGCGACTACAAGCCGGCCGAGCGGTTCGCCGAGTTCATCAACGTCCCCGAGCTGATCGACATCTTCCGCTCGGTCGCCGACGTGGTGCTGAAGGACGATCTACGCGGCTATCTGAAGCTGCCCGGCATCCGCGGCGGCCAGCGCAAGCTCATCACCGCTCCGGCCAGCGACCGGTTCAAGGCCTACCAGAAGGTGCTGGCGGAACGCATCGAGACCATCCGCAACCGCTCCGGCCGGCCGAAGCGGGGCGATGACATCCTGCTGTCCGTCATCACCGACGGCCGCCACGCGGCGGTCGACATGCGTCTGGTCTGGGCGCCCAACGACAACGAGCCGGACAACAAGCTCAACCGGCTGATCGAGAACGTCCACCGGATCTGGGGGGAGACGGCGGAGCGCCGCTACGTCAGGCCGGACGGCACCGCCTACCCGATCCCGGGCGCCGGCCAGATGGTGTTCTCCGACCTTGGCACCCTGGCCGTCGAAGAAAAGCGTGGCTTTTCGGCCTATCGCTGGATCAAGCAGGAACTGATCCGGCTCGGCATCCCGGCCAGCCAGATCGCCTTCATGCAGCACTTCAAGAAGTCGGCGGACAAGCAGCGCCTGTTCAACGACCTCAACGCCGGACGGGTCCGCGTGCTCATCGGCTCCTCGGAGACGATGGGAACCGGCGTCAACGTGCAGCAACGGCTGAAGGCGCTGCATCATCTCGATGTCCCCTGGCTGCCGTCGCAGATCGAGCAGCGGGAAGGCCGGATCGAGCGCCAGGGCAACCAAAACGACGAGATCGAGCTGTACGCCTACGCCACGCTCGGCTCCATGGACGCGACCATGTGGCAGAACAACGAGCGAAAGGCCCGCTTCATCGCCGCCGCCCTCAGCGGCGACCGGACCATCCGCAAGGTCGAGGATATCGGCAGCCAGGTCAGCCAGTTCGCGATGGCCAAGGCCCTGGCCTCGGGCGACAGCCGGCTGATCCGCAAGGCGGGACTGGAAGCCGAGATCGCCCGGCTATCCCGCCAGCGGGCGGCGCATATCGATGGCCAGCACGACATCCGCCGGCGGATTTTCAACGCCCGCGCCGACCAGGCCGCGGCGGAAGCGCGGATCGCGGCGATCCGGCAGGACATGACACGGCACGTCTCGACCCGCGGCGACGCCTTCAGGATGGAGATCGCCGACCGGGTGTTCACCGAGCGCAAGGTCGCCGGCGACGTGCTGCTCTCCAAGATGCGGCTGGCCGCTCTCGAGCGAGACACGCGCAGCTGGACCATCGGCTGGATCGGCGGGTTTGACCTGCTCTGCCGGGGCCGCCACGAGAGCCTGATGAGCCGGGACACCTGCACTCAACTGATCTTGCGGCGAACCGACTTCGACCACGCGATCGAGGTCGGGAACGAGCTGACATCGCTCGGCCTGATCGCCCGGCTCGAGAACGCGCTCGATCATTTCGAGGCGGACCTGGAAATCCAAGCCAGCAATCGGGCCGACGCGATCAAGCGACTGGCCGACTACGAACCCCGGCTCGGCGAGCCATTCCCGCTGCAAGGCGAACTCGACGACAAGCTCGCCCAGATGACCGCGCTGGAAGCCGACCTCGCGGGCAAGGAAGGCGGCAAGCACGCCGGGGCAGGGAAGGGGGGTGATCCCGCAACCCGACCGGCGCTTATCCCGCCGAGCGCCCAGGCCGCCTAACCGGCGCGCCTCGCGCGCTGACCGACCGCACCGTCCGCCGATCGGCCGACGGCGTCAGCCAACCCCCGGCCGACAGGAGAGTCCCATGCGCGCCGCGCTCGGGCCGTCGCTGACGCATCCGTTGTTCAGGGAACAGGACTTCACGCCGACCAAATTCGACACAGCGGCCGACAAGGCGTGGTTCGCGAACGCGTTGTGCAAGTTCATCGCCAATGATTTCCGTCAGACGCTCTGGACGCGACGCCTGTATCGGCGGCTTTCGCTGACGTTCTCCAACATCGCTCATTACAATGGCTACGGGTTTTGGCAGGAGTTCTTCGCCGACCTGCAAGGCAAGGTGGCGTTCCTCACCCAAACCCTCGCCCACCCCTGCCACGGCCAGCCCGACCATACCTACTGCGACGTCGAACGCGCCGTGCAAGCGCGCCTGCGCGCCCGCGACACGATAGCCACCTATCGCGCGCTCCGTGCCGCCGAGGTGGAGGGCGCGGAACGGGCGCTGCTCGACCGGCTGCGCGAAAAATACGACGGCGCCCCGCCGCCGCGCATCGCCGATATGCCGGTCCGGTGCCCGCCTCCGTCGCCACGATCGTGCAGGAACGACGCAGTCGACCAGCCGAGCCTGCTCTGACCGGCGGTCAGAGAGACAAGGGAATGCCGCATCGCCGCTCGCCGCCGCAAGGGACCGGCCCGCGGCCTCGCGCCGAAGATCGGCGCGCCCTTGCCCCGGCGCCCGGGACACGGCGGCGGGGAGGGGTCTTCCCGAAGCTCAGGCAGGACAGAAACCACAGCCAACAGGAGCCGAACATGGCCGAATTGCGCAGCGTCGATCCAGGCAGCCTCACCCCCAATCCGGGCAACCCACGCCGGGCGGTCGTCCCGTCCGGCATGGACGAGCAGCTCATGGCCTCGATCAAGACCGTGGGCCTGATCCAGCCGCCGATCGTCAAGGAGGTGGACGGATCCCTCGTGATCGTCGCCGGCAACCGCCGCGCCAAGGCCGCGATCGCCGCCGGCCTCGATCAGATCGAGGTCCTGGTCTGCGACAGCGACGACACCACCGACGCGATGCGCTCGGTGTCGGAGAACCTGATCCGCGCATCGATGAACGCGGTGGACATCTGGCGCGCGACACAGACCTTGGAGAGCCAGGGCTGGAACGAGGAGGCGATCGCCGGGGCGCTCGCGCTCCCGGTCCGCATGGTCAAGCGGCTGAAGCTGCTGGCGCACCTGCATCCGCCGATGCTGGACTTCATGGCCAAGGGCTCGATGCCGAACGAGGATCAGCTGCGCACCATCGCCGCCGCGACGGCGGATGAGCAAGCGCAGGTCTGGAAGAAGCACGAGCCGAAGAAGGGGCATGACGTCTCCTGGCACGAGGCCGCCCGCGCGCTGTCGAAGCGGCGGCTGCCGCGCTCGGACGCCAGGTTCGACGAGGAACTCGCGCAGGCCTACGGCGTGGTGTGGGAAGACGACCTGCTCGCGCCGGCCGGCGAAGACAGCCGCTATACCACGAACGTCGAAGGCTTCTTCGGCGCGCAACAGGAGTGGCTGCAGAACAATCTTCCGCCCGGCGGCACGCTGCTGCCGATCGGGGAATACGGCCGGCCCGAACTGCCGAAGAAGGCCGAACACGTCTACGGCAAACCCGGCAAGGGCGACCTGGTCGGCTACTACCTCGACCACCGTTCCGGTGAAGTGAAAAACATCGCCTACCGGCTGCCCGAGCCGAAGAAGACCGGCAAGCCGGCCAAGCGTGGCCAGGAGAACAACGAAGCAAGCGCCGACATCGTCCCGAAGCCTGCCCGGCCCGAGGTGACGCAGAAGGGACTGGCGATGATCGGCGACTTCCGCACCGACGCGCTGCATCAGGCGCTGAAAGAGGCGGCGATCGACGATACCAGGATGATCGCCCTCCTCGTGCTGGCACTCGCCGGCAAGAACGTGAGCGTGCAGAGCGGGGCCGGACTGCACGGCTTCGAGCGCGAGACCCTCGCCGAGGGCCTGATCGACGGCGGCACGCTGACCAGCGACCGGCAGAGCGTCCACGACGCCGCGCGCGCGATGCTGGCCGCCGTGCTGTCCTGCCGGGACAACATGAGCAACAGCGGCATCGTCGCCCGCATCGCCGGCGGCGCGATCGAGGCCTCGCTGCACCTGCCCAACATGGCGACCGAGGCGTTCCTGTCCTGCCTGTCCAAGGCCGGCATCGAGAGGGCGGCGGCGGCCGAAGGCGTGCGCGTCGAGCCGCGCGGCAAGGACACCCGCGCCGGCCTGGTCGAGCGGTTCAAGAGCGGCATCTACGTCTACCCGGGTGCCCGCTTCGAGTTGAGCGACCAGGACATCGCCGACGCCAAGGCGGCGGCATCGCGGCGCTACGTCCCGGGCCGGGGCTACACGGCCGGCCAGCCCGGCGCCGACGACGAGGAGGGCGCGGCGAATGGCATCGCCGATCCCGAGCAGGACGGCGGAACGGGGGACTTCGACCCCGCCGATGATCCCCGTCTCGCCGAAGCCGCCGACTGATCACGATCCCCGGCCCGGCCTGCACCGGGCCGGGCTTTCTCGCCATCGCGAAGGATCGGACCATGACCCACCTGCATCCGGGTGGCGCGACCACAGCCGTGCCGCCGACCATGATCAGCCGCCCGCCGGTACTCGACCCCGGACACCATCTCGATCTCCGGGGGCTGCGCGAAGGCATCGCCAGCCGCCACCGCCGCCTCTCGGACCTTGAGGTCGAACTGGTGGCGGCCTGCGAGAGAGAAGCCGCCGGGAGCCGCGCCAGCACCGTCCGCATGGACGACCGCAAGACCTGGGACCGGCACACCTGGAACCGTTATCTCGCAGTCGCCGCCGAGCTTGAACCGGAATACGGCCCGGAGATGCGACGGCTGCTGCGAGAGATCGCGCAGCTCACCCGGCTGACCGATTTGCCGGTCGCGATGGAGACCGCGGCATGACCGGCGAGCCGACGTGGAACCTGCAGCACGAGCCTACGAACTCGGCCGTCATGCCCTGACCGCCGGCCTCCGCCGCCTGCCGCGGATCACCTGGCCGCACCGGACACACCCGCGCCGGATCGCTCCCGACCATCCGTCAACCCGCACCGTCCGGCACGCTGCATCGCGCCGCGCGGCGCGAACCCACGAGAGCAGACCCATGCCAGTGACGATCAAGCTGACCACCATGCCCGGCACGAAGGAACGGGCTCGTGACTACATGACCACCACGGTCGATCTTCAGCCCCTCGCTCGGCCTGGAACAGATCACCGTGCAACGCACCGACCAAGTGGCCACCGCAGTGGTGCCTTCGGCGAACGGGTCCGGGCCGAGCATCCCGATGCCTAGTTCAAAATCCTGCTCCGCGTCGCCAAGGGCCAGCGGAAACCCCCCGGCTACGATGCCGCGGATAAGGCTGGTGAGTTCGGCACCGACGCCTTCATGCACGTCGTGGAAGATCGCGCGACCGCGCTCGCCACGCTGCACACCGGAGAGCGCCCTCCCGGCTCGCTGCCGGAGCCGCCGCGATGAGCCGCGGCAGCTCCCGGACGACGACCGGTTCGGCTACCCGCCTGCCGCCGGTCTGCTACATCCGCCACGTCACCACGGGAGAGACCGTGCTGATCCGTCGCGGCGTGGCCGGGTGGGAGTCGGCAAACACGCCCTGCTCGCCGGCATGCCTGAATGCGAGGCTGCCCCGGCCGCCCACCGAAGACGAAATCGCGGCGATGCGATATCGCTCGCTGATCGGCTGGAAGACGCCAGCCTGCAACCCCGCGACCTGGCGAGCGCGGGAGCGACAGTCGTGAGCCCGCCCCTCGGCATCGCCGACTGGGGCGCGCCCGACGGCCATTCCGCATCGAGGCCCGAGCCCCGATCCTCCACCGCCCCGGCGCGAACTTCAATCGCGACCGGCTCTGGGAATACGCCGGCGGCCACGTCGGTTTCTATGGCTGGCTGTGCGTGGTGAACCGACGGATCGAACGCGCGGCGACGGTCGGGCTGATAAATCTGCCCGACCGCTGCTGGCGCGACGAATACGACGACCGCGTGGCGCCGACCGAGGCAGCCGAGGTGGCGCTCGACGAAGCCGCGGCGGAATTCGGCATCGATCCGTCCTTCCGATAACCCACAACCTCGGCGGGCCTGAATGCCCGCCACTCAGGAAGGCAGCGTCGAAACGAGCCGGACATGGCGCCGCGCCATCCACTCACTGCATGGAAGGGTGGCTGCGCCGGCAAGCGAGTCATGCAAGTGAAGGAGGTTGCGTCTTCCACGCGCCGACGACACCGCCGCCGGAAGCTCCCGCCGCGCATGCCGATTTGATTGAGGCACGAACTGAACGCGCAGCCGAACGCCTGCGCGAATTGCACGAAGCAGGCGAAATCGACTGGACCGATGTCTCGCCGCTCGCGGCCTACAAGATGGCCTTCATGGACGAGTAGCCTCACCGAAGAGCCGACCTGAAACACGATCTCCGGATCCCGAAACGGAGAATGGGCGAAGCGTGTGGAAGCGCGCAGCTCCACACCAGCGCCGATCCCTCGGGTCAATGCGCGGTCTAAACCGGGCTCCGTCCCGCTCCCGAATCCCCGCTGAGCACAGCGCTCAGCGCCTTCGGCTCACGCCGCTGCCGTGTCACTGCGCTGCGCGCGTTCCCGCACCAAGCCGCGGCGCTCGGGGGTGGGCGGTCCCGATCCCGGTTTCCTCGGACCGCACCCGAGGGAACGACGCCGGCATGGAGCCGGCGACCTTTCCGGGAAGGGGATAAATGAAGGAATGGGAACATGTCAGGCTCTCTCAACAAGGCCACGCTGATCGGCAACCTGGGTCGCGAGCCGGAAGTCCGCAGCACGCAGACCGGCAAGCAAGTTGTCACGCTCAGCCTCGCCACCAGCGAGAGCTGGAAGGACGACCGCGGGAACCGGGTCGAGCGCACCGAGTGGCACCGCGTCGTGATCTGGAACGAGGGTCTCGGCAAGATCGCCGAGAGATTCCTCGCCAAGGGCTCGAAGGTCTACGTCGAAGGCAAGATCGTCACCAACAAGTACACCGACAACGCCGGCGTCGAGCGCTACAGCACCGAGATCCATCTCACGCCCTACAACGGAACGCTGACCTTCCTCGACAACAAGAAGGACGAGCCGGAGCCGGCCTCCACCGCCACGCGCAAGAGCCGCGGCGAGCCGAATTCGGAGGACGAGATTCCGTTCTGAGTTCGGCGCACGGCGCGGCCGGGCGTTTCCCCGGCCGCGCGTGCCCCAGCAACCAGGCGCCGGACGGGGGTCCGGCACGCCTGAGAACTCCGCCATGGGAACACGCTCACCACCAACCCCGCCGCGGCGGCGCAGCACGCCATCCGGTTCACCGAACCGATCGGCGCCGCCGCGCCCTGACCGGTCACGGGGCGGCGTACGCTGCCGCTCCTAACGCCCGCGCTCGGTACAAACGAGCGCCAACCACCCGCATTGGAGATCAGCAATGAACCAGCAGCTACCGATCGACCCGGCGGCGGACATCGACCTCGGATGGCCAACCCCCATGACGGACCGACCGCCTCTCGCCAACGTCTTCAACTCCCGCCTGGCGCATGCGGAAGGGTGGGACGTGTTCGACTGCGGCCTGCGCGAGGACGGCTCGCCTCGCACGGAGATCCAGCGCATCGACTGCCCGGACGAGGGCGAGCCCGTCCGCGCCGACAACAGCGATGCATGGCGGCATGTCGTCGAGCGCGCGCGGCGGCTCGGCTCTGCATCAGCGTGCCGTGCAGATGGTCGATCCGGTCGAGCACATGCTGATCGAGGCGAGTTTCGCTGGTGGCCCGAACCGCCGGACTGATCCAGGCAATCCTTCAACCCCGCGGAGGGAGATCCACGAACTTGCGGCGGGCATCCTCATACTCATGGAGACGACCATGAGCCGCCGCCAACTCACCGCTTGCCAATCGGGCTATACAGTCGTGGTCGGCTGGGACAATCCACTCTCCACGTTCTTCGCGCAGGTGATCCGCACCGACGACGAGGACGAGAACGATCCAGTAACGCTCTGGCTCGGCGGCCTCGCCGGCGAGGTGCAAGAGCCAGAAGCTCTGATCAGACCGCTCGCGCCGTATGCCACGCTGGTGGACGCCGTCATCGAGTATCTCCGTGCGGACCGGCGCGATCTTCTACATCCAGGATGAAGCATGGTGGCGCGATCGCTATCGCGGCGCGCCAATCTGCCGCAACCCTTGGATCGTCGAAGCCCTTCTCAACGGCCTGTTCCACGCCAGCCGACGCAACCGCGCCAGCGGAGTGTGGGAGAGCACGTACGTAGCCAGGCGGTCCGACTGGCACTGGCCCGCTCGCTTCGCGATGGAAGCCGGCGAGAAATCGCCGTCCGCACGCTGATCCTGCATGAGGAGGTAAGGACTCACAGCAGGACCTCTCGGGTATCCGGATTCACGTAATGATCCTGATCATGTCGAAGCGGACCGTCCGCCGATCACGGTTCGCGCCGTACAGCGCGAAAACGGGCACGACACAAGCGCCAATGTCAATCAGCTTGCAAAAGGGACCCCCTATCGGCGTCCAAAAGGGACCCCTCTGAATGCAGGAATGGCGGTGCTGGTATCCGGCCCGGAGCCGAAGGCGGAGGGCGGATACCAGCGCGGCGAGACTTTGATCGGCGATGGGCCAATCGGATTGTCCGGCGATTGATCAGTCCCTGCCGAATCCTCGGGGAGGGTCGATGGCCTGAAGGTCAGAGAAGTCGAGGTCGGCGATGGTTCAGAGCGCCTCGGTGGTGGCGGTATCCTGGAGCGTGTCGGGTAGCTCTTCGAGCCAGGCTTCGTATTCGGCCTGCAGCGCGATCAGTTCGGCCACGGTGCCGTGCCATCGCCAGGCGCGACTTGCGCGCTGATTTCAAAAGATGTTCGTCCATCGCCTCGGTGTTGGCAGCGGGCATGATAATTGCCGCGCCGAAGCCGCGCGCGGGGCAGATCGCGCCAAAGAGATGCACGCTGTCATGGCGGTTGTTGCGCACCATCGGCGGGCGCGAGCCGACCGGCGCCTAGATATAGCCATGCGTACCCTTCTGCCCCACGCGGGTTTCGTCCTGGAACCACAGTTCGAGCAGCTTGCCGCACGCCGTCGTGCTGGCGAGCAAAACATCCTTCACCAGCGCGGCTTAGTTTATGGGATGCCCCGCCCCCTCACTTCCCGGCAAGCATATAGGCTGGCTGGGGCAACCGGAGGGAAGGGAGCACATGACAAT
>JBAWFF010000282.1:0-2412 GCA_049591635.1 Acetobacteraceae bacterium
GCCGCCGCGCCGCGCTCCATCGCCTCGAAGCGGCGGGTGAACTTGGCGTTCGCTTGACGCAGACACGCCTCGGGGTCGAGGTCCAGCTTGCGAGCAAGGTTGGCGAGGACGAACAGCATGTCGCCCACTTCGTCGGCGAGCCGCGCTGGATCGGCGCCCGGCAGTTCCGCGCGCAATTCGGCGACCTCCTCGTCCAACTTCTCCAGGACTGCTTCGGCATCCGGCCAGTCGAATCCGACGCGGGCGGCCCGCGCGGTCAGCTTCGTGGCGCGGAGCAGGGCAGGGAGCGCCGATGGCACGCCCGACAGTGTTCCGGTCTCCGCTCGCGCAACCCGTTCCGCGCGCTTCTGGGCTTCCCAGGAACCGGGCTCGGCGTCGCCGAAGACGTGCGGATGGCGGCGGACCATCTTGTCGCCGATCGCCCGCGCGACGTCGGCGAAGGCGAAGCGGTCGGCCTCCTCGGCCATGCGAGCGTGATAGACGACCTGGAACAACAGATCGCCCAACTCATCTTCCAGCGCGGCGAAGTCGCCCCGGTCGATGGCGTCGGCGACCTCGTAGGCCTCCTCAATCGTGTAGGGGGCGATGGTGGCGAAGCGTTGCGTCCGGTCCCACGCGCACCCGGTTTCGGGATCACGTAGCGCGGCCATGATGTCGAGCAGCCGCCGAAGCCCGGCTTCGGCGGCTGCGGGGTCGTGCCGCACGGGCGCCTCGCTAGACCAGGAATATCGCCATCAGGACCAGCAGAACGACGATCGCGACGACGTTCCACATGACGAACTTGGTGAAGCCGAACCAGAAGCGTTGCCGGTCGGCAAGGAAGGCATCCTCGGTCTCCGGGCCGCGGAACATCGTCGGGGTATGGGCCATGTCGTCCTCGTCTCCGGTCCGTGGCGGAATGATCGCGCCTCCTTCTATTCAGGGACCTCGCCGCTCGGCAAGGGGTTGCACAGCGCGCTGTCCGCCGCCGGTGCGACTCCGGCGTGGCCGGCGGCGATCAGGCGCAGCGCCAGCGGGTACAGACGGTGCTCCTGGATCAGCACGCGCGCCGCCAGCCGGTCCTCGTCGTCATCCCGCAGGACAGGGACCGCCGCCTGGGCAAGGATGGGTCCCGAATCAGTGGCCTCGGTCACCAGATGGACGGTACAGCCATGTACCCGGACCCCGGCGGCGAGGGCGCGGGCATGGGTGTGCAGGCCGGGGAAGGCCGGCAGCAGGCTCGGATGGATGTTGAGCATCCGCCCGGTCCAGCGCCCGACGAGGAAGGGCGTCAGCAGGCGCATGTAACCCGCCAGGCAGACCAACTCGATGCCGGCCGCGCGCAACCGCGCGTCGATCGCCGCCTCATGGGCGGCCCGGTCGGCGTTGAACGGGCGATGCTCGATCACCTCCACCGGGATGCCGGATCGGGCCGCGAGCGCCAGGCCGCCGGCATCGCGGCGGTTGGAGAGGACCAGCGCGATCTCCGCCGGATACCCGGGGGCCGCGGCGGCGGCGATGAGCGCGGCAAGGTTGGAGCCGCGGCCGCTGATCAGGACCGCCGTGCGCCGCCTCACGCCGGCCAGCCCCGCACGTGAACGGTCGGGGCGCCTTCACCCGCGACGATCCGGCCGAGCGGAAACACCGATTCTCCAGCCGCTCGCAGCACGGAGGATGCGGCCTCGGCGTCGCCGACCACCACCGCCATGCCGACCCCGCAGTTGAACACGCGCAGCATTTCGTCCCCGCCGACGCCTCCCGTTTTCGCGAGCCAGCCGAACACCGGCGGCATGGGCCACGGCGCGGTCAGGACGGCGGCGGTGCCGTTTGGCAGCACACGCGGCAGGTTGCCGGGCAGGCCGCCGCCGGTGATGTGCGCGGCGGCCTTCAGCAGTCCCGCGCGATGCAGCGCCAGCAACGCGCGAACGTAGATGCGCGTCGGCGCCAATAGCGCCCGCCCGAGCGTCTCGGTCGGCGCGAACGGGGCCGGCGCGTCCCAGCCGATCCCCGAGGCGGCGACGATGCGACGGACCAGCGCGAACCCATTGGAGTGCACACCCGCGCTGGCCAACCCGAGCACCGTGTCCCCCGGCCCAACCCCGCGCGGCAAGAGGGTTCCCCGCTCGGCCGCGCCGATGGCGAAGCCCGCGAGGTCGTAGTCTCCGGCACCGTACATTCCAGGCATCTCGGCGGTCTCCCCGCCGACCAGCGCGCAGCCGGCCAGCCGGCAGCCTTCGGCGATACCGGCGACGACAGCGCTCGCCTGTGCCACGTCGAGCTTGCCGGTCGCGAAATAGTCGAGGAAAAACAGCGGCTCGGCGCCCTGCACGATCAGGTCGTTCACGCACATGGCAACGAGATCGATGCCGACGGTGTCGTGGATCCCGGTGGCGATCGCGAGCTTCAGCTTGGTGCCGACCCCGTCGGTCGTCG
>JBAWFF010000283.1:0-39190 GCA_049591635.1 Acetobacteraceae bacterium
GATCCCGCCCGCCCGCGCCTCGTCGGCGTCCGCCCGGTCAACCCGGCGGAGCGCCTGCGCGCGGGGGCGCATTTCGTCCCCGTGGGGGCCCCGGCGAGCACCGCCAACGACCAGGGCTTCCTGTCCTCGGTCGCGTTCTCGCCGACCGTCGGACGCTGGATCGGACTCGGCTTCCTCGCGCGCGGCGCCGAGCGCCACGGCGAGCAAATCCGCGCGGTCGATCCGGTGCGCGATGGAGACATACTGGTGGAGGTTTGCGATCCCGTGTTCGTCGACCCCGAGGGAGCGCGGCTGCGTGGCTGAGCACCCTCCTGGCGTACTGGTCACGGAGCTGACCGGCGGCGCGCTGGCCAGCCTCATCGCCCGGCGTGGCCGCCTGGACGCGTTGCGCGCCGCCATACGCGAGCACTGCGCGGCCGAGCTGCCCCTGACCCCGCGTGTCGTCCGGGCCGAGGGGGCGAGCTTCATGTGGGCGGGGCCGGAGCGCTGGCTCGTCACCGCCCCCGCCCGTCTCCCGCACGACCTCGTGGCCTCGCTACGGGCTTTCACCGATGGCATCGCGGCGGTCTGCGATCAGAGCGACAGCCGCATCCTGCTGCGCGTCTCTGGTCCGCTTGCCCGCGAGACGCTCGCGAAGGGCCTCTCGCTCGACCTGCATCCGTCGGTCTTCACGCCCGGAAGCACCGCCATCACGATCGTCGCCCATATCGGCTGCCAGATCTGGCAGATCGACGATACGCCAACCTACGTTCTCGCTGCTCCGACCAGCCTCGTCGACAGCTTCTGCCGCTGGCTCGCCGCCGCGATGGCGGAGTTCGGCGGACGCTTCTCCGGAACGGTGTCGGCCATGTAGTGTTGTTCGATGTCCCCGCGGCGGCACTCCCTGGAGTTCCTGCGACGGCGCCTTCGAGGCGAGACGTTGCCCGTGCGGCTCGCGTTTTGGGACGGCGAGACGTTCGACTTCGGCCCCGCCCCCTCAATCACCATCACGCTTCACACCAAGCGCCTCGTCCGCCTGTTCCTCACCGGCAATATGGCGGCCCTCGGCGAAGCCTATGTGCGCGGCGAGATTGGCGTCGAAGGGCGCTTGCAGGACATCATCCGCCTCGGCATCGGCATCGCCGAGCGGCTCGGCCGCTCCCCCGCGCTGCGCCGGCTGGGCACGCTCGCCGCCTACCGGCCCCGCTTCCGCCACACCCGCAAGCGCGACGCGCGCGCGATCAGCTACCATTACGACGTGTCGAACGACTTCTACGCGCTGTGGCTGGACCGGCGGATGATGTATTCCTGCGCCTATTTCCACACCGGCGCGGAGGACATCGACACCGCGCAGGAGCAAAAGCTCGACCATCTTTGCCGCAAGCTGCGCCTCGCCGACGGGGAGACCCTCCTCGATATCGGCTGCGGCTGGGGCGGGCTGCTGATCTGGGCGGCGCAGCGCCACGGCGTGCGCGGCGTCGGCGTCACCCTCAGCCACGCCCAGGCCGAACTGGCGCAAGCCCGCGTCGCCGAAGCCGGGCTACGCGGACGGATCGAGATTCGCTTGCAGGACTATCGCGATGTCCCGGATGCCGCCGGCTTCGACAAGATCGTCTCGGTCGGCATGGTCGAGCATGTCGGCACCGCCAACCTGCCCGCCTATTTCGCCGCCATCGCCCGGCTGCTCAAACCCGGCGGCCTCCTGCTCAACCACGGCATCACCGTCGCCGATCGCAACGGCCGCGCGCAGGGCCCGCCGGGCGGGGAGTTCATCAATGACCTCGTCTTTCCTGGCGGCGAGCTCGCCCATGTCTCGCGCATTCTCTATGAGATCGCAGGTGCCGGGCTGGAGCCGCTGGACTTCGAGGATCTACGCCCGCACTACCCGCGCACCCTGCTGCACTGGGTGCGCCGGCTGGAAGCGAACGCGGCGGCCGCGATCGAGGCCGCCGGGGCGGAACGCTACCGCATCTGGCGCATGTACATGGCCGGCATGGCCTATGCGTTCGACGCCGGCTGGCTCGGCCTCGCGCAAGTTCTGGCGGTCAGGCCCGCGGGTGGCCGACCGGCCCCCCGGCCGTGGACCCGGCGCTATCAATACGATCCGGCCGCGGCTGTGCCGCACGCGGGGCCGCTGGACTGGGGCGAGCTGTAGGCAGTCTTGCTCTCGCGCAAGAACTCGATACCGTAAGGCTTCCAAGACAAGGAGCTGCCGACTTGCGAAATACCCTGATCGCCACTGGCATCACATTGCTAACGCTCGTCGTCTCCGCCTCGGCGGCACCCGCCGCGCCGGTGACCTACACATTCTCGCAGACCGGCTGGTTTGGGGGATCGTTCGGGGACTCGCTGAGCGGAAGCTTCACCGGAACACCGGAACCCGGCGGATTTATCCTGCAAGGCGACCTCACCGCGTTTGCCGCTGATTTCACATTGGACGGGCAATACGGAAGCACCACGACTGAAACGTTTGGGCTTGTTGACCTGACCTTGTTTTCGTTCGAGCCCGGTGCGTTCGACTTCGCCGCGTCGATTCCAAGCACTTCAGCCAGGCTGTGTTCGGGGGCCGCGGCAGCTTTCGGTTTATGTGGCGGTGCGGGAGACGCCTTCGGCACGTTTACGATTCCGCACGTCAAGATTGGCGCTCTCGTGATCACCAACGACATTGAGATCACCCCGAACCCCGCGACCGTCACCCTCGTTCCGCCCACACCGATTCCCGGCCCCGCCTCTGTCTCCGTGCTCCTCATCGGGCTGCTCGGATTGGGCACGGCGCGGCGTCGCGCATAGGCGTGTCTCCGCGGGGGGTGAGGATTTTGACCTCCACGCGCGATGTGCTTTGCTCACGCCATGGACTTCCGTGACCTGCGGCCGGTCGATTGCGACATCCATCCGGCGCCGCCCCGGACCGCCGACCTGCTGCCCTATCTCGACGCGCACTGGCGCGAGCAGATGGTCAGCCGCGGCATCGACGGGCTCGACCTCACCACCTACCCGCCGTACGATCCCAGCAACGCGCGTCCCGACTGGCGGGCGGAGAAGGGGCACGCCGCCACGAAGCTCGAAACCGTGCAGGCGCAGGCGCTCGAGGCGTTCGGCTCGCGCTACGCCATCTGCAACTGCCTGCACGGCTCGCTTGCGATGTTCGGCGAGGACATGGGCGCGGCCCTCACCGCCGCAGTGAACGAGTGGATGGCGAGGGAATGGCTCGATCGAGATCCGCGCCTGCGCGCCTCGATCCTCGTCAACACCCGCAACGCCGAGCTCGCGGTCGAGGAGATCGAGCGCCGGGCCGCCGATCCGCGCTTCGTGCAGGTGCTGATGCTGGTCAGCGGCGATACACCGCTCGGCCGGCGCCTGAATTGGCCGATCTACGCCGCGGCCGAGCGGCACGGCTTGCCGATCGGCGTGCATGCCGGCAGCGCGCAGCACCACGCGCCCACCGCCGTCGGCTGGCCCTCATACAACGTGGAGGACTATGTCGGTCAGGCGACAGGCTTTCAGACCCAACTCATCAGCCTGATCGCCGAGGGCGTCTTCAGCAAATTCCCGGCGCTGCGCGTGGTGCTGATCGAATCCGGCGTCTCCTGGCTCGCCCCCTTCCTCTGGCACGTCACCAAGGAATGGCACGGGCTCAGGATGGAGGTGCCGTGGGTCGACCGCCCGCCGATCGAGATTGTGCGCGACCAGGTCCGCCTCACCGCCCAGCCGTTCGACGCGCCGCCCGAGCCCGGGGAAATCTCGCGCGTGCTCGACCAGATCGGCTCCGATCGGATGCTGCTGTTCGCAACCGACTATCCGCACTGGCATTTCGAGGGCACCGACGCCCTGCCCGCCGGCTTCCCGGCGCATCTTCTGCAACGCCTGTGCGTTGACAATCCACTGGAGACCTACCCCAGGCTCAAGGAGGCGACATCATGAGCGAAGCACTGCTGGAGCGAACCCGCCCCGCCGAGACCAGGCTGAAGCTCGTCGACTGCGACATCCATCCGGTGCTGCGCTCGTCGAAGGCGCTGCATCCCTATATGCCCCACCGCTGGCGGGAGGAGCTCGACGCGCGCGGGTTCCGCACCCGCAACCCGTTCCTCAACGCCTATGCATATCCGAAGGCCGCTCCCGCCCTGTCGCGGCGCGATTCCTGGCCGCCCGGGGGTGCGCCCCCCGGTGGCGATCTGGACTTCATGCGGGCGCAGCATCTCGATCACTACGGCGTGGACATCGGCATCCTCCAGGTGCTCGGCCCGTCGGGAAAGGACATGCGCAACCAGGAGTTCGGCGCCGCCGTGGCGCGCGGGCTGAACGACTGGCAGATCGCCGAGTGGACCGAGCCCGAGCCGCGCCTGCGCGGTTCCATCACCGTGACCTCGGACGATCCCGATGCGGCGGTGGAGGAGATCGCCCGCTGCGCGCCTAAGCGCGATTTCGCCTCGGTGTTCATCAGCGCCCGCACCACCGAGCCGATGGGACGCAAGCGCTACTGGCCGATCTTCGCCGCCGCCGTCGATGCCGGCCTGCCGATCGGCATCCACGCGGGCGGTGCGAACGGCATCGCCATGAGCAGCGCCGGCGCGCCGTCGTACTACCTGGAAGACCACCAAAGCGGCGCGGCGGTCATGCAGTCCCTCCTGACCAGCCTGGTGTTCGAGGGCGTGTTCGAGCGTTTCCCCGCGCTGCGCATCGTCCTGGTGGAGGGCGGCTTCGGCTGGCTGCCGGCGCTGCTGTGGCGCATGGACCGCCAATGGGCGCGGATGCGCGACGAGGTGCCGCACGTGACGCGCCCGCCATCTGAGTACGTGCGCCGGAATGTCTGGGTGGCGACCCAGCCGATCGCCGAGCCCGAGCACGCCGCCGACATGGCCGCCCTGCTCGATTGGATCGGGCGCGACCGCATCGTGTTCTCCAGCGACTATCCGCACTGGGACATGGACGATCTGAGGCTCGCGTTCAAAGTCGCGCTGAGCGAGGCGGAGCAGCGGATGATCTTCTCGGACAACGCGCGGGCCGTGTATCGGCTTGGATAATCCACGTCATTCCCGCGAAAGCGGGAACCTAGGCGAACCACACCGCGTGACCAGACGCCTGGACCCCCGCCTTCGCGGGGGTGACGGGCAGCAAATAAGCCAAGGAGGAAACCCATGACCCCAACGCACGGGACAAAAACGCTCGCCCTCGTCCTCGGGCTCTCTCTCGCCGCCCCGCTCGCCGCCAGGGCGCAAGCAACCGCGTGCGCGAACCCACAGCAGATGGACGGCTTCAAGACCTGCGCCAACGTCACCAAGGCGGAGCAGGAAGGCGCGATCACCGTCTACACGACGGACCCCGAGGATGGCACGGCGCAACTGGTCGGCGCCTTCCACAAGCTGTTCCCGAAGATCAAGACCAACTACCTCCGCCTGCAAGCCGGCGCGCTCTACGCGAAGATCACCACCGAGCGCCGCGCCCGTGCGTACGACGTCGACGCGATGGAACTCTCCGACCTTGGGTTCGTGCTCGATTTCCAGAAGCGTGGCGGCTACATGCAGTACGTCTCGCCAGAGATGGCGGCCTATAAGGCGGACTACAAAAGCAAGCCGGAGGGCTACTGGACCTGGGGCTCCATCATCATGGCCGGGATCGCCTACAACCCCAAGGTCGTGCCGCCCGATCAGGCGCCGAAGTCCTGGCAGGACGTGCTCGATCCGAAATGGACCAACCAGATCAGCGTCAAGGTCTCCAACTCCGGCCTGGAGCACGAGACCTGGTACATGCTGCGCGAACTCTATGGTCAGAAATACTGGGATGAGTTCGCCAAGCTGAAGCCACGCGCCTTCGATTCCTACGTGCAGCAGTACGACCGCACGGTGAACGGGCAGGACAAGATCATCGATACCGCGCAGTATTCGGGCTACCTGCAATTCAAGGCCAAGGGCGCGCCGATCGCCTTCGTCTATCCCGAGGCCGGGCTACCCGCTGGACCCGAGGCCTGGGGGCTGGTCGCGAACGCGCCGCATCCGGAAGCGGCGAAGCTGTTCATGGACTGGTTCCTCTCGGTTCCCGGACAGACCGCCTACGGCAACGCGCTCTTTCTCAATTCGGCGCGCGACGACGTGCCGCCCCCGCCCGGCGGCGTCTCGGTCAGCAAGCTGAAGCTGCTGTTCCCGCAGGACTGGGCCAAGTTCCTTAAGTCGCGGCCGGAATTCGTCAAGTTCTGGGACCCGATGACCGGCTTGCGCTGAACCGATGAGCGACGCCGCCGCGTCGCTGCCGGGTCGCCCGAAGGGCCGCCTCCGCCTGCCCTTGGCGGGGCTGGGGAGGCTCGTCGGGCCGCTGCTGGTGCTGGTGTGCGGCGCGCTGATTATCTACCCGGTCCTGTTCCTGATCCTCGAATCGCTCAATGTGGGCGAGGCCGAGACCTTCCCGCCGACCGCGCTCGGGCTCGGCAACTACGCCGTGGCGATGTCGGAGTTGCACATCCTCGGCAACACCGCCGAGGTCGCCGTGCTCGCCACCGTGATGGCGATCTTCGCCGGCTTCATGCTCGCCTGGATACTGACGCGAACGACGCTTCCCGGCCGGCGCCAGCTCGAACGCCTGATGGAGCTGCCCTACTATATGACGCCGCTGGTCGGCGCCCTCGCTTGGGGCATCCTGGCCGGCCCCAAGAGCGGGCTGCTCAACCAGGCCTGGCACCATCTCGGCGGCGGCGGCGACCTATTCGACGTCTACTCCCCGCTCGGCATCGCCTGGGTGATGGCGCTGTTCGAGGGCACCGTCGCGTTCGTGATGATCGCCGCGGCGATGAAGTCGATGGACCCCTCGCTCGAGGAAAGCTCCCGCGTGCTCGGCGGCGGCAAGGCGCGCACCGCTCTGCGGATCACCTTGCCGCTGATGGCCCCGGCGGTGCTCGGCGCCTCTGTCTTCGTGTTCGCCGAAATGCTGGGCGCCTTCGCCGCCGCCTTCGTGCTCGGCATCCCCGGGCGCTTCTACGTGGTGACGACGGCGATCTGGGAGGCGACCTTGTCGTTTCCCCCCGATTACGGCCGCGCCGCGGCACTCGGCCTGTCGCTGTTCGGGGTGATGCTGATCACGCTGACGATCTCCAAGCTGATCCTGCGCGGCGGCAACTATGCGACCATCTCCGGCAAGGCGTTCCGCCCGCGCGAGATCGACGTCGGATGGATACGCTGGGTCATGCTCGCGATCTGCTGGAGCTACATCGCCGTCTCGGTGATCCTGCCGCTCGCCGCCCTGCTTCTCACCTCGTTTCAGAAATTCGCCACCGTGATCTTGAACGAGAGTGTGTTCACCACGGTAAATTATCACAACGCGCTGGCGATGGGCACGCTGGGATCGGCGTTCACCAACAGCCTGATCCTTGGCTTCTCGGTCGCGACGATCGGCGCGCTGGTGATCGGCGTCCTCGTCTGGGTCATCTATCGCTCGCGGATGCCGGGGCGCGGCGCGGCGGAATACCTGATGATGCTGCCGCAGGCCGTGCCCCGCCTGGTGTTTGGCCTCGGACTGCTCTGGGCCTGGATCAACATCCCAATTCCGCTCTACGGCACGCTCTGGTTGATGGGGATCGCCTACTTCACCGTGTTCATCCCGCTTGGCCTGCGCACCTTGGCCGGCGTGGTGTTGCAGATCGACCCGACACTCGACGAATGCGCCCAGGTCTGCGGCGCCTCTTGGGGACATCGGATGCGCACCGTCAGCCTGCCGCTGCTGCGCCCCGGCCTGGTCGCCGCGTGGCTGCTCATCTTCATCGCCAGCGTCCGTGAACTGGGGGTGTCGATCTTCCTGATGGGACCGAATTCCAAGGTGATCGCGCCCGCCATCACCAACGCCTGGCTCAGCTCCAGCTCCGAACTCTCCGCCGCGATGGCGCTGTTGCAGACGGCGACTGTGTTCATCGCGGTGATCATTCTGTTCCGCGCGACCCGCGGCATCTCCGGACAAATGTCGTGAGCCAGATCGAGATCACCGACCTCGTCGTCGCCTACGGCGACGTGCGCGCGGTGGACGGGGTGAGTTTCGACGTGGCGCGCGGGGAGGTGGTGACGCTGCTCGGCCCCTCCGGCTGCGGCAAGACGACCACCTTGCGCACCATCGCCGGGCTGGAGCGGCCGTCGTCCGGCGTCATCCGGCTCGATGGCAAGGCGGTCTATTCCTCGAAGGAGCGTCGCGACGTCCCCACCGAGCAGCGCGGCATCTCGATGGTGTTCCAGTCGTACGCCATCTGGCCGCACATGACGGTGTTCGAGAACGTCGCCTACGGGTTGCGCGTACGCCGCCAGGACCGTGCGGAGGTCGAGGCGGGCGTGCGCCGCGCGCTCGATCTGGTGCAGATGCAGCGCTTCGCCGACCGCCCAGCCTCGCGGCTCTCGGGCGGCCAGCAGCAGCGCGTCGCGCTCGCCCGCGCCATCGCCTTCTCCCCCGCCGTGATCCTGTTCGACGAGCCGCTGTCGAACCTCGATGCCAAGCTGCGCGCCGAAATGCGGCTGGAACTGCGCGACTTGCAGCAGCGGCTCGCGATCACCTCGGTCTACGTGACGCATGACCAGGAGGAGGCACTGGCGATCTCGGACCGGGTGATCGTGATGAACGCCGGGCGGATCGAGCAGATCGGCACGCCCGAGGCGATCTACGACCGCCCGCAAAGCCGCTTCGTCGCCGACTTCGTGGGTTCGGCAAACCTGATCGCCGGGCGCGTGCGCGGCGACGTGACGGCGGATGGCATCGTGGCCTTCGAATGCGACGGTGGAACGACGCTCAGGGTGACGGCCCCCTTCCCGCCACGCGGCGATGAAACCACGGCCGCATTGCGTACCGCCTATGTCGCGCTGAACGCGCCTTCGGTGGACAGCGGGGCGAACACGGCGCGCGGACACATCCATCGGCGGATGTTTCACGGCGACTTCATCCAGTACGTCGTCACCTGGGCGGGCGGACAGCTGATCGTGCGCCGCCCGCCGACTGAGTTGTTCGTCGAAGGCAGTGAAGTGACGATCTCCTTCGCGCCCGAACGCTGCGTGTTGCTGCGCGAGGCGCCGTCTACTGCGCGATGAAGCCGCCGTCGATGACGAGTTCCGCGGCGGTAACGAAGGAGGCTTCGTCGGACGCGAGGAACAGCACGCCGTACGCGACCTCGATCGGCTTGCCGATCCGGCGCAAGGGCGTGACGGCGATCTTGCCGTCGCGCGTGCCCGCATTGGTGCCGTTCAGCATCACCGGCAGGTAGCCCGGATGCACCGAGTTCACGCGCACGCCCGACGGGCCGTACCGGACCGCCGCCGCCTTGGTGTAGTTGCGCACCGCCGCCTTGGTGGCGTGATAGCCGGGATGGCCGTCCGCGCCACCGACGATCCCCATGATCGAGGAGATGTTCACGATCGACCCGCCGCCGGTGCGCGCCATCTCGGCCGCGGCGCGGCGGGTGCCGAGGAAGACGCTGGTGAGGTTCACCGCGAGCAAACGCTCCCAGCCCTCGATCCCGTCCGGGTCGCCGACGGAGCTGCCGCTGATGCCCGCGTTGTTCACGAGAATGTCGAGCCGCCCATAGGCGGCAATGGCGGCCGCGATCAGCGCCGTCCATGCGGCATCGCTGGTCACGTCGGTTCGCACGAATTTCGCCTCGCCTCCGGCCGCGCGAATCGCGCCGACGACCGCCTCGCCTTCGTCGCGCAGCACATCGGCGATGACCACCCGCGCGCCTTCTTGCGCGAACAGACGCGCCTCGGCCTCGCCCATCCCGTGGGCGCCGCCGGTAACGATCGCGACCTTGTCCTTCAGACGCATCCCCGGTTCCCCCGTTTGATGTCTTGCCTCCCGTCTCCGCGCGGCATCAGGATGGGGCGAGTCCGAGAGGCGAACAGATGGCGAAGACGACCCTCACGAAGTACCATGCGAAGCGCGACTTCACCAGGACGGCGGAGCCGGAGGGCAAAACCGGCGCAACGGCGTCCAATCGTCCGCGCTTCGTCATCCAGAAACACGACGCGACGCGGCTGCATTATGATCTGCGGCTGGAGCTCGACGGCGTGTTCAAATCCTGGGCGGTCGCGCGGGGGCCGTCGCTCGATCCCAAGGACAAGCGCCTCGCGGTCGAAGTCGAGGACCACCCGCTCGAATACGGCGACTTCGAGGGAACGATCCCGAAGGGCGAGTATGGCGGCGGTACCGTCCAGCTTTGGGATCGCGGTTATTGGACGCCGGAGGGAGACAAGACGCCGGAGGCGGCGCTCGAAGCCGGGGATCTCAAGTTCGCCCTGGACGGCAAACGTCTGCATGGAAGCTGGGTGCTGGTGCGGATGAAGCACGATTGGCGCGGCACGAAGCGCACCAACTGGCTGCTCATCAAGCACCGCGACGAGCACGCGCGGGAGGGCGACGACGATGCACTCCTCGCCGAGGACCGCTCGGTGGCCTCGGGCCGCGCGATGGCGACGATCGCCGCCGGCAAGGGACGCGCGCCGCGTCCGTTCATGGTCGAAGCGACGGCGAGGACGAAATGAGCAAGACTATTCGCGGCGCCGACATCGTCACGCGTACCCTGCAACGCGCGGGCATCGGCAAGATCTTCACGCTCTCCGGCAACCACATCATGTCGCTGTTCGACGCCGCGCTGGAGACCGAGCTTGATCTGGTGCATGTGCGCCAGGAGGCGGCCGCCGTGCACATGGCCGATGCGTGGGGACGGATGACCGGCCAGCTGGGGATCGCGATGGTCACCGGCGGTCCCGGTCACGCCAACGCCGCCGCCGGGCTGTTCACCGCGTTGGGTCAGGAATCCCCGCTGGTGCTGCTGTCCGGCCATGCCGCCACCTGGGAACTCGGGCGCGGCGGATTTCAGGAACTGCGGCAGGCGGAGATGGCGGCGCCGGCCGCGAAGGCGTCGTGGACCGCGACGGCGACCGCGACGCTAGGCGCCGACATCGCCCGCGCGTTGCGCCTCGCGACGTCCGGGCGGCCCGGTCCCGTGCATGTCAGCCTGCCATCGGACGTGCTGGACAAGGAGGTGGACGCGGACGCCGTCGCCTGGCCCGGCACGGCCGATTTCACCGCCGCGCCCGTCGGGCTCGCCGGCCCGGCGGCCGACGCCGTCTTCGGCATCCTCGATGGTGCGGAACGCCCGCTGATCATCGCCGGCCCCCAACTCGCCAACCGGAACGGGCGGGCTTTGCTCGCGCGGCTTGAAGCGGCGAGCACGATCCCGGCCTGCATCATGGAGAGCCCGCGCGGTCCCAACGATGCGACATTGGGCGCCTTCGCCCAAGCCGCCGCTCGTGCCGACGTCATCCTCCTGCTCGGCAAGGCGCTCGACTTCACGCTTCGGTTCGGCAAGCCGCCGGCGTTCGACGCCGCTTGCCGCTGGATCGTGATCGACCCCGACGGCACGCTCGTGTCCCGCGCCGCGACGGCGTTGCGCGACCGCCTGGTGTTCGGCTGCGTCGCCGATACGCGACCCGCCGGGGACGTGCTGATCCGCCACGCCCGGCCGCGCGACGGCGCCTGGCTCAAGCAGGTCCGCGCGCTGCTCGACGACCGCCCAACCGCATGGCGCGACCTCGCCTCTCATACGCCGGGCAAGCTGCATCCGGCGGAGGTGTTCCGCGCGCTGAAGCCCTTCGTGGAAAGCGATCCCGACACGGTGCTGATCTGCGACGGTGGGGAGTTCGCCCAATGGGGCCAAGCCATGCTGCGCAACGACCGCCGCATCATCCCCGGCGTCGCCGGCTCGATCGGCGCCTCCCTGCCCTTCGCCTGTGCCGCGCGCGTCGCGGAGCCCACGGCGCCGGTGTTCGCCGTCCTGGGCGACGGCACGTTCGGGTTCCATATGGCGGAGTTCGAGACCGCCGCCCGCCGAAATCTGCCGTTCGTCGCGGTCGTCGGCACCGATGCGCGCTGGAACGCCGAGTACAACCTCCAGCTGCGCGACTACGGCCCGGACCGGGCGTACGGCTGTGATTTGCTGCCGGTGCGTTACGACCTAGTGGCCGCGGCGCTCGGCGGACACGGCGAGTTGGTGGAGGCGCCGTCGGATTTACCGGGCGCGATCGAACGCGCGCTGGACAGCGGCAAGCCCGCCTGCGTCAACGTCATGATCGAAAGCATCGCCGCACCGGTGGTCACATCCGCCCCCGGGCGATCGCCTCCATGATGAGCCGCCTTGCTTCCTCGGCGTCGCCCCAACCGTTCGTCTTGACCCACTTGCCCGCTTCCAGGTCCTTGTAGTGGGCGAAGAAATGCTGGATCTGCTCGATCGTGATCTCCGGCAGGTCGGTGTAGTTCATCACATGCAAATAGCGCTTGGTCAGCTTGGGCGAGGGCACCGCGATGATCTTCTCGTCGCGTCCCGCGTCGTCTTCCATCTTCAGCACGCCGATCGGCCTGACGTTGATGACCGCGCCGGGGAAGATCGGCCGGGTGTTCGCGACCAGCACATCGATCGGATCGCCGTCCTCGGACAGCGTGTGCGGCACGAAGCCATAGTTGCCCGGATAGCGCATCGCCGTGTGCAGGAATCGATCCACGACCAAGGTGCCGGCTTCCTTGTCCATCTCGTACTTGATCGGCTCGCCGCCGATCGGCACCTCGACGATGACGTTGACGTCCTCCGGCGGTGATGTCCCGATGGCTATGGCGTCAAGGCGCATGAGAATTCTCCCGGGAGTGGTCCCATGAAACGCGGCATCGCGACCGTTCTGCCCGCCCAACTCGTCATCGACGATGGCGACATGCGGTTGTGGCGGGCGCTGCCGCTGCCAAGCCGGCAATCGCTTGGCCCGTTCGTGTTCATCGACCACTACCGCCACCGGAGCAAGCGCGGCATCGGTGACCGCCCGCATCCGCACGCCGGCATCGAGGTGCTCAGCTACCTCCTGGAAGGCGGGATGGAGCACCGCGACAGCATGGGGTTCACGGATCGGCTCAGCGCCGGCGACGCGCAGTGGATACGGGCCGGGCGGGGAATTTTGCACGCCGAGCAGCCGTTCGGCGGCCGGCACGGGCTGCAACTCTGGACCAGCCTGCCGCCGGCGCAGAAGCTCGCCGAGCCCGCCTACAACTCCATCAGGGCCGCCGATATCCCCGAGATCGCTCGCCCTGGCGCGCTTGTGCGCGTCGTCGCCGGACGGCTCGATGCCATCGACGGGCCGATGAGCCTGACGAGCCCGACGCTGTTCGCCCATGTGCGCCTCGAGGCCGGCGCCACGGTCACGCTCGATCTCGATCCGGCGCTTGAACTCGGGCTGTATGTCCTGGACGGTGCCATCGAGGCCAAAACTCCGCTTGGCCCCGGCCAACTCACGATGCTGACCTCGGGGGCGAACCTGACCTTGACTGCGACGAAGGCCGGACCGGCCGACATCGCCCTGCTCGGCGGCGCATCCGTCGAAGGCCCATTCCTGTTCTCCGGCCCCTTCGTGATGGACACGCAAGAGCGGCTGGCACAGGCCAAGCGGGACTTTTCCGAAGGCAGGATGGGGACCTTGGACGGCGTTCCTTTCTGATGATCGGGCCGACCGCCGACATCCGCGCAGCCGGACAGCTCTGCGTCGGCGACCTGTTCACGCTACGGGCGCGCGCACACCCGGACGCGCTCGCCATTGAGCATGAGGGGCGGCGGACATCGTACGGCCAACTCGCCGCCCGCGTCGCACAACTGGCGGCGGCGCTAACCGCGCTTGGCATCACACGTGGCGAGCGCGTCGCCATCCTGTCGGAGAACCGGCCCGAATACATCGAGCTGATCCTCGCGGCGGCGCGGATCGGCGCCGTCGTCGCCTGCCAGAACTGGCGGCTGGCGGCGGCGGAACTCGCTCACACCATCAACCTGGTCGAGCCGCAGGTGATCATCATCTCGCCGCGCTACGCTGCTGGATTGCAGCAGGTTTCCCACGGCGCGCAGCGCGTGATCGAGTTGGGCACAGAGTACGAGACACTGATCGCGGCGGCGCCGAATGACAGCCCGAGCATCCCGGTCGATCCCGAGGACGGCCTGCTCATCCTCTACACCAGCGGCACCACCGGCTTGCCCAAGGGCGCGCTGATCAGCCACCGCGCGCTGATCGCGCGCATGGCGGCATTCCGCCTCGACCTCAGCATCGCCGACGACGACGCGTTCTGCGCCTGGGCGCCGATGTTCCACATGGCCTCCGCCGACCACATGCTCGCCGCGTTGATGTCCGGCGCGCCCGTCGTGGTCATCGACGGGTTCCGCCCCGCGGAGATGCTCGCCGCCGCCGCCGCGCATCGCCTCGGCTGGTTGGTGCTGATGCCCGGCGCGATCGCGCCGGTGATCGAGGAGATGCAGCGCAATCCGCTCACGCCCAAGGGCATCCGCGTGATCGGCGCGATGGCCGACCTCGTGCCGATCCACCAGATCGCCGAGATCACGCGCTTGCTCGGCGCCCCCTACCTCAACAGCTTCGGCGCCACCGAGACCGGATTGCCGCCCGCCTCGCGCGACCTCATCGCGCCCGGCGTCGCGCCCGCCTCTCTCGGCAAGCGCCAAAGCTCGCTCTGCGCGCTCCGCCTCGTCGATCCCGACGATCACGACGTGGCGCGCGGCGAACCGGGAGAGATGGCTATTCGCGGCCCCACCGTGTTCAGCGGCTATTGGAACGCCGACGCGGACAATCGCAAGGATTTCCGCGGCGGCTGGTTCCACATGGGCGATTTGTTCCGCCAGACGGCGGACGGCGCCTACCATTTCGTCGACCGCGCCAAATACATGATCAAGTCGGGCGGCGAGAACATCTACCCGGCGGAGATCGAACGAGTGCTCCTGGCCGACGCGCGCATCGAGGATGCGGTCGTGGTCCGCAAGCGCGATGCGCGCTGGGGCGAGATCCCCGTTGCCTTCATCGCCGCTCGCGAGGTCGCCCTGACCGTCGCCGACGTGGACGCGCTGTGCCGCTCCCAGCTCGCCGGCTACAAGCGGCCGAAGGAAGTGCATTTCGTCGCGCTGGAGACTCTGCCCCGAAGTACCACCGGCAAGGTGCAGCGCCACGAAGTGGAGAAATGGCTGTGACAGGAGACGGATCGATGCAGGCGGGCGATGCCATCGTGGAAATCCTCAAGCGAGAGGGCGTGTCCACGCTCTTCTGCTACCCGACGACGCCGCTGATCGAACGGGCGGTCGCCGCCGGCATCCGTCCGATCGTCTGCCGCCAGGAGCGGGTCGGCGTGGACATGGCGGACGGCTTCACCCGCGTCACCAACGGCAAGCCGGTCGGCGTCTTCGCCATGCAGTACGGACCAGGCGCCGAGAATGCCTTTCCCGGCATCGCGACCGCGTTCTCCGATTCAGCGCCGCTGCTGTTCCTGCCGCTCGGCCACGCACGCGACGCCGCGCAGGTCTTTCCGATGTTCAAATCGACCCGGACCTACGCATCGGTCACCAAGTCGGTCGAGGACATCGTCCTGCCCGAGCATGTGCCGGCGGTGATGCGGCGCGCGTTCAGCGCGCTGAAGAACGGCCGCCTGGGCCCCGTCATGGTGGAGGTGCCGCGCGACGTCGTCGATCTCGACATCGGATCGCTCGACTATCAGCCGGTCCGCCCGACCCGCTCCGCCCCCGACCCGGACGACGTGGAGGCGGCGGCGCGGCTTCTGGTGGATGCGGCGTGCCCGCTCATCCTCGCGGGCCAAGGCGTGCTGTACGCCGAAGCCAGCGACGATCTGGTGCGCCTCGCCGAGCTTCTGCAAGCCCCGGTGATGACGAGCGTGGACGGCAAGAGCGCGTTTCCCGAGGACCACGCGCTGGCGCTCGGGTCGGGCGGCAACGTGTTCACCGGTCAGGGCCGGCATTTCCTGCACGAACGCACCGACCTCGTGCTGGCGATCGGCTGCGGGCTCAATCGCCATCAACTGACCACGCCGCTGGTGCCGGCTGGGGTGCGAATCATCCACGGGACCAATGATGCGCGCGACCTGCACAAGAGCTACGCGACCGAGGTGGCGCTGCTGGGCGACGCGACGCTCACGATCCGAGACCTGATCGCGGCGGTGAAGGATCGGCTGGGCCGTCGCACCCTGGACCGCTCCCCGGAGGCGGAGATCGCAGAGCATCGCGCGGCGTGGCTCGGCCGCTGGGTGAACAAGCTGCATTCGCCCGAGGCCCCGATCAACCCGTACCGCGTGATGGCCGAGTTCATGCGCGTCGTCGATCCCGCCGGCGCCATCGTCACGCATGATTCCGGCAGCCCACGCGATCAGCTCCTTGCCTTCTACAAGGCGACGAGGCCGCGCGGCTATCTGGGCTGGGGCAAGTCGCACCAGCTCGGCACCGGTCTCGGTCTGACGATTGGCGCCAAGCTCGCCGCGCCGGAGAAGTTCTGCGTCAACTTCATGGGTGACGCCGCCTTCGGCATGACGGGGCTGGATTTCGAGACCGCCGTGCGCTGCGACGCGCCGATCCTGACGATCGTGCTGAACAACGCGACGATGGCGATCGAGACGTCGCACATGAAGCTGTCGCACGAGCGCCACCGCACCCGCGATATCGGCGGCAACTACGCCAACATCGCCCGCGACCTCGGCGGCTGGAGCGAGCGGGTGGAAGACCCGGCGGATGTCGGCAATGCGATCCTGCGGGCACGGCGGCAGACGGAAGAAGGGCGGGCGTGTCTGCTGGAATTCGCCACCAGCGCCGAGACCGCGTTCTCGCATCGCTTCGGCGCGGCGGCATAGGGATAGCACCATCATGCGCGAACACGCCTTCGGCCGGCTCCCACCGGTCTCCACCCTCACCCTGGGCGGCGGCGGGTTGGGGATGCTGTGGGGGGAGACGACGTTTGATGAGTGCGTCGCCACCGTCCACGCCGCCGTCGCCTCCGGGATCACCTTGCTCGACCTCGCGCCGCGATACGGCGACGGCAAGGCCGAGGAGGTGGTAGGCGAGGCCTTCTCCGGCCGGCTGCCACGAGGCGTTCGCGTCACCAGCAAGTGCAACCTCGGCAACGCGAAGCCCGCCGAGATCGAACCGACGCTGCGCCGATCGATCGAGGACAGCCTGCGGCGCCTGCGTCTGTCGCGTCTCGACCTGTTCTTCCTGCACTCCAACGTCGTGCCCGACGAGGCATTCATCGCCCGCCGCGCCGACGCCGCCAGCCGGCTGACGCCCTATGCGATTTTCACCGATCACGTGCGCCCGGTGTTCGAGCGCTTCGTCAGCGAAGGGCTGATCGGCGCCTGGGGTCTGACCGGCATCGGCCATCCCGACACGATCATCCGCCTCCTCAGCGAGCGCCCGGCCCCAGCCGCGGTGCAGTGCATCGCCAATTTTCTGGATTCACCGGGAAGCCTGAAGTTCTTCGATGGTCCCGCCAAGCCCCGCGCCGTGATCGCGGCGGCGCGAGCCAACGGCGCCGCCATCATGGGCATCCGTGCGGTGCAGGCCGGCGCGCTGACGAGCGCGATCGACCGGCCGCTGCCGCCCGATCATCCGGAAATGCGCGACTACGCACGCGCAACCGGCTTCCGACGCCTGTGCGCCGGCCTCGGCGTGACCCCGGCGGCTCTCGCGCACCGCTACGCCCTGTCGCTCGACATCGACACGCTCGTGCTCGGCGCGAAGAACCGCATGGAATTGGCCGAATGCGTGCAAGCAGCGGAAGCCGGCCCGATTTCGGCCGAACTCATGGCCGAGATCGACGCGACCATGGCGATGAAAGGGGCGGCCTAGTACCCGTTGCCACTGGAGCGTAATGAGACCTGTGCGCGGATGGGTGTAGAGCTCTGAAATTGCGTGCAAATATGCGGATGGCGCGGCGCGTTGGGGTAGGTCAGTTTCCAGCTGCGCGGGCGGCGCGGCTGTTACGCTGTGAGGATATTGAGTGTGCGCTTGAGGTTGTAGGCGGTGGCGGTGAGGTGCACTTGGGCGGCGGCTTTGGCGAGGCCTCGCCATCGCATCCGACGCAGACCGTAGCAGCGTTTCCACGTGCCGAAGATCTTTTCGACCCTGGCACGCACGCGGTGGATCGGCGCGTTCCAGGCGTCGAGCTGGGCGAGTGTTTCCTGCTCGTCGCGACCCCACATCGCGGTCACGACGATGCGCGGCGTGCCACCCTTGGCCCGAACGGCATCGCCGAAGTGCGAGCCCCGATAGGCACTGTCGGCAAACACCTCACCCGGATCGTCGGGCAAGGCATCGGGACCGGCACGCCCGTCGTTGACATTGGCCGGCGTCACGGAAACCTTCTCGACCAACGCCGTGTTGGCATCGGCGCCGACATGCGCCTTGAAGCCATGCACCGCGGCCCGACCCTTGTGCTTGACCCAGTGCCCGTCGTGGTCCGCCTCGCTTGCCGAGGCGATGATCGTGGCATCCACGAGCGTGCCCATCTTCACCGTGACCGCTTGGCCTTCAGCTCGGCGGTGACCGTCTCGAACAGCCGGCGGTCCAGTCCATGCGCGATCAGCGCCTTGCGGTATCGCACAAAAGCCGTGCGCTCCGGTGTCGCCTCGCTACCCGAGAAGCCGCGGAAGCGCCGGAAGGAAGCACGATCGTCGAGCGCCTCGGCGAGTTTGACGTCGGACAAATCATACCACACCGCCAAAAGCAGCGCCTTGAACATGGCCAACGGCGGCCAGGCGGGTTCACCCTTGATCGCCGGGTAGAGCGGCTTCAGCAGGGTTGCGATCGGTCTCCAGTCAATCAGCTCGGAAAGCTTGTCGAGAGACGACGACGATCGCGACAGCGGCGCGATGCCCAAGCTCTCCTGACCGATTGAACGATACGCCACGATGCACTCTCCTCTCGGGAGAGCTTATAGAATCAGCTATTTTGCGCGTCGCCAACACCCATCCGCGCACAGGTCTCCTAATCGCCCGCAAGCATCGCTCACCCCCCCATCCCGCAACCCTCAAACCCGACAGGCTGCTAGAGCGTGATGGTAGCCGGCTACAGCCCCTTCTCCCATCCCCGCTCGGTCTGGCGCCAGTACGTGAGCGCATGGCCGGCGTCGCGCGCCGTGGTCCAGCGCGTGCGGGCAGCCTCCGTGGCGATCGCATCCCTTCCATCGAACAGGTCGAGGATGCGCGTGTAGGCGTCAAGACGCTCGCTCTCGGCGCCGTCAACCAGAAACAGGAACCTCGCACCGTTGGGCGCGGGGGCGTCGGTCGCGGTGAGCCAGATCGGCTGGAGGTCGGGATCTTCGTCGGGAGCGCCGTTGTGGGGCAGCCATTGCTCGGCCGCCCACAGTGCGGTGTCGAATGCGCGGAGGCGGGCGGGATCGGCGCACTGCACGACCGCTCGCCCGTTCTCGCCCAGCACCCGCGCCAACAACCGAGGCAACGCCTGCTCGGTCGTGGTGCGGGTCAGATGATAGAAACCGATCTCTGCCACGCCGCGCCGTGCCCGCTACCCGGACCAATTTACCGCCGTCATGCCCGCGAATGCGGGTATCCACGTCCTCCTTTGGTCGCTCGTAAAGTCGTGGATACCCGCTTTCGGATTGTACTGCGAAAGTCGCGCCGTAGGGTCGGAGGCGGGCGGTGACAATGGGGAGGCGGCGGGCGAGCCTGCGGGGAACCACCCGGAGGAGGCTTGGGAAGGGCTTCGGCGGGTCGGCTGAGGGCTTGTGCTCATGTGGCGGCGAGTCTGGTTCTGGACCGCAGCAGGTTCAGCATGGTCAGGGCGGCGAAAGCACGCGCCGCATTGCGGGCGAGGGATGCGTATCGCGCTCGCGCGAACCCGTAATGTCGTTTGAGGGTGCTGAACACCGCCTCGACCGGGGCGCGCCGGCGGGCGATCAGGTGATTTCCTTTGCGTTGCCAAGGCGGCAGCACCGGGTGCCATTTGTTGGCCCGTCGCATGGTGCGGTCCTTGATGCCCTTGGCCGCGAGCCGCGCTCGCCGGGCTTTCTGCTCGTGGGCACGATCGCCGTAGACGGCCGCCTCGTCGCCGCAGATGAGCGCATCGGCCGCCTCGCTCTCGTAAACCGCGGCGGAGGTGAGGACCGCCCGGCGCACCAGCCCGCCGGCGTCCATGCCGACATGCAGCTTGTAGCCGAAATGCGATTTGCCGCCCTTCGCGGTCCAGCCCGCGTCGGGCTCGTTCGGGTGAGAGGCGCCGCGTCCCGCCTCGAGCGGCGGCCGATTGTGGCGCGCCTTGACGATGGTGGCGTCCATCAACGTGCCCTTGCGCGCCACCAGCCCGCGGGCGGCGAGCTGGCGCGTGATCGCCGCGAAGCACGCTTGCGCCACTTGCTGCTCGCTCGCGAGCTTGCGGAAGCGGCAGAGGGTGGTCTCGTCCGGGGTCTCGGCGTCAAGCGCGAAGCCGCGGAAGCGGCGAAACGACAGCCGATCGAGCAGCGCCTCCTCCAGCCCGCGATCCGACAAATCATAGAGCGCCTGAAGATAGAGCGCCTGCACCATCGACAACGGCTCATAGGGCGGCCGGCCCATATCGCCCGGCCGAAGCCGACCGGCAATCGCCGCTATCGGCGCCCAGTCCACCAACCCGTGCAGCTCTTCAAGCCGCTGGTTCCGCCCCAGCCACGACGAAACGAAGGCCTCCGCAAACCCAAGCTGACCCGCCATTCGCTCCCTCCTCGTGACGCTAGGGGAGTGAATCACGTCAGCTCGCGTCGCGAGAAGAGTTTCGCAGCACAATCCTTTCGCGGGCATGACGGTGTTGGCAGTCATTATGCGATGGTCCGGCCCTTGCGGGAGGAGGTTAGGGGGAGGGGTAAGCCGCACCATGCCCTAGCGCCGCGATTTGAGGACGGGCCCGATCAGCGCCGCTTTCGGATCACACGAGGACGCCTTGCCGATATCCCGCCGATGCGCCCCGAGCCAACGATCCGCCGCCTCCCGCCCCTTCCCGAACAGCGTCTCGATCAGCGTGGCCGACGTACTGCTCTTGGAGACGAATCCCAACGTCTGCATGAATCGCTCGTTCTGGATCATGTGCAACCGAATCTGCCGATAGCGCCCCTCGGCCGTGGCTTGCGCGGCCAGCACCTTGTTGACCGCCTCGATCGCGTTCAGTTCCAGCACCAGGGACGCATTGAAGGTGATCTGGTTCAGCCGATCGAGTATCTGCCGCGCGTTGGTCGGCGGCGCATGATCGTAGGCGAGCGGGTTGATGAGAACGAGCAGCAAATCGTCGGCGACATCCAGCAGCGGATCGAGCGCCGGATTGCCGAGATAGCCGCCATCCCAATAGAACGTATCGCCGATCTGCACCGAGCGGAACTCCGATGGCAGGCACGCCGAGGCCCGCAACGTGTCGATGGACAGCTCGGGCTGGGTGAATATCTTCAGCGCGTTGGTGCCGACATCGGTGGCGGAGACGAACAGCCGCGGCGCCTTGGTACCGTTCAGCGCCACCAGGTCCGCCGCGGTGAACGCATTCCGAAGCAGCGGCGCCAGCGCATCGACGTAGAAGGGGTTGGTGTAGGGTGAAACGACGAGCCCGGCCGCCTCCAGCAGGATCGCCCCGGGACTCCAGTCGATATTGAGCCCGAACAAGCCAGGGTCGGCAAAGCCGAACAGCGCGTTACCGGCCGAGGCGCCGCGCCGCACCATGTCGTCCCAGAAGCCACGCAGCTTGGCGCGGGCGAGCTTCGGTCCACCGACGGCGAGGCCCGTGGCGCACAGCGCGGCGTTGATCGCCCCGGCGCTCGCGCCGCTGAATCCGCTGATTCGCAGCTCGCCGTGCTCCACCGAGTCGAGCAGCCGATCGAGCGCACCCCAAGTGAACGCGCCATGCGACCCTCCGCCTTGCAAGGCCAGCGCGACGGAGGGGGTCTCCATGGCCGTTACCGCAGAACCCGGCCGGCGACCGCGTCGAGCTTCGCGACCAACGCCGGATCGCGCATGTGGGTCGCGGTGATGACCGCGTTGTCGAGCGCCCGATCGCAGCCGCACCGACAGCGGCCTCGCGGTCGCCCCAGCCCCGGGACCGCCGCGCCCACCAGCGCGCGCGCCTCGTCGGCATTCGCCAGCAGCACCTTGACGATCGCCTCGACGGTCACGTGCTCGTGCTCGGGATGCCAGCAGTCGAAGTCGGTGACCATCGCAACGGTCGCGTAGCAAAGCTCCGCCTCGCGCGCGAGCTTGGCCTCCGGCATGTTGGTCATGCCGATCACGCTGCATCCCCAGCTCTGATAGAGCGTGCTCTCGGCCTTGGTGGAGAATTGCGGTCCCTCCATCACGAGGTAGGTGCCACCGCGCGCGACCGGCAGCCCAAGGCCGCGTGCCCCCGCCTCTAGCGCGTCGCCGAGGCGCGCGCAGACCGGGTTGGCCATCGAGACATGCGCGACCACGCCCGCGCCGAAGAAGCTGTTCTCGCGGGCGAAGCTCCGGTCGATGAACTGATCGACGATGACGAAATGCCCGGGCGGCAACTCCGCCTTCAGGCTGCCGACCGCCGACAGCGAAAGCACATCAGTGACGCCGGAACGCTTCAGCGCGTCGATATTGGCGCGATAGTTCAGATGCGAAGGCGACAGCGGATGTCCGCGCCCGTGCCGGGGTAGGAACACGCACGACACGCCGCCAAGCCGCCCGAACAGCAGGGCATCGGACGGCTCGCCCCAGGGCGTGCTCACCTGCCGCCAGGACTTCTCCTCGAGCCCCTCGATGTCATAGAGGCCGGACCCGCCAAGTATCCCGATGACGGGCGGTACCTCCGTCAATGCACGTCGGCCCACACCTTGCGCTTCGCGGCATAGGTCAGGCCGGTCATCAGCAGCAGGAACAGCACCACGCGCACGCCGATCTGCTTGCGCTGGACCAGTTCCGGGTTGGCCGTCCAGGCCAGGAAGGTCACCACGTCATGCGCCATCTGCGGCACCGTCGCTTTCGTGCCGTCGGCATAGGTCACGGCGTCATCGTGCAGCGGCGGCGGCATCGCGATCAGATGGCCGGGGAACTGCTCGTTGTAGTATCGTCCCGCCGGCACCTCGAAGCCCTTCGGGGGGTCCACGAATCCAGTCAGGATCCCATAGACGTAGTTGGCGTGGCCCTCCCGCGCGTTGACGATCAGCGACAGGTCGGGGGGCAACGCGCCACCGAGGGCGGCGCGCGCCGCCTGCTCGTTCGGGAACGGCGCGCGGAACTGATCGGCGGGCAACGCGGGTCCGGTGGTCTCCTCGCCCTGGTCGTTGATGCCCTGCGGTACCGTGACGCCGGCGGCGATCGCCCTGATCTGCGCCTCACTGATCCCGATGCCGGCGAGGTCTCGGTAATGCATCTGGTTCATCGTGTGGCAAGCGGAGCAGACCTTGTAATAGACCCAGAACCCGCGCTGCGCGGCGGCGAGGTCATAGCTGCCGAACAGGCCCCCGAAGCTCCAGGACTCGTTGGGAAGCGGAGCCTCCTGCGCAAGCGCCGGGGCAAGCACGGTGAACAGGCCAAGGAGCGCCGCGGCCAAGGTCGAACGAAGGGACCGCATCACGCCTTCTCCATCGGTTTTGCGGCCGCGCCCGCCGGCAGCGGTCCGCCGCCGCGCATGACCGCGACACTGATGCTGTCCGGCATCGGCAGCGGCTTCTCGAGCTTGCCAAGCAGCGGCAGGATCACCAGGAAGTGGAGGAAATAGTACAGGGTGCAGATACGCCCGATGATGACCCAAATCCCTTCCGGCGGGTGCGCGCCGACCGCGCCGAGGCCGATGCAGGCGACGACCCACACCCAGATCAGCTGACGGAAGATCGGCCGGAAGCGGGCGCTGCGGACGCGGCTGGTGTCGAGCCAAGGCAAGAAGAACAGTACCAGGATGGAAGAGAACATGACGCAGACGCCGCCGAGCTTGTTCGGTACCGAGCGCAGCATCGCGTAGAACGGCAGGAAGTACCATTCCGGCACGATGTCGGGCGGCGTCTGCAACGGGTTGGCGGGGATGAAGTTGTTCGGATCGCTTAGGATGTTGGGCGCGAAGAACACGATGAAGGCCCAGATCGCCAGGAACGCGCACAGCCCGACGCTGTCCTTGGCGGTGTAGTACGGATGGAACGGCAGCGTGTCCTGCGGACCCTTGGGATCGATCCCCAGCGGGTTATTCGACCCGGTGATATGCAGGGCCGCGATGTGCAGGAAGACCACGCCCACGATGATGAAGGGCAGCAAATAATGTAGCGCGTAGAAGCGGTTGAGCGTCGGATTGTCGATGCTGAACCCGCCCCACAACAGGGTCACGATGCCGTGCCCGACCACCGGGAACGCGGAGAACAGGTTGGTGATGACCGTCGCACCCCAGTACGACATCTGGCCCCAGGGCAGCACATAACCCATGAACGCGGTCGCCATCAGCAGCAGCAGGATCACCACGCCCAGCATCCACAACAGCTCGCGCGGCTTCTTGTACGAGCCGTAGTACATCCCGCGCAAAATATGGACATACACGACGATGAAGAACATCGAGGCGCCGTTCTGGTGGATATAGCGGATCATCCACCCGTAATTGACGTCGCGCATGATGTGCTGGACCGAGTCGAACGCGAGCGTGGTGTTCGGCTGGTAGTTCATCGCCAGGAAGATGCCGGTGATCATCATCACCACCAGCGTCACGGTCGCCAGCGCGCCGAAATTCCACAAATAGTTGAAGTTCTTCGGTGTTGGGAACGTCCCGTACTCCTTGTGCATGAAGCTGAGGATCGGGAGGCGGGTGTCGATCCAGTTGAGTACCGGGTTCTTGTAGTCGCTATTATGCAATCCGGCCATTGTCAGGCGTTCCTCGTTGCGGCGGCGGCGCATGGTAGGGGCCGCGCTTCGCCCCCGCAACACGGCGCGGCATCCGCCTAACCCGTCAAAGCCTCCGGAACAAGACCCCGATGATCGATCCCCTCCCCTTCCCGTCCGCCGTGCCGCACGCGGCGCTGCGCGCCGCCGCGCGAGCGTGGTTCGAAACGCTGCGCGATCGGCTGTGCGCCGTCTTCGAGGCAATCGAGGACGACGGGGATGCCGGCCAGCCGGCGGGACGGTTTCGGCGCACGCCTTGGACGCGGCCGACCGAGGGCGCCGGACCGGGCGGCGGCGGGGTGATGAGCCTGCTGACCGGGCGGGTGTTCGAGAAGGCGGGCGTCAACGTCTCCACCGTGACCGGCGAGTTCAGTCCAGAGTTCCGGGCCCAGATCCCGGGAGCGGCCGAGGACCCAAGCTTCTGGGCAAGCGGGATCAGCGTGGTCGCGCATCCGTGCAGCCCGAAGGTGCCGGCGGCGCACATGAACACGCGGATGCTGATCACCTCGCGCGGCTGGTTCGGCGGCGGAGCGGACCTGACACCGATGCGCCTCCAAGCTCCCGAAAGCCAGGAGGACGCCGCCGCTTTCCACGCCGCACTACGCGCCGCCTGCGAGAGGCACGGCCCCGGCGACTACCCTCGCTTCAAGGCGTGGTGCGACCGCTACTTCTTCCTGCCGCACCGCAATGAGGCGCGCGGCGTCGGCGGGATCTTCTTCGACCACCTCGACAGCGGCAACGCCGAGGCGGATTTCGCCTTTGTGCGCGACGTAGGGACGGCATTCCTCGACGTCTATCCGGCCATCGTCCGCCGGCGAATGGGCGAGCCTTGGACCCCGGAGGACCGCGCGCACCAACTGGTCAGGCGCGGGCGCTACGTGGAGTTCAACCTGCTCTACGACCGCGGTACCCTGTTCGGCCTGAAGACCGGCGGGAACATCGAGGCCATCCTGATGAGCCTGCCCCCGGAGGTGCGGTGGCCCTGATCCGCCGAGGGGTTCCAAAGCGCCGCCGGGCTTGCTATGTGCCCGGCCACGCTCGGTGGGGCGCATAGCTCAGTTGGTAGAGCAGCTGACTCTTAATCAGCGGGTCGCAGGTTCGAGCCCTGCTGCGCCCACCACTTTGTTCCCTCCGCCTTCACGATCTCGAGTCGTCGGCCAGGAAGCACCAAGCATGCCGAATGATGCAACGCATCGCATCCGGATCGGAATCGGCGGCTGGACCTACGGCCCCTGGCGAGGCGAATTCTACCCCGACGGTCTCGCCCAGAAGCGCGAGCTGGAATACGCCAGCCGCAAAGTGACCTCGATCGAGATCAACGGGACCTATTACGGATCCCAGAAGCCCGAGAGCTTCGCCAAATGGCACGACGAGACCCCCGACGATTTCGTCTTCGCCCTCAAGGGTCCCCGATTCGCGACGAATCGCCGCGCCTTGGCGGAGGCAGGAGATTCCATCGAGCGGTTCCTCACTAGCGGCGTGATGAAGCTGAAGGACAAGCTCGGGCCGATAAACTGGCAGTTCATGCCCACCAAGAAATTCGATCCCGAGGATTTCGAGAGGTTTCTCGAGCTCTTGCCGAAACGGGTTGACGGACGGACGATCCGCCATGCCGTCGAGGTGCGTCACGACAGCTTTCGCACCCCGGACTTCGTCACGCTGGCCCAAAACCACGGCGTCGCGATCGTGATCGCGGCGGACTCCGAGTATCCGCAAATCGCCGACATCTCGGCGCCCTTCGTCTATGCCCGCATCATGGGAACGCGCGAGGCCGAAGCGACAGGCTACTCCCCTGACGCGCTCGCCGTGTGGACCGGCCGCGCCCGTCTTTGGGCGTCCGGCGGCATATCCGATGGATTGAAGACCTTGACCACCCCGCCGGCGCCTCAGGCCGGTAGGGATGTCTTCCTCTATGTCATCAGCGGCTTCAAGGCGCGCAATCCGGCGGCCGCGTTGGCGATAATCGAACGCCTCGGCCAGCCGAGTTGACTATGATCCCGGAGAAGACGATGCCGCTGGAAGTGGGAACCACACAGGAGCCGTCAGTGAGCGCTACCAAGCCGAAAGTCCTTCGTGGCCGCCAGTTCTTCGCCAATCCCGGCCCGACCAACATTCCGGACTCGGTGTTGCGTGCCATCGACCGCCCGACGATCGACTTCCACGACCCTGATTTCATCGGAATCTATCATGAGGCCGTGGCCGGCCTGAAGCGCGTACTCGGCACCCGCCATCATCTATTCATGTACACCGGCTCCGGGCACGCCGCCTGGGAGGCGACACTGACCAACCTGCTGTCGCCCGGCGATACGATCCTGGTACTCGAATCAGGCTACTTCTCCGAGGAATGGGCCCGGATGGCTACTGCCCACGCGGTGGAGGTTCGCACTGTCGCCGCCGACTGGCGGCGCGGCGTCGATCTGGCGCAGGTCAAGGCGGCGCTGACCGAGGATCGCGGGCACAAGATCCGCGCCGTCTGCGTCGTCCACAACGAGACCGCGACCGGTCTGTTCACGCCGGTCCAAGAAGTGCGCCGCGCAATGGACGAGGCGGGTCATCCGGCGCTCCTGCTGGTCGATACGATTTCGTCCCTCGGCAGCCTCGAGTTTCGCATGGATGACTGGGGCGTCGACGGCGTGGTCGGCGGCAGCCAGAAGGGGCTGATGTGCCCCACGGGCGTCAGCTTCACCGGTGTCTCGGACAAGGCGATGGCGGCGCACAAGACCGCCAGGCTCAGCCGCTTCTATTTCGACTGGACGCTGATGCAGGCCAAGACGCCGCACATGAGCTTCATCGGGACCGTGCCGGTCAACTCGCTCTATGGGCTTCGCGAAGGCCTCCGGTTGATCGAGGAGGAGGGGATCGACAACGTCGTCGCCCGCCACCACCACCTCGCCGAGGGTGTGCGCCGCGCGGTTCAGGTCTGGGCCGGCAACAACGGACCGCAGCTGTTCTGCACCAACCCGACACGATATTCGGACTCGGTCACCGCCGTCTGGATGCCGGACGGCTCCGACGCCGAGGCCGTGCGCAAGGTCGCGCGGCAACGCTACAACGTCTCCCTCGGCGGCGGGCTTGGTCCGCTCCACGGGCGGGTATTCCGCATCGGCCATCTGGGCGATCTCAACGAGGCGATGGTGTTGGGTGCGCTCACCGTTGTCGAAATGAGCCTGCGCGTCGCCGCCATCCCGCACGGACGCGGCGGGGTGGAGGCGGCGATGGCCTGGTACGCAGGGTCAGGCGCGTAGTTGGCGCATGAACCCCGCCCAGCGGTCCAGGACCGGAAGGATCTGATCCGCTCGCTCCGAGGCTAGACTGACGTTCACCCGGGCGGCCCCGAGGTCGCGGAATCGCCGCAACTCGGCAAGGTCATCGGGGCAGCCGCCGATGGTTACCGGCATGGACTGCGGGTCACGCCCTGACTCGGTTACCATCTGCCGGAACCGGGGCATGTACTCGTCCGGCTTGCCGCTGCTCGCGTTCGGGAACCACCCGTCGCCGTAGCGGATCGCGCGCCGCGCCGCCCAAGGAAAGGCGCCGCCGACGAGGATCGGCGGATAGGGTTTCTGCGTCGGCTTGGGCCAGGTCATCATCGACGGGACCTGGACCAGTTCGCCCTTGTATTCGGCCGTCGACTTCGTCCAGATCTCCTTCATCGCCTCGATCTGCTCACGCATCTTCTTCATGCGGGTAGCAAAGACGGTGCCGTGGGCTTCGATCTCCTCGACGTTCCAGCCGCCCCCGATACCGAATAGAAACCGCCCACCGCTCACCTGGTCGATCGAGGCGACCGATTTCGCCGTCTGGATCGTATCGCGCTGGATGACCAGGCAGATTCCGGTGGCGACCTTGAGTTTCTTCGTGGCCGCCGCCGCGGCGGTCAGGGTGACGAACGGGTCCATCACATCGTAGTACCGCTTCGCGAGTTCGCCGCCGCTCGGTGGCGGGGTGCGCCGGGGCACCGGAATGTGCGAGTGCTCCGCCGCCCACAGCGAGTCGAAACCGCGCTCCTCCAGGGCGACGCCAAGCTCGGCCGGGGAGATCGAGTAATCAGTGAAGAAGATCGAGGCGCCGAATTCCATGGACGTGTGCCTTCGCTGTTGATGCGCCAATGCTGACCCGTTCCGGCTGAGGAGGCAAACCGGAACGCCCGTTCGCCGGGTGCGGTTAACCGCACCCTAACTTGGACGAGGCAGGGTCGCGCATGACCACCCGTGCTCCGCTCTGGGCATTCTTGCCGTTCGCGGCGATTTTCTGTGCGCTATCGGCATGGCTCGGCGCGGACGCGAGCTGGGACCTTCGCAACTACCATCTCTATGACGGGCACGCGGCGCTGAGCGGCACGCTCTGGCGGGACATCGCGCCGGCGCAGCTGCAGAGCTACTATCTGCCGGCTTCCGACGCGGCTCTGTTCGTGCTCCGCGAGGCTCTGAACACGCATCCGACGATCCTGGCGGTGCTGCTCGCATTGCCGCTCGCGCTCGCCGCATGGCTGGCATTGGGGGTCGCCCTGAGGGTTGGTTTGCCGCTCGGTGCCGCCATGCTCGCCGTGCTGTTCGGGGCGACAGGCGCGACGGGGCTATCGACCCTGGGGACCGCGATGAGCGAAGCGGTACCGGAGTGTCTGGTGCTGGCGGCGTTTGCGATGCCGTGCGGGAGAAGTCTGCGGGCAGGCTGCCTCGCCGGCATCGCGCTCGGGTTGAAGCTGACGTTCGCGCCCTACGCCATCGGCCTCGCGGCCGCGCTGCTCGCGACCGCACGGTGGCGGTCCCTCCCCTCCCTGGCAATGGGCGTGGCGGTGGGAGCGCTGCTTGTCGCCGGCCCGTGGTGGTGGAACGTCTGGGTGCATACCGGGAACCCCCTATTCCCTTACTTCAATGAAATGTTCCGCTCGGCGTGGGTGGCGCCAGCGCCGATGACCGACACCCGCTTTCTGCCTCAGGACGCGCTGCACGCGATCTTCTTCCCGTTCTTCTGGGCGTTTCGCCCAAGCAGGCTGACCTCCGAATTGGCTGTGCGCGATCCCCGCCTCGCCCTTGCCGGGGTCGGCTGGCTTGTCGTGCTGGCGCGTGCCGCGTTCCGCCGCGAACTTCCACCGTCACCGATACGGGCCCTGCTGGCCTTCTGGGTTGTCGCCTTCATCGCCTGGGAGGCGCGGTTTTCGATCCTGCGCTACACCGCGACATTGGAGCTTCTGGCGGGCATATCGATCGCGCTCGCTCTTGCGCCCTTGCGTGTTCGAGTCCTCGCTCCCGTCTTCGCGGCGATCGCCTCGATCACGATCTACCCGAATTGGGGCCGCGTGTCCGGGCCGCTCGCTGCCGACGTACGTCCGCCTCGGTTCCCCGCCCACACGCTGGTCCTGCTGCTCGATCCCTCACCGATGGCCTATGTCGCGGCGTTCGTCCCCGCCTCGATCCGATTTGTGGGCGCGAACTCCAACCTGCTGCATCCGGGCGAGGACACCGCGCTCGCCCGGGCAGCGGCCGATACGATCATGCGCCACGCGGGTCCGTTGTGGGGCCTCGAATCGCCGGGTGATCAGCCAGGCGAGGCCGATCGCGCGCTCGGCGCGTACGGCCTCGCGCGCGTCGGACCGTGCGCGCGGGTGCATTCCAACCTCGACGCCGACGCGATCCTGGCTTGTCCGCTGATCCGTGTTCAGGCGCCGCCGCGCGAGCTTGCCTCCCGGCCTTCGCCTCCGATACGATGATGCCATTGGAGAGCCGGAATGAAGGCAAGGAGGGCGCAAGGATACGGCCTGCGCAGCCGCTACGCCGCGGTGCTCGTGGCGATACTGCTCCTCGGCCTGCCCCTCGCGGCCTGGCTTGATTTACGGGTGCTGAGCGAACGCATCCTCCGCGACCAGGCCGACGATGTCAGCCGCATCATCGATGTCATTCGTGACTTTTACGCGACCAACGTCGTCGATCGCGTGATGCAGGCGCATGGCACGGTGATCGCCGCGCAAAACTTCCGGGAAATTCCAGGGGCAATTCCGATCCCCGCGACTCTTTCGATCGAGTTGGGCAAGCTTATCAGCGCGCAAGACGGCACGGTCGGCTACCGGTTCGTCTCCGACCTTCCTTTCAAGGGAAGGGCTCCGCATCACCTCGACGCATTCGAGAGAGGGGCGATCAATGAACTGCGACAAAGCTCGCAATCTCCGATCATTCGGACATCCGGTTCGATCTTCGATAGCGAGGTCCGGGTAGCGGCGCCGATCATCATGGGCGCGACCTGCGTCGCCTGCCACAACACGGACCCCGACAGCCCGAAGCGCGACTGGAAGGTCGGCGATGTGCGCGGCATTCAGGAGGTCACGGTACGCCAGCCCACCGCGACGAACATCTTCGCCTTCAAGTATCTCCTCGGCTATTTCCTCCTCGCCGCGGGGATCGGCGCCACCTTCCTCGTCGTGCAGCGACGCCAGGCGGCGCTCATCAGCGGCATCAACGGCGAGCTGACCGAGGCCAACAACTTCCTCGCCGCGATCTCCATGAAGCTCGCGAAATACCTGTCGCCGCAGATATACAAGAGCATCTTCAGCGGCGAGCGGGATGTCGCGATCGCGACCGAGCGCAAGAAGCTGACGATCTTCTTCTCCGACATCAAGGACTTCACGGCGACGACCGAGCGACTGCAGCCGGAGGAGCTGGCCGCGCTCCTGAACGAGTACCTGACCGAGATGTCGACGATCGCGTTGGAACATGGAGGCACGGTCGACAAGTTCATCGGCGATGCAATGCTCGTCTTCTTCGGCGATCCTGAATCCAGGGGAGTCACCGAGGATGCGCGCGCCTGCCTGGGGATGGCGGTCGCGATGCAGCGCCGGCTCTCGCAGCTCGACGTCCAATGGCGGGCGCGCGGCATCGAGCACCCGTTCCAAGCCCGAATGGGAATCAATACCGGCTATTGCAATGTCGGGAATTTCGGCAGCGCCGAGCGGATGGAATACACGATCATCGGCGCCGAGGCCAACCTTGCCGCCCGCCTGCAAGGGATCGCCGAGCCCGGCGGCATCGTCATGAGTTACGAGACCCACGCGCATGTCCGCGATCTCGTTCAGGTCCGCGCGCTGGCGCCGATCGCCATGAAAGGGTTGAGCCGCGAGGTGGCGCCCTACGCGATCGTAGGTGTGCTCGGAGATCTCTCGCAGGGTCGCATCATCAGCGAGAGCGCGACCGGGCTGCATTTGTTCCTTGATGTCGAGAACCTCGACCCAACCGCGACCGCGCGCACCCGCGCCGCCCTTGAGGAAGCGCTACGCGCTCTCGACCATCAGGCGGCGCCGTCTTCCTGATTCAGGCGCCGCCGCGCGCGCGCATCACCAGCCTCTCCAGTCCGCCCAGCCCGAGATTGATCGCAATGCCGGCGAGTGCGAGCAGCACGAGGGCGGCGAACATGCGCGGGATCTCCAGCCGGTAACCCGCCTCCAGGATGCGATAGGCAAGGCCCGATGCGAACCCGCCGGAGCCGGCGACGAACTCGGCGACCACAGCGCCGACCAACGCGAGACCCCCCGAGATACGCAAGCCGGAGAGGAAGTACGGGACGGCGGCGGGCAGCCGCAGCAGCCGCATGGTCCGCCAGCGCCCGCCGCCGTAGAGGCGGAACAGATCGCCCAGTTCCGGCGGCGCCGAGGCGAGGCCGGCGGCGGTCGTCGCGAACACCGGAAAGAACGCGACGATGGTGGCGCAGACGACAAGCGAGACGAACGGTTCACCCACCAAGACGATGATGAGCGGCGCGATCGCGACGATCGGGGTGACCTGCAGGATCACCGCCCACGGCTGCACGACGGCGCGCGCCAGCGCGCTGACCTCCACCGCGATGGCCATCGCCAGCCCGAGGATCGCCGCCACCGCCAGCGCGACGAAGGTGACGATCAGCGTGGACAGCAGCGACCCCAGCAAGCCCACGGGATCGCTTACGAAGGCGCCGACGATCGCGATGGGACCGGGAAACAGATAGGGCGGGATGTGCAGTACTCGCACCGCGCCCTCCCACACGATCAGCACAAGCACGCCGAACAGCGCGGGCGCGGCGCGAAGGAGCCAAGGCCTCATGCGCCGAGCGCCGCTTCCATCCCGCGCGTGACCTCTGCCACCAGCGCTGCGTAGGCCGGGTCGAGTCGAGTCTCCGGGGTGGGAGTCAGGCTGGAGGCGATTTCGCGCACGATGCGCCCCGGCCGGGGCGACATCAGAACGATGCGCCGGGCGAGGAATGACGCCTCATAGATAGAGTGGGTGACGAACACGATGGTGCAGCCAAGCTCGCGCCACAGCGTCAGCAAGTCGGCTTGCAGCCGATGGCGGGTGAATTCGTCCAGCGCCGCGAACGGCTCGTCCATCAGCAGCAGGTTGGGGCGGGTGACGAGAGCGCGCGCGATCGACACGCGCATTCGCATTCCGCCCGACAGCGCCCCCGGACGGACGTGCTCGGACCCCGCCAGCCCGACGCGCGCCAGCCCGGCATGCGCCTCCGCCATCCCGCGTGCGGCATCGAACCCGCGCAGGCGGAGTGGAAGAAACACGTTCTCCTCGGCGGTGGCCCAGGGCAGCAAGGTGGCGTCCTGGAATACGAAGCCGATCTCGCCGGGCTGGGGCGGGTGCCCATCCCGCCACTCGAGCCGTCCGGCATCCGGCTGGTCGAGACCGGCGATCAGGCGCAGCAGCGTTGATTTGCCGCAGCCGGATGGGCCGAGCAGGGCCAGGAAATCCCCGTCTGCAATGTCGATCGCGACGTCGCGCAACGCCTCCGTCCCGTTCGGAAATCGTCGCCCGATGCCGGACAGATGCAGCACGGGCTATTGCTTCGCCTGCATCCCCACCCGCTTGTTCACGAATTGCAGCGTGTAGGCCTTCGTGTAGTCCATCCCCTTCGGATACAGCCCGACCTCGGCCATCTCGTCGTAGAACGCCTTCCAGCGCGCATCGGTCATCGCGCCGATCCCCTCCTTCAGCGCGTCACCGGATTCGAGGATGCCGTGCTCCTTCATGGACGCGCGCCCGTACGCCAGAAGCGCGTCCGTCATCTCCGGGTTGGCCTTCTTGATCGCCGCATTGGCCGGCGACGGGTCACCGTCCAGGTAGGAGTACCAGCCCTCGATCGAGGCATCGATGAAACGCTGCACGATATCGGGATGCTGGGCGATCATCTTGTCCGACGTGCCGATCAGGCTGGCGTAGCCTTTGTAGCCGGCGTCGGCGACCAGCAGAACGACCGGCTTCTGCCCCGTCGCCTGCTCGATCGACAGCGGCTCGGAGCCGAGGAAACCCTGCTGAATCGCGCTCTTGCTGGCGATGAAGGGTTGCAGGTTGAAGGTGTAGGGGCGGATCTGCGCGTCGGTGTAGCCGAAGCGCGCCTTCAGGAAGCTCCACCACCCGGCGCGGGTGTCGGCGCTGATCATGATGGGCTTGCCCTTCAGCGCGGCGAAGCTGTCATTGCCCTGACCGGCATGGGCGATCAGCACCGACGGGTCTTTCTGGAACATCGCCGCGACGGTGCGGAACGGGATTGCCTGGCGGACGAAGTTCAGCGCCAGCAGGGAATTGGAGGTGATGTTGAAATCAAGCCGCCCGGCGAGCAGCAATTGCGTGTGATTCACTTGCGGGCCGCCCTGCTCGATCGTGACGTCGAGCCCGTTTCGTGCGTAGATACCCGTGGCCAGAGCCTGGTAGTAGCCGCCGTACTCGGCCTCCGCCGTCCAATCCAGGCCGAAACGCACGTGATCGGCCGCGGTGGCGGGCCGAGCGCCCGCGAGCAGCGTTAGAGTGACAATGAGCAGGGTGGCGAGGCGCATCCGGGGGCGTCCTATGTTCGGTGCCGGTAGTCTGCCCCACACACCGCCAGCGGAGATAGGGATGCATACGGAAACGAGCTTCGGACTGGCGGGACGTCGGGCGATCGTCACCGGCCACCGCGGCGGGATCGGTGCGGCAATCGCCGCGTTGTTCGCACAAGAGGGCGCGGAGGTCATCGGTCTCGATCTGCCGGAGTTCGATCTTGCCGAGACAGAAGATCTTGAATCCCGCGCCGCCGCGCTCGGACCGATTGATATCCTAGTGAACAATGCCGGCGTGACGGTGCTCGGCAGCGTGCTCGACACGCCGCTCGCCGAGGTGGAACGAGTTTTCCGAGTGAACTTCCTGGCCCCGTACGCGCTGATGCGCGCCGTGCTGCCGGGCATGGCCGCCCGCAAGCGCGGCGCGATCGTCAACGTCGCGTCGGACCAGGCGCTGATCGGCAAGCAGGTGAGCGCCGCGTATGGGGCGAGCAAGGCGGCCATCGCGCAGCTTTCGCGCAGCGCCGCGCTCGACTGGGCGCGTGACGGCATCCGGGTGAACTGTATCGCGCCCGGCAGTACCGACACGCCGATGCTGGCCCGCGTGATCGACGAACTGGCGTCGCGCTATCCCGATCGGTTTCCGGCGTCCTCGATGGATGCCTATCGCGCGGGCGTACCGCTGGGACGCTTCGCCCGACCGGAGGAGATCGCCGCCGTCGTGGCCTTCCTCGCCTCCGATGCCGCCTCGTTCATCACCGGCGTGATCCTGCCCGTCGATGGCGGGGGAACCGCGCAATGAGGACGGCGCTGGTCACTGGCGGGTCGCGCGGGATCGGGGCGGCCGTGGCGCGCCGGGTCGCCGCGCAGGGCTGGCGCGTCGTCGCGGTGGCCCGAAACGCGCCATCGCACATCCCTGACGGGGTCACGTTCCGGGCGTGCGACGTCGCCGAGCCGGCGGCGGCGCGGGCGCTGATCGCCGGCATGGAACGGATCGACGCGTTGGTGAACGCGGCCGGGATCGCCGGCACGAACCCGGTCGATGCCTCCGACGACATGCTCTGGCACGCCATCATCGGTGTGAACCTCCACGCCACCTATCATTGTTGCAGCGCCGCGCAAGCCCGCCTGCCGGATGGGACCGGACGGATCGTCAACATCGCCTCGACGCTCGGGCTGCGCGGCGTCGCCGACCAGACCGCGTACTGCGCTGCCAAGCACGCGGTCATCGGCTACACGCGGGCGTTGGCGCTGGCGCTCGCCCCGCGCGGCATCACCGTGAACGCCGTCTGTCCCGGCTGGACCGACACCGCGATGGCGGCGGCGCGCTTCGCCGATCTCGGCATCACCCGGACCGAAGCCGAGGCAGGCATCCCGACAAGACGCATCACGACCCCCGAGGAGGTCGCCGGGAGCGTCGCCTTCCTGCTGAGCCCGGAGGCCGGCAACATCACCGGCCACGCCTTGCCGATCGACGGCGGGAGCCTGGCCGCGCCATGACCGAAGCACGTGTCAAGGCCGGTCTGTGGGTCAGCATGGCGGTCCGCCTGGCCGACATCAGCGGCCGGCCCGGTGCGGTGCTGCGCAAGGGCGACCCGGATTCGGGCGGCATCCTGGTGGTGCTGCGCGGGCGCGAGGGGCTGTGCGTGCTGTCGCAGGTCCGCGCCGCCGACGCTCCCGCCTGGCTCCGCGCCACCGGTGCCGCCCCGGTCGACGACGCGGCCGCTGACGCCTACGTCGCCCGACAAGTTGGGCGGGATCCCGATCTGTGGGTGCTCGAGTTCGAGGCGCCGGACCTGCTGCCCCCATTCGAGGCGAAGATCGTCGGCTAAAGGAACAACTGCACCGACGGCAGCGCGGCGTCGCAGTTCACGAGGTTGATCCGCTTGAGCCGGATGCGTGGGGCGCCAGCCTCCTCCACCAGATCGTGCAGCGCCACGCCGGCGTACATCTGGACCGCGTCCCCGCGCGCCTCGGTGTAATGGAACGGCGTCCGCGTCCGCCAGCCGCCGGTCTCCCTCGCGACCTCCGGTGCCTGCAGGACATGCTGGCTCCAACTCGGAGGATGCTGCGAGGGCGCACCGCGTTTCAGACGCTCGATCCGTAGGCGTAGCAGCAGCGTATCCTCATAGGCGAGCGAGGTGTGCGTCTCCGCGTCGGTCTGATCGCGCGCCAGTGGCACCCAGTAATAACCATCGTCGGTGAACAGCGCGAACCACTCGTCCCACCGCTTCTCGTCCAGCAGCCGGGCTTCGTGATAAAGGAAGCGCGCGACCTCGGCCTCGGTCATGACGCGGCCATCAGGTCCGCCCAGGCGCGAAACTGGTTGCGCATCGACACCTCGCTGGTGCCGTTCACCGTGAGGTCGGCCGCGCCACGCTCGTCGTCGTGGTAGTCGCGCTGCAAGCTGACCCATTCGTTGCCGCCGGCAATCAGCCCATCCTGGAGCAGCCGATAACATTGCTGGTCGTCGTGCCCGACCACCGACATCGGCGAGTTGATCAGCCGCGTGTAGGTGACGTTGCGCCGCAGGAAGACCTCGGGCGCGCCCTTCAAGCGGAACGTCCAGCTTTCGATGAGCGTCTTGTCCACCGCGATCGGGCGCACCACACGGATAGCTTGGATCGCTCCCTTGATGGTCAGGCTCGGGTAATAGACCGTGTTGTGGCGCACCGTGCCCAGGATGTCGCGCGCCCTCTCGGCCCCGTACGCCGCGACCATCGCCGCCTCGTATTCCGGGACCGCGGCGTAAGACGAGTGGATCGAGAAGTTCACCCCCGAATAGGAGTGTCCGTTGGCGAAGACGCGTACGCCCATCTTGTCGAAGAACTCGTAGCCCTCGGCGAACGGCACCAGCTGCTCGATCGCCATCGGCTTGACCGCGTCGGCCGGCTGGCCGGCCCAGAGCTGCTTCGCCGTGCCCGCCGAGGATTCGTGCGCCGCCATCGGGTGCATCGTGTCGTTCAGGTTCTCGACGAACATCTTCCAGTTGGAGTCGTGCATGTAGCGCAGCACGCCGCCCGCGACCTCCATCTCTCCCTCGGGCGAACGGTCCACCATGTAGTCGATCGACGACAGGGATTCGCCGAAGTAGTCGCGGAACGCCGGCCCGTCCGCAGACAGGCGGGCGAAGACGAAGCCTCGATACACCTCGGTCGCGACCGGGCTCAGCCCGCGCGCCGCCTCGCTGCCAGCGAGCCTCGCTTCGTCGTAACCCGAGCGCAGCGGGACGGCGGCGAGCGTCCCGTCGGTTCGGTAGCTCCAGTTGTGGTACGGGCAGCGCACGAAGCGCCCGGCATTGCCCGATCGGTCCGACACGATGCGCGCGCCCTTATGGGCGCAGCGGTTGCGCAGCACGCGCACGCTGGAATCGGTGTGGCGGATCATGAAAACAGGTTCGACGCCGATATCGCAGGTAGCGTAGTCGCCCGGCTTCGGAACCTGGCTCGTGTGCCCGACATAGACCCAGGCGCGCGCCCAGAGCGTCTCCATCTCCAGGCGGAAAATCTCCTTGTCTGTGTAGACGTCGCGATGCACCGCGTCATCGCGCACCAGCGCGCGGATCGCCGCCGGATTGTCGCGATAGCTCACCGCGTCACCAGCGCGAGCACCCGGCACGGGCTGCCGGTCCCGCCAATGATCTTAAGCGGCGCGGTGATCAGGATCGCGCCCTTGGGCGGCAGGCGATCAAGATTGGCGAGGCTCGCCAATCCGAACTTGTTCGCCCCGTGCATCCCAGCGTGGCACGGGAAGGGGGGCGAGAAGCCGAATGCCTGGCCGGCATCGGTGCCCACCGTCTCGGTCCCGAAGCCGATCACGTCGCGTTCGCCGACCAGGAAGGCGACCGCTTCGGGCGACGGACCGGGCGAGTGCGGGCCGGTCGCGCCGGCGTTCAGGAACGAAGCCGCGTCGAGGCGCCGCGACCAGCCGCTTCGGAGCAGCACCCAGCTTCCCGCGCCGATCCGCCCGTGCGCCGCCTCCCACGCCTGAATGCGCCCTGGCGTCAGCAGAAAATCAGGATCGGCATCGCAGTCGCCGGTGCAGTCGATCACGTTGGCCGGGGCGACGAAGCGGCGCGGCGGGATCGTGTCGAGCGTGTTGTCGGGCAGGTCCTTGCCGGTGATCCAATGCACCGGCGCGTCGAAATGCGTTCCGGTATGTTCCCCGAAGGAGAGGTTGCTCCACGCCCAGGCCGGACCCCGTGCGTCGTACGACGAGATGCGCTCGATGCGGAATGGCGCGGACTGGCCGAACTCCGGCGGCAGGCTGATGATGGGCGTTCCGGGTTCGAGCAGTTGGGCGAGGTCGATTACCTCGACGCCGCCCGATTCCAGCGCCTCCGCCAGATCCGCCAGGACACTCGCCCCCATCGGCCCCTCCATAGTCCCCGTCAGGCTATCACCCCAGCCACTGCGCCACCAGTTTTTGCCGTGCGCCGGTCTGGTTCATTTCGTGAAGCCATTCATCGACGAAGAATTTCAGGGTCACGTCCCGTGGCAGCATGTAGCCCAGTTCGGAGGTGTTGAACGGCTTGTCCGGATGGATCGCGCACAGCTCCGGATGGAGCTTCTGCTGGAGCCGCGTCTCCACGCCGTCGGTGATCATCACATCGGCCTTGCCGGCCACCAACTGGTCGAAGATCGTCGCGTTGTCGGGAAACGGCACGATCTCGGCCTGCTTGAGCGTGGCCTTGTCGAAGCTCTCGTTGGTGCCGCCGGGATTGACGATCACCTTCACGCCCGGCCGATCGATCTC